>QKAN01000193.1 GCA_003246365.1 Clostridia bacterium
GGAAAATCACTTATTATCCAAGGTGGGGACTACATTCTGTGCAACGGAGAGGAAGACGTTTGCAACTGCGGCGGTTGTCAAAAACACGGCGGCAATCCACGCTGCAAATAGAAGCTTTGTTGCTTAAAGCGTCAAACTGCGAAAAAAACGCCTGAATGACGCTTTTTGATTGGGAAAGGAACTTCATGCGAATTACAACGTTGGTAGAAAATGAAAGCATATTGCCGCAGCTTGGTGCAGAACACGGGTTAAGTCTTTACGTCGAGGCAAATGACCAAAAGATATTGTTTGACATGGGCAGAGGAGACTTGTTTGCAGAAAACGCGGCACTGCTGAATTGCCCGATTTCAGATGTTGATCTAGCGGTTATTTCACACGGACACTACGACCACGGCGGCGGTTTGGCAACGTTTCTGACGGAGAATAAACGCGCGAAGATTTATTTGCTAGAAAGCGCATTTTTGCCGCACCGTTCAAAACGGATAAACGGCGAGATTGCCGATATAGGATTGGATGTGACCCTGCAAAACGATGCGAGACTCGTGTTTGTGCCGGAACAAATCGAAATAGAAAACGGTATTACGTTGTTTTCCGGTGTGCGGGAACGAGATCTGTTTTCTTCTTGCAATCAGACCATTCTGATGGAATGTGACGGAACCTTACAACCGGATGATTTTGAACATGAGCAAAGCATGCTGATCAATGAGGGGAATCGAACTGTATTAATCGCAGGATGCGCGCATTGCGGAATCGTGAATATTCTGCGCAAGGCGGAACAAATTATCGGCCGTATGCCGGATGTGGTCGTGAGCGGATTTCATCTGCATAGTCCGTCTACCAAAACAAGCGAACCCGAAGAGCGAATTCGCGCGATTGGTGATGTTCTCGCGGCGTCTGGCGCGGTGTATTATTCGGGGCATTGCACCGGTAGCGTACCGTATTCAATATTAAAGGAACAAATGGGGGATCAATTAAACCCTCTTCATGCCGGAATAGTTATTGATGTTTAGGAATAAAAAACTCTGAATGATCAGAAGAAAAGCGCCTTTTCAGGCGCTTTTCATTATTCGTTTTCCGGGTCCGTGTCGTCCGAGTCGCCTTCTATAAAAGCGCCGAAGAGCAGAGACGTATTTTTCTCATCCAGTTGTTCTACAGAACGAAGGTTGCGCGTGATCGCGCGCGTTCTTGTTCCGATGAGCTGCTCCAGATCGTCGTCCACCTGTTGGAGACGTTTGCGGGAACTGGCAAGTACGTTGCTGAACTTATCAAACTCAGTTTTGACCGCGCCGAGAACGCGCCAAACTTCGCTGCTGCGTTTTTGAATCGCGAACGTGCGAAATCCCATTTGCAAACTGTTGAGCAGCGCTGCCATGGTGGAAGGACCGGCAATATTGACGCGATAGACCCGCTGGAGTTCTTCAACCAGTCCGCGGTTGACAACCTCCGCATACAGCCCTTCAAACGGAAGGAACATGATCGCAAAATCGGTTGTATTCGGCGGATCGAGATATTTATCGCGAATCTTGGCCGCTTCCTGCTTGATGCGCTGCGTAAGCTGCGTAATCGCAGCGGAAACCGCTTCCGGAGAGCCGGACTCATAAGCGTCCTGCAGGTTGGAATACAAGTCGGCAGGAAATTTGCTGTCAATCGGCAATAGTACGGGCGCGCCTTCGTCTGTCGGCAGTTTAACTGCGTATTCTACACGATCTGCGCTACCGCTCTTGGTTGCGACGTTGGTTTCGTATTGTTCCGGCGCGAGGATCTCTTCGAGTATCGCACCGAGTTGAATTTCTCCGAGAATGCCGCGCGTTTTCACGTTGCTGAGTACTTTTTTCAAATCTCCAACGCCGTTGGCGAGCGTTTGCATTTCGCCAAGACCTTTGTAGACCTGTTCAAGTCGTTCGTTGACGAGCTTAAAGGATTGCGCAACTTTGGTTTCGAGCGTTTGCTGTAGCTTTTCATCTACGATTTTGCGCATTTCGTCAAGCTTTTGCGCATTGTCGTTTTGCATGGATACCAGACGGCGTTCGACCGTTTGACGAATGGCTTCCAGTTTTTGCTCGTTGTTGAATTCAAAAGACTTTAAGCGCTGTTCGTTCCCTTGCTCAAAAGTCTTAAAGCGCGTTTCTCCCTGCGCATCGGAATTGCGTTGCTGATCCAGAATCATGCGCCCCAGGTGAGATACCGAGGACTGCACGCCTTCGCCCAGCTCGCGGCGGAGTTCGGACAGCGAGTGGTTTATATCATCCTTCATGTCGTCGTGCAAAGCCTGCTGCCGCCTAATTACATAGAAAAGCAGCACAACCATTGCGGCAAACATAAGCACGGATACAATTAACAGGATAATTTCTGTTTGCATGGATTCTCCTTATTGGTCAGTTCATCAGGCAAACGCAAAAGCAATTACGATTAGCGTTTGCGCAAGGATGTATGTGGACATGACGAGTATGCTGCGATGTTTAATCGGGTGATGGAACGCGTCGATGGACAGCATACTGTCGGAGACGACAAACGCTAAACCGCCGACTCCGGCGATCCAGCCAATATTGGAAGCGCCGGACGAAGCATAAATAAGTGCGCATGACGCCATGATTCCGATGATTAACACATATATAATACTAGGTGGCTTGAGCTTTTTCGGGATGCCTTTCCAGAGATAATGCATGAGAATCGCCGCATAGGTAACGCTGAAAACGGCGAACGAAACCCAAACATAAGTCTTCGGAAAAGCGGGCGTGATTCGCAAAAAACTGATTATATAAAACACATGACCGGTGGCAAATGCAGCAATTCCCGCAGGAAATGCCCAGCGATGTGTCGTAAGCAAAAGAAAAAAGTCGCCTGCAAATCCGAATAGAATTGCCAGTAATACGAGTGGAGAAAAGACGTTTGCGTATAATACATAACAGACTGCCAAGAGCGGCATGAGCGTACATTTGGTGACCCTGCGCAGCATCAGGCGTTTACGGCTTCCACAGGCATAGATATGTACGGCGGCAAAGGCAAAGTATAAAGCAGGAAAGAGATAGTGCAAACAGAAGATCCCCCAATCAAACGGCTGACAACAGTATAGCATAAGAAACCCGCGGGCAGAAGTAAAACCCGCGGGCAGAGATGCGCTTTAGCGAACGAAATATTATTTTTCACCGAAAACTTTATCGACCCGTTCGAGATATTCGTTCCATTTTTTGTAGGAGAAAAGCATTTCAAGCAACGTCTGCGCTGATTGCCGCATCTCCTGCTCGTTTGCGCGCGGCAAATCAAAATATGAAAAGAATTGCTTCCCCGGAATATGAGTTTTCGCGTTGACGACGATTGCGGAAATCGGCAAATCGCATCCAAGCTTTTTGCGTATTTTTCCTTTGTGCGTGACGCCATCTATCTTATAGGAATAATTAATAGACTCTTTCAGTAAAACGCTGAGGAATTGATCGACGTTGACCGCGTTAAATTTTTGCTTTGCATCTTGCAATGAAAAAATCTGATTGAGTTCGTTCGCGAGTGACGCATAGGGAATCAAAGGTGCGGACCCGGTATCAACCATGCGTTCAACCGCTTCGGCAAGTGGCAGATCATTTGACTTCTGGAAATGCGTAATTTCCCGAACAAGAATTTGTGCAAGTTGGTATATAACGTCTTTATCCGTAATCTTTGACTTTCCCATGATTTCACCCTTCTTTCATTAATATTTGTATTATTATACAGATAAGCAGAACAAATCAAGAAACATGAGCGAATTCGTATCGTAGATGCTAAATATATAAAATTTGAATGGCTAATGAAGGCTTATTTGAGAAAAGATGTCGATTTCGTGAATTTTATAAAAAAACGCCCTATTTTTAGGGCTTAGAATCGATCTTCGCATATTGAAACGAAGCTTTTCGGATGCTATACTGAAACGCGAATGAATCAAGGTATACTCAGCATGACAAGGAGGAACTTCACACATGCATTATTCCAGTGAAGTGGAAGAAATGACCTGCGTCCTGAAAGGCGCAAAGCATGATCCCGCTCCGATTCCCGAAGAGGGCAAGTGGGTTAAGGCAAAACAGATTACGGATATCAGCGGATTGACGCACGGCGTTGGCTGGTGTGCTCCCCAGCAGGGCGCATGCAAACTCACGCTCAACGTGAAAAAAGGCGTCATCGAAGAAGCGCTGGTTGAAACACTCGGTTGCAGCGGCATGACACACTCTGCGGCAATGGCTGCGGAAATTCTGCCGGGCAAAACGATTCTGGAAGCGCTCAATAGCGACCTCGTTTGCGACGCGATCAACACCGCTATGCGCGAACTGTTTCTTCAGATCGTTTACGGCCGCACACAGAGCGCGTTTTCGGAAGATGGTCTTCCCATCGGTGCAGGCCTCGAAGATCTCGGCAAGGGACTTCGCTCGCAGATCGGCACCATGTACGGCACGCAGGTCAAAGGCCCCCGTTATCTGGAGATGGCGGAAGGCTATGTGCTTGCGATCGGTCTTGACGAGGGCGGCGAAATCATCGGCTACAAATTCGTCAGCCTTGGTAAGATGATGGACGCAATCAAGAAGGGCGTCGATCCCAAAGAGGCTTACGAGAAGAACATTGGTACCTACGGGCGTTTCGACCAGGCCGCCAAGGTTATCGACCCGCGCAAAGCGTAAGGAGGCAGCTATGGCTATTTTTGAAGGATACGAAAGAAGAATCGAGAAAATCAACGCAGAGCTGTCGAAGTACGGCATCAACGGAATCGACGATGCAAAAGCGATTTGCGACGCAAAAGGGATCGATGTATTTTCCATCGTCCGCGGCATCCAGCCAATCGCGTTTGAAAACGCGTGCTGGGCTTATACCATCGGTGCGGCGATTGCGATTAAGAGCGGCGTTACAACGGCGGACAAAGCGGCGGAAGCAATCGGCGTAGGCCTGCAGGCGTTCTGCATTCCGGGTTCGGTTGCAGATCAGCGCGAAGTCGGTATTGGCCACGGCAATCTTGCGGCAATGCTGCTGCGCGAAGAAACCAACTGCTTCTGCTTCCTTGCAGGGCACGAGAGCTTTGCCGCCGCAGAAGGCGCGATTGGTATCGCGAAGACTGCAAACAAAGTCCGCACCAAGCCGCTGCAGGTCATTCTGAACGGTCTCGGCAAAGACGCGGCGTATGTCATCTCCCGTATCAATGGGTTTACCTATTTGGAGACGGAATATGACTATTACACCGGCAAGCTCGAAATCACGAAGACCAAGGCGTTTTCGGATGGTGATCGCTCCAAGGTTCGCTGCTACGGCGCGGACGACGTAAATGAAGGCGTTGCCATCATGCGTCACGAGAGCGTGGATGTTTCCATCACCGGTAACTCCACCAACCCGACGCGCTTCCAGCATCCTGTTGCGGGCACCTACAAGAAATGGTGCATCGAGCACGGCAAAAAGTATTTCTCCGTTGCGAGCGGCGGCGGCACGGGCCGTACCCTCCATCCGGACAATATGGCTGCCGGTCCTGCTTCCTATGGCATGACCGATACAATGGGCCGTATGCATTCCGACGCGCAGTTCGCGGGCTCTTCGTCCGTTCCGGCGCATGTCGAAATGATGGGCCTTATCGGCATGGGCAACAACCCGATGGTCGGCGCAACAGTCGCCGTTGCGGTTGCCATTGCGCAGGCAAAGTAATCGACTCAACAGAAAAGGGCATCTCTGATCTCAGAGATGTCCTTTTTTTGTGCGCAAATATTGAGCTATCGTCTATAAAAGTTCAGTTACAGTTTTCAACCATTATTCTAATGACAAGCTTAAATCATATATATTCCCTTGACATTAAATTAAAAATGGAATATCGTGATGCAAACGTCGCTGCGAAGAGCAGCGGCTTTTCTTAGATAAATAATCGGGTTAGGGGAATAACACGGTGTCAAACACAAAGCAGGCCAGCGCTGGCTCAATTTTCTCTGTTCTTGGCGCTCTTATCTTATGGAGTTCGTCTTTTGTTGCAATCAAATTCGCATACGCAACATACCCACCGATTACGCTTGCCGTAACGCGGTTCATCGTTGCTTCCGTAATTCTCGGCGCGCTTACATTGCTGCCGCAAAACAGGGTGCGACTGGATAAAAAAGACATTTTTACGATTGCAGTTTGCGGATTAACGGGAATCATGATGTATGCAGTCTTGCAAAACATCGCTATGCAGTGGACGTCTGCCTCCAATGCAACGCTGATCATTGCGTCTTATCCGGTCATCACGCTCTTGATGGAGTCTTTGATTTATAAAACGAAACTCAACGCACTCAAGATAGTTGGTATCATCATTGCTATCGCAGGCGTAGTGATTCTTGCATACGTCAAGGCGGATTCGCGTCAACACGGCGAACTGCTCGGCAGTCTGCTGCTTGTGATTGCCGGTATTGTTTGGGCGATTTACAATTTTATGACGAAAAAGGTGGTCAATAAATATCCTCCGGTAACGCTGCTGTTTTACACGACGTTGTTCGGCACAATTTTTATGATGCCAATGGCGCTGATCGAGCGAACAGAATGGCAGACTCCGACGCTGCTGTCGTTTACCATGATGCTGTTTCTCGGCGTGTTCTGTTCGGTAATTGCGTTTATGCTCTATAACCGTGGGTTAAAGACGATGTCTGCAAGTTCTGTGACATCCATGCTGAATTTGGTTCCGTTATTCGGCGTGTTTTTCTCCTACATTTTTCTGGGAGAGCAAGTTACGCTTCGAAAATTCATTGGAGGAGCAATCATTATTCTCGGCGTTATGTTGAGCGTTAGAAAAACAAAAGCCGAAATATCGCTGGAAGGCGCAGATACAGCGCAGGCAACGGCTGAATAGCGAATCTTGCTACGGTACAACTGACGATGCAATCCTGCGGGTGGGTTTTCAAATAGGGCAGGAGCG
>QKAN01000139.1 GCA_003246365.1 Clostridia bacterium
TCAACGCAGGTTTGCCAAAAGAAGTGCCGGCGCTTACGCTTAACAACGTATGCGGGTCCGGATTGAAATGTATCAATCTGGCGGCGGCGATGATACAGGCCGGACAGGCGGAAGTGATCGTTGCGGGCGGTATGGAAAACATGTCTAGCGCGGTCTATGCGCTGCAAAGCGCGCGCTTTGGTTACCGCATGAACGACGGTAAGCTTGTGGATACGATGGTACGCGATTCACTTTGGGATGCGTTTAACGACTATCACATGGGAATCACGGCGGAGAACCTTGCCGCAAAATATGGCATTAGCCGGACGATGCAGGACGAATTTTCGGCACAGAGTCAGCAAAAGTGCGAAACGGCGCGAAAAACGGGCAAATTTGCCGATGAGATCGTGCCGGTTCCGGTGAAAGTCAAAAAGGAAGTTGTACCGTTTGAACAAGATGAATATGCGCGCGACGGCGTGACGGCGGAGAGCCTCGCCGGATTAAAACCGGCGTTTCAAAAGGACGGAACGGTGACCGCCGGTAATGCGTCCGGCATTAACGACGGCGCGGCAGCAGTCGTCGTCATGAGCGCTGAAGCCGCTAAGCGGCTTGGCGTAACGCCAATGGCACGATGGATTACGGGTGCGTCGGCGGGCGTCGATCCCTCGATTATGGGAATTGGGCCGGTCTATTCTACGCGTAAAGCGTTAGACCAATGCGGCTTAAGCATTTCGGACATGGATTTGATTGAAGCGAACGAAGCGTTTGCAGCGCAGGCGCTTGCGGTGGGCAAAGAACTCGGTTGGGATGCCGGAAAAGTAAACGTAAACGGTGGCGCAATTGCGCTCGGACATCCGGTTGGCGCATCCGGTACAAGAATTCTTGTGACGCTGCTGCACGAGATGAAGCGCAGAAATTCCCACTATGGACTTGCGACGCTTTGCGTCGGCGGCGGCATGGGCGTTTCGGCTGTCGTGGAGCGAATCTAGGAGGCGAAAAATCGATATGCAATACACCAGATTGGAACGCAACGGAAACGTCGCGATAGTAACGATCGACCGCCCGGACGCGCTCAATGCGCTCAACGATGCGGTGCTGGATGATCTTGCAACCGCGCTTGATGCACTGGAGCAGAAAGACCGGTGTCTGATTATTACGGGGGCAGGAAGCAAATCGTTCATTGCCGGAGCGGATATTGCCGTTATGAAAGACCAGAACAAGCTGGAAGCGGTGGCGTTCGGCAAAAAGGGATCCGACCTGTTTCGCAGAATTGAGACGCTGCCGATGCCGGTGATCGCGGCAGTAAACGGATATGCGCTCGGCGGCGGATTTGAGCTGGCAATGGCCTGCGATATCCGCATTGCGTCGGAAAACGCTGTGTTCGCGCTGCCGGAAGTGACGCTTGGCATCATTCCCGGGTTTGGTGGTACGCAGAGAATTGCAAAGGTCGTCGGCGCGAGCATGGCAAAAGAGATGTTGTTCAGCGGACGGCGTATGAAGGCGGACGAAGCGAAATCCTGCGGTCTGGTCAATGCGGTTTACGAACCGGAAACACTGATGGAAGAAGCCGGAAAACTGGCTTCCCGCATTGCGGCAAACGCACCCATTGCTGTGCGTGCGGCAAAGACCGCGGTGAATCTTCGCACAGACGCCGATCTTGACGCGGATCTTGAAGTCGCGATGCAGTTATACGGAAGCTGTTATGAAACAGCGGATCAGAAGAACGCGATGACAGCGTTTGTTGAAAAGAGGAAACCGGAACCGTTTGAAGACCGATAAGGAGGAAAGACGTATGAAAATTGGCGTCATTGGCGCGGGCGTGATGGGCTCCGGCATTGCGCAGACTTTTGCGATGCAGGAGGGATACGAGGTGATCCTCTGCGATATTTCCGCAGAGTATGCCGAAAACGGCAAGAAAAAAATCGCCGCGAGCCTCTCGAAACTGGTGCAGAAAGGGAAGATGGAGCAGTCCGCAATGGACGGCGTGCTTTCCCGCATTGATACCGGATTGATCGAAACAGTCGGCGCATGCGATCTCGTACTTGAAGCAACGCTGGAAAAGATGGAACTGAAGCAATCCGTGTTTTCGAAGCTGCAGGAAATCTGCAAAAAAGATTGCGTTTTTGCGACGAATACGTCTTCTCTATCGATTACGGAAATGTCGCGTGGACTCGACCGTCCGATCGTCGGGATGCACTTTTTCAATCCGGCGCCGGTCATGAAACTTGTAGAAGTGATCGCAGGATTGCAAACGCCGGAGTCGCTTTGCGATCGTATCATGGAGATTGCGTCTTCAATCGGGAAAACGCCGGTTCGCGTAAAGGAAGCGGCGGGGTTCATTGTTAACCGCATTTTGATTACCATGATAAACGAAGCTGTTGGCGTTTATGCCGACGGCGTTGCGACGGCGGAAGAAATCGACACGGCGATGAAACTCGGCGCAAACCATCCGATGGGGCCGCTGGAACTGGGTGATCTCGTCGGGTTGGATGTTTGTCTTGCGATTATGGAAGTTCTGCAAAACGAAACAGGCGACCCGAAATATCGCCCGCATCCGCTGTTGAAAAAGATGGTGCGCGGCAATTTGCTCGGCAGGAAGACGGGGAGAGGCTTTTTCGAATATTGACAGGCACTTCAAGAATTTGCGTTAGTAATAAACTACCACAAATTTCGGCAGAATGCAGGAACAATAGGAGTAAACGATGGAATTTCAAATTGAGGACGGCCGTATTTTTAGTCTGGATGAAAACCAGGAACTGCTTGCGGAAACAACTTATGTGCATACAACGGACGGCGAGGTCGACATTGACCACACATTTGTCAGCCCAGTTCTGCGCGGTCAGGGAGCAGCCGGAAAAATGATGGAAGCGGTGGCGAACCACTTGCGCGAAAACGGCCTGAAGGCAACGGCTACCTGCTCGTATGCCAACGCCTGGCTCTTGAAAAACAAGGACCGTTTCGAAGATATTTTTTCGGATCAGTTTTAAGGAGTGAAAAGCTGTGCGGTTTTCCGCGCAGCTTTTCTATAGAGGAAAACTAGTTAATTAAGCACACAAAAACGGGAGAGAATGATGAATCAACAATATTCCGAGCTATTTAGCTCCATGCGAATTGGAAATTGCACCTTGAAGAACCGCTTTGTTATGGCGCCTATGGGGCCAATGGGCCTTGGGGATACGGATGGAGGATTCAATCAACGCGGTATCGATTTTTATACAGAGCGCGCAAAAGGCGGCGTTGGGCTAATCATTACGGGCGTGACGCTGGTGGACAATCGCATAGAAGAACATGCAATGCCAAACAGCCCTTGTTCAACGATGAATGCTGTGCATTTTGTGCGTACCGGACGGGAACTGACAGAGCGGGTGCATGCATATGACGCTAAGATATTTCTGCAATTGTCCGGCGGATTCGGACGCGTGACGATTCCCACAAACTTCGGGGAAAACCCCTCGGTTGCGCCGTCCGCAATTCCGCACAGATGGCTGGACAAAACCTGCCGGGCGCTGACCCGCGAAGAAATCCGGGAAATCGTTGAACAGTTTGGTAAAGGCGCATATAATGCCAAACGCGCCGGATTTGACGGTGTGCAGATTCATGCGGTACATGAAGGATATTTGCTGGATCAATTTGCTATATCCATATTTAATCGGCGTACGGATGAATATGGCGGAAGCCTGGAAAACCGCCTGCGATTTGCGCGCGAAATTCTGGATGAAATTAAAATGACATGTGGAAAAGATTTTCCCGTTGTGATGCGTTATAGCGTTAAGAGCTTCATGAAAGACTGGCGAGAAGGCGCACTGCCTGACGAACAGTTTGAGGAAAAAGGTAAAGATATAGCAGAGGGCTTGGAAGCAGCAAAACTGTTGGTTGACTATGGTTATGATGCTATGGATGTTGACGTAGGCTGTTATGACGCATGGTGGTGGAATCATCCGCCGATGTATCAGAAAAAGGGTCTCTACATTCCGTATTGCAAGCTTGTGAAGAATGCGGTTGATGCACCTGTGCTGTGTGCGGGTCGGATGGACAACCCGGAGCTTGCGCTCTCTGCGTTGCGCGACGGCGCATGCGATTTTATTTCGCTCGCGCGCCCGTTGCTTGCAGATCCGGACTATGTAAATAAGCTGTATCGTGGTGATACTGCCTCGATTCGACCCTGTTTATCCTGCCAGGAGGGCTGCATGGGTCGGATTCAGGAATATTCTGCACTGAACTGCGCCGTTAATCCACAGGCATGCCGGGAACGGTCCCAACGTCTGGAACCAGCCCGAAAAGCAAAGCGTGTCGTTATCGTTGGGGGCGGCGTGGCAGGGTGTGAAGCGGCGAGGGTTTTAGCCTTGCGCGGACATAAGCCCGAGATCTATGAAAAATCAAATCAACTTGGCGGGAATCTGATTCCCGGCGGTATGCCTTCGTTTAAAGAGGACGACCATGCGCTCGCAGCATGGTACACACATACGCTTGAGCAGTTGAGCGTACCTGTCTATCTGAATCATACGTTGGGGGCAAAGGAAATCGTTGATAAAAAAGCGGATGTTGTATTGATAGCAACCGGTTCAAAGCCAAATCGAATTCAGCTCTCTGGTGATTCAGTCTATACCGCCGCAGAGGTTTTACTTGGGGAAAAGCATACGGGAGCGCGCGTAGCCGTGATCGGAGGCGGGCTCGTTGGCTGCGAGCTGGCACTGCACCTACAGGAATTGGGAAAGCAGGTTACAATTGTTGAAGCACTCGAAAAAATACTTGCGGTAAACCGCCCGCTTTGCCATGCAAACAGCAGCATGCTCGAGGCGATGATTCCGTTTAAAGGGATTCGCACCATAACCTCTGCAAAAGCGATTGATTATGATGGCAGAACGCTGGTTTTACAGGGTCAGAGTGAAACGATAAAGCTTGAGGTTGATACGGTTGTGCTCGCAATTGGTTATTCGCCGGAGAACGCATTGTATGAGGAGTTGAAACGGGAGTTGCCGCAGGTTCATTTGCTGGGGGATGCGCGGCGGGTAGCCAATATCTTATATGCGATTTGGGATGCATACGAAGTTGCGGGGCATATAGAATAAGCTGCGGATACAATCGCAAACGAAATAGAATGTGCGGTTTTAATGATTGCGTGAGAGAGACTTTTTTGCGCGCATGCCATGCTTCACAAACGGCTTTTTTCGCAAAGCCTGCCGCTAAAAGCACAGATACCACAGGACTTTCGCCGCCGCATAACGACGGCGGTCGCGGCTTCAAGTTCATCTGAATCACATGCAAAATAAACAAAAACCATCCGATTGGATGGTTTTTGTTTATTTGGTTGCAAGGGATGGACTTGAACCAACGACCTTCGGGTTATGAGTGGTATTCATGCGAAATGTCGTTATTATTATACGGCGATAAATGAGGATAATAGCCGATTTTTGCGGATAATTCAGAATGCATTTTGACGATTATGAACGATTATAAGCCGCTATTGATGACAATAAACATCAAATAAACATCAGGTAGTAGGTTCGTTTTCACATTACTAATTGAGTAATTGAGTAGTTTGAGTCCAACAAGGGGTGGTGATTAAACCATCACGAAGTGGAATAATTTCGCGATTGCATAGTAGTACAAATCTGCGTTGCTGGATGTAGCATAACCAGGGAAATGCACTCACGAATAAAATACCGATATTCTTGGGCAAGAAAAAGATTGCGTTAGTGGAGCATCAGCGTTGATCGCTTCAAACGGTGTGTTCTTTTTTATAATTGCTAATTATTTATTTTACAGCAGGATAAATTCTGTTCTTTGATGATGAAAGAATTATTTTTCAGCTAGATCAAGCTTCACTGATACTATTGATCTACTTATCTAAGTATGAATCCGCAAAATCGCACGTTCAAATAATTTCGCATCGCAGTTTTCTTTGGCGGGTCAGGTTGCCAGTAATTTAAAGCAATGTACATTTTACGAATTCTGATCATCATATTCGCTTCCTTGGTTTCCATAAAGATAACATTGCTCATAACAATTTGTAGATTCTTTACCCAATCTGAGATTTACTATCGCGAACATTAGTATTATATCCAATTGTTAACAAGATTGCATTGGTTATATTACAACAATAAACAATAATCAACATTCGAAATTGCTTGCAAATAACATATTAGTATAGTATTATTGCGACAATAGCTCAAAAATAACAATATGGAAACTTGAATAACGTAATAAAAAAGTATTACAAAGTAACAAATGAAACGCGTGATCGAAAGGGAACAGTATAATGTATTTTGGTTTAAAGACTAGATTATTGTCGTTAATGCTGAGTATTTCTTTATTATTCCAATTGTATCCCGCAACTCGACAGATGAGTTCGGTTAATAACGAAGCAGAACAGCAAACGATAATGAATTCAGCTCCAGAGACGTCGTTAGCTCCACAGATTATAAATTTAAGCTATTCTAACGCAAATAAAAACCAAATTCGTATACAATTCAATTCATACTTAGAACTAACAGAAACTTCTTCAATTTTTATTGTTGATGATAATTCAGATGGAAGCAAAGTGAAACTTGAAGTTGCAGAAGAGTCGATTTTTGCAATAAATCCTCAGATTATTTCGGGTCAAAGTTATGCGTCAATATATAATTTTACATTTTCAGAAGATATTCCACAGAGTGGAACAATTTATATTTCTAATTGGATATATGAAGATAACGAAAACTCGCCAAAAAGCAACATAGATAACGCAGAGAATAAAGTGGAAAGTATTTCAGCCAAATATGAAATACCATCTAGAATTGAAGGATATTCAGTCATTTCTCCGAAGCAAATAGCAATATTTTTTAACTACAACACTATCATTTCTGAACAAAATTATGATCACTTTATCTTTATT
>QKAN01000094.1 GCA_003246365.1 Clostridia bacterium
GCCCAATTCACGAAAACGTTACATTACATTTTTACTTCTCTACGCGATAGATATCTGCTTCGTACGCCTGCAACCCATCCCCTTGCGCCATATAATTGGAATAAATCAGCTCTAGTTTTCCTTTTGATTTCGGCTGTTTTACAGTACGCGCGCGCAGATTGATCTCAACATAAAACCGCTCGGTTTCATCGGTTCTATAATAGCAAAACACATCGTCATTTGCGGTTTCAATCGGCTCAAATGCGCCGTAAACAAGCGCGGGATGCTCTTTTCTCAAGCGAATCAACGATTGATATGTGCTCCAAACGGAGGTTTCATCGGCCATTTCCGCGGTTGCGTTGCAAACATCCTTATCCCCAACACGTATCCAAGGCTCATAGTCGGAAAATCCGGCAAACGCTTCATTGTTCCATTGCATGGGCGTACGACTATGATCACGAGATCCGCAAAGCACGGTGCGCCACGCATTTTCCGCCGAAGATCCTCCCGCTATGAGTTCGCGGAATTTGTTCAGGCTCTCCACATCACGCAGTTCGGATATATCTTGAAAATCAACGTTGACTGCGCCGAGTTCCTGACCTTGATAAAGAAATACCGTTCCGCGCGCAGAAAGCAACACGACCGCAAGTAGCTTTGCAATTGCGTCACGAAACTCGTCTCTCGGATCAATTTTGCTGACCATACGTGGATTGTCATGGTTCTCAACAAAAATGCTCGGCCAGGCATAATCCGCATATTCGCCTTCCAGTCTGGAAAAACACTTTTTTAGATGCGTGAGATTATAACGATAATCGTCAAATCTGTTTTTTCCGAGATTCTCCAGATGATCAAAGCTGAATACAGTATTCAGCTCATTCCGTTCATCCGCGGTGAGCAGTTTGTTCATCTCCGGACCAGTGCCCGGCGTTTCCCCAACCGTAAACGAGTCTTGAAATGCGCGTGTTTTTAATTCGTGCAGATATTCATGTAAACGATTCCCATAAAAATAGTGTTCAATCCCATTAAATTGCAACAGCTCGCCAAGCGTCTTGCTTCCGTCTGCAAGCGAAGTTTTGCTGATGTAGTTGATTACGTCAAGACGAAATCCGTCAACACCCTTCCCCCGCCAGAAATCGATGATGTCGCACACTTCGTTCCGTACCGCCGAATTTTCCCAGTTTAAGTCAGGCTGTTTTTTTGAGAAGAGATGCAGATATTCTTCGTCTCTTTCGTTTACATGCTGCCATGCGGGGCCGGAAAAAAAGCTCGTCCAATTGTTCGGATGTGCCGGTCCCTTTGGCTTACGCCAAATATAATAATCTCCGTGCGGGCCACCGGGATTTTTCGCAGAATCGATAAACCACTCATGCTCATCGGACGTATGGTTTACTACCAAATCAAGAATAATGCGCATGTCGTGTTGATGCAGTTTCTCAATGAGTTCTTCTGCGTCAGCCATGGTGCCAAACTCGGTCATAATCGCACGGTAATCGCGAACATCATATCCGTTGTCGTCGTTAGGGGAATCGAAGATTGGCGAGAGCCAAAGGGCATCCACGCCTAATTCTTTCAGGTAATCAAGTTTTTCGATGATTCCGCGTAAATCTCCTATTCCGTCTCCGTTACCGTCTTTAAACGAACGCGGGTAAATCTGATAGATCACCGCTTCTTTCCACCAATAATGTTCGTTTGATTTCGACACAGGTTTGGTGTCCGCTTCCTGATTAAACAAGTCGATCATCGTGTCGATCACAGTATCCGCATCCGGCATCGCTTTTCCCGCGAACTTTGGAATAGCCGAAAGTTTTAAGCCTTTTACAATCGGGTTTAAAATGACTTTTTCATTCACCCCGGCATATTGCACCAACTGTGCGAGAACGTCTCTGGCAATCGGGTTTTGAAGCAGTTCTCCAACCTTTGTATTTCTTGTGATCATCCGATCCTGTCCTCCGTCTTTGCAGCTTACGCCTACATTCCCGTCCATTGTACCGCGACATTGCCGAAATTGTCCACGGCTTTGCGTTCGATTTTACGTTGATCTCGAACGCTTATTTTTTTAAGCGTTCGAAGTTCCAGTTTGTTGCCTGTTCGTTTCCAAACGGCGCAAACCAAACCATTAACCAAGACGGTAGGAAATATGATTCCTGTATTGTTATATATAGATTTGATGGTGCTTTGAATTAAAAATGGATTCTCGGTCTTTCGATACCCTAGTAATAGTTGATCAAATCCAGCTAGAAAGATAACCGAAGGCATTGCGGCATCTTCCGGCAATTTCTGATCCAGTATAAAATATGTGTTATTTGCAAATTCAAACGAATGCTGCGCCGTTTGTTCCAGCAATTGCTTCAAGCGCTTTTGTGGCAGGCCAAAAAACGTTTGCGTATCCCGCAGCGATACCGGCGCATAATGCGCAAGATAGCGCCGCATCATTTCGGCAAGCGCCTCATCCTCTCGCATCGGTTCCATCGGACTGAGCCGAGTGAATACCCGGTTTCCGTCAGCGGTATAAGCAATCTCTCCTCTTTCCGCCATTGCGCGGAATAACCCGCCCCAAGGATGCAGAATGATTTCCGATTCTCTTTCTGTCATGCCTTCTTGCAAGCAAGCGGCTTTTAGTGCATCTCTTGTTTGATCGGAAGTCGATAGCGATTCTAGTATGATCGACCGGAAACGTTCGCTGCGCGCCGGATCGATTTGCTCCGGCGCAAACGCCATCTGTCCAAAGTCGGTTTCGCTTCCGCGGTATAAGACGAGCGGGAGATCACGTTTTTCATGCAAATGCAATGTTCCGCGAAATGACCATGTTTTCACATAGTTTGAATAGTTCGGTACGTCATTGGAGCGGATTTTTAGCGCGTGCAACGCGGCAGCGCCATACTGCGCCTGTAACCCAATCAGTCCGCGCACAACGTCTAGCGATGCAGCAGATTTCAACAGAAATTGATTTTGCAAGCGAAGTAGTTTGAATTCTTCCGCGTCCATAATTACCCCGATATCTTTCGATTTGTTTTAAATATAAAAAGAGCGGACGAAAGATATCGTCCGCTTTTTTTGTTTGTTTAGTTATTCGCCTGCGGCGGCCTCGTAAACGCTGACTTGCTTCTTGCCAAGGTGCTTGGTTTCGAAGCGAACCACGCCATCCACCTTTGCAAAGAGCGTGTCGTCTTTGCCGATTCCGACATTTACGCCGGGGTGGAAATGTGTGCCGCGCTGACGAACGAGGATATTGCCCGCGAGCACGAACTGACCATCCGCGCGCTTCGGTCCGAGGCGCTTGGACTCGCTGTCGCGGCCGTTGCGGGACGAACCAACGCCTTTTTTATGCGCAAACAGCTGCAGATTCATCTTGAACATATCGTTACACCTCCCTGTGTCGTATTTTAAGGGATTTGCGATACGCCTCCATAATGGAGGTCAGGCCTGCTTCCATCGTTAAAAACAGAAGCTCCGCCTTGTCCAACTGCTCCCCGCGTGTATCGCCCGCGAGAACACAGCTCATTCCTTGTTTTTCGTCGATCGAAACCGCGAGTTCATCGCCCTCGCTGAATCCAACGATTTTTGTCAGTCCCAGATAACATGTTTGCGTAAGCGCGGAAATCGCGCTGCAAACGATGTCCTCTCCTGCTTCGCCGTAACCCGCATGCCCGGTGGATAAAAACCCGACCGTTCTGCCGCTTTTTTGAAGCATTGTGACTGTTACCATACCGTCTTACCCGATTGAGAGAATCTCAACTTTGGTGTACGGCTGACGATGGCCGCGCTTTGTGCGGGAGTCTTTCTTCGGCTTATACTTGAAAACGACGACCTTTTTGCCTTTGCCGTGTTCGAGTACTTTGCCGCGAACTGCGACACCATCCAGGACGGGCTTGCCCACCTTGACGCCGCTGTCATCCGCAACCAGCAATGTTTCAAAATCGACCTCGGCGTTCACATCGGATTCGAGCTTTTCAACCAGAATCTGGTCGCCAACCTCTACCTTGTACTGCTTACCACCGGTTTGAATGATTGCATACACGATAACTGCACCTCCTCATACCAGACTCGCCCAATCGTGGTGTCGCGATTTTATCGCGCGCTTATACCACCCCGGAGCGGCTCACCGAAAGATCATAACACAAACCCGTTTGCCATGTCAACGAAAAACCTGCCGTTTTACGCGGGTTTTTCATATCTCAGCGAATGATTTTACAATCCTTCTTCGCTTCCGCTACTTTCTTCTCCGCCAGCGGACGAACTGTGAATTTTTCAACATGTAATGAAGCGTTCGGTCGCACATAATAGGTGCCGCCTTCTTCCAGCGGGAAAAGACAACCGTGCTTCTTTTCCGCAATCTCCATTGCAGAAACTACGTCAGGATGCGCTTCGATCAGCATACGTTTGTTATTGCTGCCTTTGATCACCTGAATCGTCTGCTTTCGAATGCGGTTGATCATTGTTTCCGGTGCAAGCACTTTCGCGTCCCCGTTACAATACGGGCAGATTTGCTGCAACGTATCGGAGATGCTTCTGCCTGTTTTCTTTCTGGTCATCTCAACCAGGCCCAGATGCGTAAACCCGAACACGTGCGAACGGGTGTGGTCATCCCTGAGCGCGTTTTTCAGCGTTGTCAGAACAAGCGCGCGGTTTGCTTCTTTTTCCATATCGATAAAATCGATAATGATGATTCCGCCAATATCGCGAAGACGGAGTTGTTTTGCAATTTCTTTTGCCGCCTCGCAATTGACTGATGTAATCGTTTTTTCCAGATTGTCTTTGCCGACAAATTTACCGGAGTTTACATCGATAGACGTCAGCGCCTCTGTTCGATCGATGATCACATATCCGCCGCTCTTGAGCCAGACTTTACGTGCAAGCGCTTTGTCAATCTTGCCTTCCGTGTCATATCGATCGAAAAGCGCTTCGCTTTCTTTGAGCAAAATGCGTGCTTTGAGTTTTGGCGCCATAACATCAGCAATCTCACGAAGTCTGTCGTATGCTTCCTGATCGTTTACGAAAACGCGATCGATGTCCTTCATCAGCAAATCTCGCGCAGTACGGAACAACAGCGACTGTTCCGCATGCAGCAGCGCAGGCGCTTTTTTGCTGTTTGCTCGTTTTTCAATCTCTGCGTAAAGATGTACGATACTTTCGAGGTCTTCTGAAAAATCCTGCTTTGTTTTTCCCGCGGAAGCGGTGCGTACAATGACGCCCATGCATTTGGGTTTAATCTCAGAAATGATTTTTCGCAGGCGCTGGCGTTCGTCGTCTTTATCGATGCGGCGCGAAACGCCGACATAATCCATAGTCGGCATCAAAACAAGCGAACGACCGGCAAGCGTAATGTGCGTCGTAACGCGCGCGCCCTTTGTACCGACCGGGTCTTTTGCAACCTGCACCATAATTGTTTGGCCGGGTTTCAACAGATCCCGAATGTTCTTGTTTTCCGGTATCTGCTCGATTTCGTCATCTGGATCGTCCGACAACACGATATCCCCCGCATAGAGAAACGCGTTGCGCTCCAAACCGATGTCGATAAACGCCGCCTGCATACCCGGTAGTACGTTTTGTACTTTTCCGTTGTAGATGTTGCCGACAAGACGTTCAGACCCCTCTTGTTCCACATAGAACTCGACGGGCGAACCATCCTCGACGACCGCCACACGGGTTGCCACACCGCTAGCGTCCACCAAGATTTCCTTATTCATTTTTCCTTCTCTTTCTTATTCCACGGGCAGTCGCGGCAGCAGGCCATCTTCGGCAAAGTACATGTTGGTACGATGAATTTCGTACGCCGCATGCGCATCCAAACGTTCGAGCAGCGCGCCGATGAAAGCATCGACCCGCAGACCGCCATCGGCTTGCAGCTTGCCTAGAACACAGAGGGTGGTTTTATCGCCCTCGACCGACCCCACGGAGACCCGCAGGATATACGGACGCATGTCTACAGGACGGATTCCGCCCTTCGTCCGTTTGTTTATGATGATCTCGCCGGAAAGCATCTCTTCCAGCGTAACGTTCAATTTTTCCGGATCGACCGGATCAAAAAACGAGATGGCAACGCTATATTCCGCAGCACGCAGTTTTGCGGAAAGCGAACCGAAATTTTCCGGTGCAATAAAAGCGCCGGAAACCGACATGCCGGATGGCATGACCGAATTTGCGCGGAGCATGAAATCTTCGGGCGTGATTTCTTCCGAAAGCTGCACCTCAAACCATTCGCAGTCGCTGCTCATCCCCGTTGCCGCAGCGGTTGCAAACGAAAACTGCGGATGCGGATTAAAACCGTTGGAATAAAGCAACGGTAACCCGGCGCGGCGAAACGCCCGCTGTAATGTGCGCTGAATATCAAGGTGGGAAATCAGCGCGATCTCGCTTCCTTTATGATATGCGGCAATCAGTTTCATATCGCGCTCCAAAACATCCGTTGCATTGTTCGCGGCAGTCCGGCGTGGTTTCGCCAGTCAACGCGCGTTTGTATTCTCTCTTGAGATATGCCTTTGTAACAAGCATATCAACAAAATCCCAAGGTAAAGGTTCGTCCAGCGAGTACTCACGCTGGGCATATTCCTGTTCGCTCAGTCCGCAGTCCGCAAATGCCTGTGACCAGGCCTTCGGCTGAAAATGTTCCGTCCAGGCATCAAATCGGCAACCGAGCTCGTATGCCCGTTGCAACACCGGCGCAAGTCTCTCGTCTCCGCGGGAAAACGCGGCTTCTAATACAGACAGCAGCGAATAATGGCAGTTCAGCTCCGCTCCGCGAATTCCTTTTAATGCGCCGCGCAGCAAATCCTGTCTGCGGCGGATCTCCTCCGCCGGAACTTGTCCGCACCACTGAAATGCCGTAAACGGTTTTGGCACAAATGTCGAAACACTCACATTCATGCGCAGGCCTTTTCCGCGCTGCTCTTTCGGCAGACCGTAAAACTGCCAGCTGATCTTTCGCGCCAGTTGCGCAATGCCGAGAATATCCTCGTCCGTTTCTGTCGGCAGTCCAATCATGAAATAGAGCTTCACGCTGCTCCAACCTGCGGTAAACGCATCCTGCGTTGCGCGGAGTATGTCTTCTTCCGTCACGTTTTTGTTGATGACATCGCGAAGACGCTGTGTGCCCGCTTCCGGGGCGAACGTCAGTCCTGCTTTGCGAACAGTCTGCATAACGGTTAAGTCGTTTGCCAGTTCGCTGTCTACGCGCAGCGACGGAAGCGCGACGGATACTTTCCCCGCTTCCATCTCGCGAATGATCTGCGGCACAAGCTGGTGCACTTCGGAATAATCTCCTGTACTGAGGCTCAATAGCGAAACTTCATCATACCCCGTGCATCCGATCTGTTGGCGCGCAAGCTCCATAACCGTTTCGCTTTTGCGCTCGCGCACAGGCCGGTAAATATATCCCGCCTGGCAGAAACGACAGCCACGCGTGCAGCCGCGCATCACTTCCAGCGCGACGCGATCGTGTACGATGCCGAGATAAGGTACGATCGGTTCGCCGGTAAACGGCGTTTGATCGAGATTTTTTACAATACGGCGCACAATCGTCGTTTTCTCCGTTTTGAGCGAAGGAACATAAATGCCGCGTATCGCAGAAAGCTCTTTTATAAGCTCCTCTTTGCTTTTCCCTTCCCGTTTCGCTTTGCGTACGGCTTCCACCAGATCGACAACCATGTCTTCTCCGTCTCCGATGAGCACCGCGTCCATAAACGGCGCAATCGGCGTTGGATTGCAGGCGCATGGTCCGCCGCAAATAATGAGCGGATCGCTCTCCTTGCGGTCTTTTGCCAATAGCGGGATGCCGGAAAGATCAAGCATCTGAAGGATGTTTGTATAGCACATCTCATACAGCAAAGAAAAGCCGAGGATTTCGAACTCCGCCAAAGGACGCTTCGTTTCAAGAGAGAACAGAGGCAAATGTTCCTCTCTGAGCACTTGTTCCAAGTCCGGCCAGGGCGCAAACGCGCGTTCGCAGGCAATACTCTCCGTGCTGTTGAGCACATGGTAAAGAATGCGGGAACCGAGATGCGACATGCCGATTTCGTAAACATCAGGAAACAAAAGTGCAAAGCGCACTTCCGCAGTTTCCTTAACAATGCTGTTCCACTCTCCGCCAATATACCGCGCTGGTTTTTCCACGCGTGTGAGTATGCGGTTTAGTACCGTCTGATCCAAATTCATATCGTATTCCATATTCATTCCGTATAAGTCCGCTCACAAAAAATGGTGTTTCAATTCATCTTTGACATCATTTTTCGCAGCTTACCCTAATGTAGTAGTTTATCATACGCACCGTGTTCGGTCAAATCATGAAAGATCACTTTAATCGACATGTAGTTGCGTTTTACGCCGATGCACATCGTTTGAAAAAAGAATGCAAAATTCATATGATGTGGTAAAATAGACATGCTGTGAAATTTGTTTTACAACAGGAGACTGCTATGTTGCTACTTAAAAACGGTTTAATTCATACAATGACACAGGATGCTTTTGTCGGCGATCTGTTAATCGATAATGGTAAGATTCTTGCCGTCGGTACGGCTCTGGCGTCGGATAACGCGGACGTTGTCGATTTAAAGGGTATGTTCGTTCTTCCCGGTTTGATCGACGCGCATTGCCACATCGGCATGTGGGAAGACGGCATGGGCGAAGAAGGCGCAGATGGAAACGAAATGACCGATCCCGTCACGCCCGAGCTGCGCGCCATCGACGGAATCAACCCGTTCGATCCTTGCTTTAAGGAAGCGCGCGAAGGCGGCATCACAACGGTTATCACCGGTCCGGGCAGCGCGAACGTCATCGGCGGACAGTTTGCCGCGCTGAAAACTTTCGGCCGTAGCATTGAAGAAATGACGCTGCGCGACCCGATTGCCATGAAAGCAGCAACCGGTGAAAACCCGAAAGCGGTGTATGCAGAAAAGAAAGTTGCCCCGACAACACGTATGGCAATCGCCTCTCTATTCCGCGCTACGATGACCGACGCGATCGAATATCAAAAAGGCATGGCAAAGGACGACGACAAGCCAGATCGCGATATTTCGATGGAAGCGCTTCTTCCGGTTATCAACCGCGAACTGACACTGAAAATCCATGCGCACCGCGCTGACGATATTCTCACAGCTCTGCGCCTTGCCAAAGAGTTTAATCTCAAGGTAACAATCGATCATTGCACCGAGGGATACATGATAACCGATGTGCTCAAAGACCGCTTGCTCGATCAGGGCGCGGGAATTATCATCGGGCCACTGCTTTCCGAACGCAGCAAGATTGAATTAAAGAATCTTAGCTTTTCCGCGCCTCGCATTCTCGAAGAAGCGGGTATTCCGTTTGCGATGATGACCGATCATCCGGTCATTCCAATCCAGTTTTTACTTATGCAAGCGGGAATCGCCGTTCGCGAAGGACTCAGCGAAGAAACTGCGTTCCGCTCCATCACGCGGCATGCAGCCGAAATCGTCGGCGTTGCCGACCGCGTCGGAACGCTCGAAGCGGGTAAAGACGCAGACATAGCGGTATTCGACGGGCATCCGTTTGATTACCGTACACACTGCGTACTGACGGTGATCAACGGCGCAATCGTGCACGATTCCAGAAAGCAGGAGGTGTAATCGTTATGCGTTCAACTTATGCTTCTGTTTCGCTCGCCAGTATTCGGCACAACATCGAACTGATGCGTTCTCGCTTGAAACCGGAAACTAAATATCTTGCTATCGTTAAGGCAAACGCTTATGGTCACGGCATGGAGGCCGTTGCCAACCGCGCGATGGAAAGCGGGGCAAGCTATCTCGGCGTTGCTTTTTCCGAGGAAGGCGTTCGCCTTCGCCTCGCGGGTATCACCGCGCCGATTTTGCTGCTCGGCGCGACAGAAGAAGACCATATGGACGACGTCATCCGCCACGGGTTGACGCCGACCGTCTTTACGATGGAAACGCTTCAACTCTTACAGGCGCATGCGGCAAAACTCGGCATGTCCTGCCGCGTTCACATCAAGGTGGATACCGGCATGAACCGGATTGGATTTACAAGCGAAGCTGCGTTTACGGAGGCTATTTTGCTGCTCAAACGTAGTCCAAATCTTGTTCTCGACGGGCTCTTTACGCATTTTGCAGTTTCTGAGTTGGAGGATACTTCCTTTACCCTGCTGCAATCAGAACGTTTCCGCCGGTATATCGATATTGCGCGGCAAAACGGACTCAATCCGATTCTACACGCAAGCAACAGCGCCGCCGCGCTGCATATTCCGGAGGCGCAGTTTGATATGGTTCGCGGCGGAATCGCCATGTACGGTTGTCATCCGGCCGGACACAAAGTGGAAGGCATTGACCTCCACCCCGTCTTAAGTTGGCACACGTATATCACACACATAAAAACGATTCCTGCCGGCGAGGGCGTTAGTTATGGATTAAAGTTTGTGACCCCCTGCGACATGCGGGTTGGAACCGTCGCGGTCGGATATGGTGATGGATATAAACGTTGTCTCTCCGGCATTGTGGATGTGCTCATCCGCGGCAAACGTGCAAGGCAGATTGGCACCATCTGCATGGATCAAATGATGATCGACTTGACGGATGTGCCAGAAGCGGAAGTCGGCGACGATGTGGTTCTTCTCGGTGCGCAGGGCGACGAGGAAATTACGGCTGACGAACTGGCGGATAAAGCAGGCACCATCAGTTATGAAATTTTGCTGAGCATCTCGGAACGGGTTCCGCGCATTTATACACAAGACTGATTTGATTGAAAAACAGCGTCTGATTTCTCAGACGCTGTTTTTTATTGTTCTATTTTTCCGATCGTTATCTGTATTGCGTCAATCACATCCCGCGCGAGAAGCATTCTCTCCCGCAACAGCTCAAACGCTTCGTTTGCCGATGCCCCGAGCAAATAAGCGCCCGCGCTTGCCGCGTCGAAAGGCGTCACCCTCTGCGCAAGCAGGCCCGTGATCAAGCCGGAAAGTACATCCCCGCTACCGCCTTTGGCCAATCCCGCGTTTCCTGTGATATTCAACCGCGTTTCCGATCCGTTGGAGATGCACGTCGTCGCCCCTTTGAGCAAGACAACACAGTTCCATTTATGTGCATAGATCTGCGCGATTCCGATTGGATCAGCCAAAATTGCTTCTATCGGCTCTCCGCAAAGTCTTGACATCTCCATTGGATGCGGCGTAAGAATAACGTCTTGATGCAGCAAAGTCAGAATAGCCGTGTTTCTGGAGATTTGATTCAACGCATCGGCATCCAAAACAACCGGCACTTTTGTCTTTAACACCGCTTCTATCAACGTGAGTATATTGCCGTCCCCTACCCCACTTCCGATGCAGACCGCGTTTTTTTGCGACAAAAGTTCCTTTGCATTGTAGCATGCCGCTTCATCCCAATCCGCACTCGTATTGACCGGCACGCACATCGCCTCCGGCAGTGCGGCAAAAGCCGGTTTTACCGCTCCGGGTACGGCGGCGGTCGTCAGTCCCGATCCCGCGCGGAGCGCCGCACCGACGCTGAGCAACGCCGCGCCGACATACCGCCCGCAGCCAACGCAAAGTAATGCTCTTCCGTTTTTCCCTTTATGGGAATCCATCGGACGCGGCGGGAGTTTATGTTGTATGTCATTGTGTTCCAGCAAAGCAACTTTTATATTATCTGCTTTCGGTTCATTCGAAAGCGGTTGAATGATCACTTCTCCGCTGTATTCCCGCCCCGGAAAAAACAGATGTCCGCGCTTTAGGCATTCGAATGTCACCGTTTCTCGCGCGCGTATCGCCTCTCCAAGAATCGCGCCGGTTGTCGCGTCCACGCCGGAAGGAATATCAACCGCTACAACCGGTTTCTCGCATTGATTAATTATCTGTACGGCATCCAGAAACACGCCTGTTAACGGTCGCGAAAGGCCGGTACCAAACATCGTATCGACAACAACGTCATAGTTTGAAATACGTTCACTCGTGATTTCAAGCGCAAAGGATACTCCGATGCGTAAAGCGCGCTGATAATTGATTTTTGCGTCGCCAGAGAGTTTGTTTTCGTCTGTCAGCAAAACGCCCAAACAATCGACGCCGCGTTGCGTTAACAGGCGCAACAGCGCAAACCCGTCCCCGCCGTTGTTGCCGCTACCGCAGACGACAAGAACCGATTGTTCAGGATAGCGGGCTTTCAGCAGATCATCAACGCCTTGCGCCGCCCGTTCCATCCAGTCAAGGCTGTTTGCCCTTCCGTCTGCAAAACGGATTTGTTCATAATCGCGCATTTCTTGCGCCGTGAACACGCGTTTCATTCGTTTTCTACCCCTGTTGCCTCGCGAAGCGCCGCGCGCGCATCGTCATATGCGTATCCTCGCGCCAGCAATCTTCTCAACACCATCTCGTCTCTTTCTTCTTCCGGCAGTTTCGCATATTGCCGCGCATATTTTTCTGCAATGGCGACGGCGGACTGCGTCTCCAGGTCGTCGTTAACCTGCGATAACGCCTGCTCAATCGCTTCTTCGTTCGTTTCATGCGAAATCAACTGCTGGCGCAGATGCGCGCGGCTGATTGGCTTCGTCGCAAGACGCGTTCGCACATATTCTTCGGCAAACGACAAATCGTTCAACAGGTTCAATTCTTTCAGCCGCTCGACTGTTTCGTACATTTCCACTTCACCGTATTCGCAGGCGTCAAGATGCCGCTCTACTTCCCGAATCGTCCGCGCACGGGAACCAAGATAACGCAGCGCAGCATCCATCGGCGTGCGTCCGGAGTCGGCAGCTTTTTTCGGTTTTGACATGCTTTTTCTCATGCGGCTATTTTATCATAGAATGTTCTTGCTTGACAGCAAACAACGTAAAGCGATTTTTTCTCGTTTGGATTGCTGTGCTGCCCGCGTATAAAGAAGAATTCGTGCAACTTTCTGATGAACATTCTGTAACAATTCATAATCCGCGCGATTCAACGATGCAAAATAATGCGCAATCGGCTAAAATAGTTACAGATATTTTCGCGCGATATTCGCGCGTTGGTACAATGCGCAGGAGGACTCAATGGAGCAAAACCAGAATCTGCCGAACCAACCGCCGGAGCAGGATGCACCGGAATATTCGGAAGTGATTTTAGAGCCGATTCAGGATCTTGGACTTTCCAAAAAACCAGCGGACAAACCGAAAAAGGGGAATTCACTTGCAAGCCGCCGCAAAAAGCGCAGGCAGCAGCAACGTGTTATCATCATTCTCGGCGTTGCGTTCGTTTTGATCCTTTCGTCGTTTATCTATATCTTTATCAGCAACCAGCGCAAAGACGCTGCGGAAGCCGCCGCGCAAATCGCCGCGGAAGAAGCCGCCCGCGCACTGCAGGAGCAGCAGTTGCAGGAGTTTCAGTCGATGGCTAACTCCACAACGTTTTTGGATGGTATCACGGTAAACAACATCGATATCGGCGGCATGACCATGGACGAGGCAAAATCGGCCATTGCTGTCGCGGAGACAAACGTAACTTCTCAACGGGAGTTGCAGCTTGTCTATGACAACAAACTTTATCCACTGGATTTAACAGATATGCCGGGCACGGTCAACACGGATGAAGTACTTACCGAGGCATATCGGCTCGGAAAAACAGGCGATTATGAGTCCATGAAAGCCGAAAGCGAGGAAATTGAAACAAACGGCCGCGCTTTTACGCTGAAGATGACATATGATCTGACCGCTTTAAGCGAAGGAATCGCTGCGATTGCGACCCAAATCGACATTGCCGCGCAGGATGCAAAAGTAACCGGCGTGGATGACGAGACACACGCATTGGTCATAACGGATGAAGTTGTCGGCCTTGTTGTTGATCAAGTTTCTCTGCTTGAGCTGGTGACGGATGCTATTTCAAACGGATCCAAAACCGCAATCAATATTCCAGTGGTCGTTGCGGAACCGACGCTTACCAAAGCGGTTCTTCAGGAACAATACGTATTGCGGGCAAGTGCTACAACCGATTTTTCCTCGAGCCCCAGTGCACGAAAGTATAATGTCCGTAAAGGCGCAGGTTTGATCAACGGAACTGTTTTACTTCCGGGTGAAACATTCTCAACTAACGACACGCTCGGCGTTCGCAGCACCTCCAACGGTTGGAAAATTGCAAACGCATATGAAAGCGGCGCGGTTGTTCCGCAGGCTGGTGGCGGCGTTTGCCAGCTTTCCACCACGCTGTATAACGCAATTGTGAAAGCCGATCTCGAAGTTGTTTATCGTCGCAACCATTCCATGCCTGTTGCTTATATCAAAGAAGGACTGGATGCGACAATTAACTCAGTCGGCAATATCATCGATTTCCAGTTTGCGAACAACACCGCCGGCGATATCATCGTCGTTGCCTATACGACAAGCGCCAATAAGCTAACATTCGAAATTTGGGGATTGCCGTTTGACACAGACGAATACGATGAAATCAAGCTCACCAGCGACTTAGTATCCACAACCAGCCCCAGCGGGGACCCGGTTGAAATTGAAGTTGCCGTCGGCACCGAAAAAGCGGACGGTTCCCTCATGGAAGCGGGCGAGACCTATGTTGCCGTAGCGGCACGCAAGGGTTATGTTTACCAGAGTTACAAGAAATACTATAAAGATGGTACGCTGGTAAAAACTGAAAAGCTTGCTGTTTCAACCTACAAATCTTATCAGGGTGAAATCTGGATTTGTCCGGCGGAAGAAACGCCAACCCCCGCCATAACAGCCACCCCGACTCCCGGCACATGGGAAGAAACGCCAACACCGACTCCGACGGCTGTTCCGACTGCGAGCGAGACTACTTCCCCGTAATTTTTACATATTAACTTAGAAAAGAGAGAAGGTACGAGTACCTTCTCTCTTTATTTACATGGAATCAGTGCTGTCGTGTCAATCGTCCAACTCATGCTCCGCATCGTAACGCTCCCTCTGCATCAACATGTTTTTCAGTTGATCCGGCTCCATGGGCTTCTGTTGCGTTCCCATGCAAGCACTGCAGGTCGTAAAACACTCCGGACAGACGCAACGGCTGCCGAGACCTTTTTCGTCCTGCACCATATATGCGCCGCAGTTTTGACAGGAACATCGCATACCATCGCCCCCTTTCATAGGTTGTTCTTTTCTTTATTTTACCACGTTTTAAAAATAATGCGCGTTTGAAACGCCTTTCCTCTCTTCTGATGGAAATTATATTTCCGGTGTGCTATAATCTCAACGTTATGAAAACCTGTATGATGCAATTCACATCCGTATCAATTCGGCGTGCGCTAGGCGTTTTTCTTGCGCTTGCCATGTTTTTTGTTATGGCTCCTGTTTCAAAAGCGGAAGACGGCATATTCGCGCTCGGCGATTGTTCGGACACCATTCAACGCGTTGAAACACGGCTTGCCGATCTTGGCTATTTAAAGGGCGTTGTCAACGGCAGATGGGATCAGCTGGACGCAGACGCTTTTTCCGCATTTGCAATCGCAAACGGCGTGTCACAGGCCCAAGCAGAAGAATTGCTATACTCCGGCGACGCAATTGCCGCATCACAGCATGGCGGCACAGTGTTTGCCAGCGGCGGTGCGCAGGGATTTTTAATTACATACGGATCGCTGATGCCGTGGGAAGAAGTTGCTCAGAAACTAGTTGTCGGCCAGTCCTATAATGTGACCAGTTGTTACAGCGGGATATCTCTTCATATGGTCTGTATCTCCGTCGGCAACCACGCAAAGCTCAAGCCGGAGCTGGAATGGGATAACGCAACGCTTCGCGGTTTTTTTAACACCGGCAGCAGTTCCGAAAAGCAACCAATCGTAATCACGATTGACGGCGTGCTCATTGCCGCTTCCATTCAGCAGGCAGCGCCCGTTATATCAGGCGAATCCCTTCCGGAATACAGCGTCTATTTCCATAATTCACTTACGGAAATCAGCGGTATTGCGGACGCCGAGCACGAAGAAATCGTATTGATCGCTGCAAATCAGCAATAACAAATTTACACAAAGAACATGCCGCCATCACTGGCGGCATGTTTTTTTTGCTTTGTCAATTAACCGACTGTTCTCTGAGAAATTCCTTTGATGACGGAGAGCGCCCAATCATGATCGCTTAGCGTCACGACCGTTCCGCAATACGGGCATTTTCCGGTATGGTTGATGTCTAGCGGTGCGCCGCAGTTGGGACAACTGATCTGCGAAACCGTCGGCTGCGCAAGGGTCTTCTTGTCTTTCTGACGAATCAGCTTCCAGTCGTACACCATGAACAATTCTCTGGTCGTGCTGCCGCTCACAATTTCGCCTGTACGATCGTCCGTCGTATAGTCTGTAATGCGCGTCGAAAGCCGCACGACAAGCACGTCGTTGTCTCCCTCTACCGCGTAACGGTTGATGCGGGTTTCGAGTACCGCTATGCGGTCCACATGATTCGTCTGTTTTGCGTCGATAAGCGCCTGCAACTGCCGCGCCATTTGGTTGTACAACGCGTCGGTCATAATCGCGCGCATGGAGTCCCACTTCTTCTCCTGCCATGCGTTTTGCATCTGGATATACTGGTTTCCGACCTTTTCGAGCAATGCCTGCTCGTTGAAGTTCGGATCCTTTTCCTTGAGCGTTTCAATCGGAAGTCCCGGTTCTTCCGTTGCTGCGGTATAAACGTTTTGACCGCTGCTGTATTGTTTGGAAGCACGTATATATCGAAGGATAATAATAACAACAATTATAATGATAACAACCGTAAATAGATTGCCGCCAAGACAACCGGCGGAGTCCGAGCTGCTGTAATACGACCCGCTGTCATAGGTTGATCCACTGCTCCAACTAGAGCCGGAATCCCAACTGGAACTCCCCCAATCCGAACTTCCCCAGGAGCTGTCACCGCCGCCCCAGTCGGACGAACCGGAAAAATTGCCGGCATCCGCAAGCGAATACGCGCCAAGCGTCAGACAACAAATCAATAATGCGATAAGAATCAGCCAACGCCGGTATTGTTTTTTCATAATACCAGACCCCCATGAAAATTATCTTTACTCAACTATCATACCTTATTTTCCACCCTCGGTAAATAAAGAATACGAAACGCAGAGGCAAAATGTCGGTTTTGCTTCTGCGTTTCGTGCAGGGGGAAGATTTATTCATTTATGAAAAGTTGTTGATATTTATCTTCCTGTGTCGTTCGTTCCACTACGCGTTCCACGTCCGCATCCATCATTTTTAAAAAGGGTTCTTCCGCCGTATAACACACGCAGGTGCCGCAACTGGCACTCAGCGAGCGCGGAACGGGCGCAAGGCGCGCGTCTACGCCGACTTTCGACAAAGTGCGTTGTGTTCGCATTGCGGCAAGGTGCGTATGGAACGTTGCGATATACTCCTTCATTTCTTTGTCAGCGTTAGAACGTAGTCTGCGCCTTCCTGACGAACGCCGACATCGTATCCGCGGGAGACGGCGAAGCGGGTTACGTTTTCTCTGGCTGCTTCGGCGTCAACGAGAACAGTCAGTTCTTTTGTGCCGTCTTTCACAGCGCGCTGTGTGCAAACAACGGGTTCGGGGCAAAGCAATCCCCTTGCATCCACCTGAATCATTTTGTTAATTCCTTTCTCTGTTCATGAGTCCGATCACCGTCAAAATTACAAATCCGGCAATAACCGCGATCATGCCGTTCGTCGTAGGTCCGTTTGTTGAAGAAGCAAGACCAAAGTTATGGCAAACAGCTGCGCCGACAGCAAACCCCGCAATGGTGATCGCCGCATCCGAGTTTCCTTCGCCTGCAAGAATTAACTGACGAAGCGGGCACCCGCCGAGCAGTACGCTTCCCCATCCGACAAGCAACATACCTAGGAAATTCCAGAGGCCATCCGTATGGGCAACCGGCTGATCCGCAAATGAAAGGTTGAATTTGCCCAAAATCAAGTTGCCGATAATGCTTGTTACAATAACCGCCAGGAATCCCCACAGCATCGAAAAATCGTTAAACAGCATGGCGTCGCGGCTTGCGGCAGCGGTGCAAAACCGTGATCTCTGGCAAAGGCCGCCTACCACGAGGCCCACAACAAGAGAGATTAAAACCGGCGCATGCATGGCTCCGGGGCCGGATTCACTCGCAGCAAACAGCGAAGGCACAACGGCGGCAAGGATCATTAATATTACATAGGATGCGGGTAAAACCGCTCCTTCCGCCAAACTCTGCGGATACGCGCGGCGCAGAGAAAAACCGCCGCGAAGCCAACGAGTGCCGACGAAAATACCGCCGATGAAACCAACCAGACCGATCAGCGCGTTCAGATCGCCTCCGCCGATGCGAAGCATCATGCGAAGCGGGCATCCAAGGAAGACAAGCGCGCCGGTCATGACCACGGCGGCAATCACAAACCGTGTCATTGGCGATGATCCGCCACGCGGTTTAAACTCTTTCGCGAATATGGACACAATCATCGCGCCAAGAATCATGCCCGCAATTTCAGGACGAACATATTGAACTACGCTCGCCGTATGCAGTTTCATTGCACCGGATGTATCACGAATGAAACACGCGATGCAAAAGCCCATGTTGCCCGGGTTCCCCAGTGCGGTCAGCGCCAGTGCTGCAACGCCGATCACGACACCCGTCAGGATTACCCAGAAATACCTCTTTTTCATTTTTTCTTCTCCTTAATCCCTTTTCATGCGATTTCCCCGTTTTTTTTTGCAAACGAAACCAAACCTGACGGCATTTTCATCCGATAGATTTAACAAGAACAGGTTTCAGATTTGAAATGAACCGATTGCTAAAACGAGTCGTTCGGAAGGCTTGTCAAGCCTTCGTTCATGAGATATACTGTAACATAGATATTCGTTATACGCAAGTGAGGATAACGCATTTGACTAAAATTTTTTCTTGTGCCAACATGATATATTTGGATCAGGCTGCAACTTCCCACCCGAAAGCGGAAGGCGTCGGAGAAGCGATGTTCTTCTACATCAACAACGTCTGCGCAAATGTGAACCGTTCCACATATGCGCCCGCAACAGACGCCGCAATCCACGTGCTTGAAACGCGCGAACTTCTCTGCGAACTGTTTGGTCTGGAAGACCCGACCCATGTGATTTTTACGCCGGGACAGACGGTTTCGCTCAACATGGTTATCAAGGGATTTTTAAAACCCGGAGACCATGTCTTGGTCAGTCCATTGGAACACAACGGCGTTATGCGGCCGCTTACGCAGCTTCTGGAGCACGGTGTATCGTTTGACCGGATTCCACTTTGCGGCGATGACGAATTGGATTACAGCGCGGCTGAGCGCCTAATACGACCAAATACAAAGTTCATGATACTTACACATGCGTCCAATATCAGCGGCGTTGTATTTCCGCTTGATAAAGCAAGCGAGTTTTCTCGCGCGCATAACATCGCCCTTGCGATAGACGCAGCGCAAACGGCGGGACATCACCCCATCGATCTGAAGAAAACACCGGTCGACGCGCTTTGTATTCCTTCGCACAAAGGTTTGCGTGGCCCCGGCGGAATCGGCGCCTTACTCCTCTCCCCCTCTTTTGCCAGCAAGCTGGACCCTTTGATTACCGGAGGAACGGGCAGCGATTCGCATACAGAGATTCAACCGACGTATATGCCAGATCGTTTTGAGAGCGGAACGCCGAATCTTGCCGGTATCTATGGCCTTTATGCGGCGCTCGTTCAACTGAAAAACGGAAAAGTCGCCTCGCGGCGAGCGCGGGAAACCGTTCTTCTGCAACAGTTTATCTCAGGGTTAGATCAAATCGATGGAATCCGTCAGCTCGGCACGCGCGATCTCTCCCGCCGTGTCGGCGTTATATCCATCGATTGCACCGCCAAGATGGACAATGCAGAAGTTGCTGATGCGCTCTCCAGTAAATATAGCGTTCTCACCCGTTGCGGTCTTCACTGTGCGCCAAATGCACACAAAACCTATGGAACTTTTCCGCAAGGTACGGTGCGCTTCTCGTTCAACAGTTCGAATACAGCCGATGAGATTGATTTTGCTCTGGATGCGCTGAGAAAAATTCTTAAATAAAGCTACACGCAAAAAGAATCGTAAAATTAGCAAAGAATAACCCGCCGTTTCGGCGGGTCTTTTATTACGCTTGATTATACCAAATAGATCGATTTCTCTGATTTTGTTAGCACACTTCCGATTCTTTGCGCACTTGGTACGCTTGCGCGCAAATCCCGTTCCAGCGCGTCCGCATCTTTCGGGTCAACCGCAATCAGCAGTCCGCCGGATGTCTGCGGATCGTAAAGAGCATCGCGCACTTTTAGCGGCAGATCGCCTTCGTCCGAATACGGCTCCGCATAGTTGCGATTTCGATATACGCCTGCCGGCAAAAGACCCATGTTCGCAAATTCTAGCACACGCGGTAAAAAGTCGATTGCACCCGTTTCAATGCGAGCAGAAGTATCCGAGCCCTGCATCATCTCCAACAGATGCCCCATGAGCGAGAATCCCGTTACATCCGTGCAGGCATGCACACGATAATTCACCGCGCAGTCGCGAGCGTTTCTGTTGAGGGTCGTCATGAGCGCAATCACTGGGTCGATTTCACCGGGTTCCAACATTTCAGCCTTCTCCGCCGTCGTCAAAATTCCTGCGCCCAATGGCTTGGTTAAAAACAATACGTCGCCCGGATGCGTACCAAGGTTTTTGTAAAACTTATCCGGATGAACAAAGCCCGTAACCGCTAACCCGTATTTCGGCACATCGTCGAATATGCTGTGTCCGCCGGTGATGATTGCGCCCGCCTCATATACCTTGCTGTATCCGCCGGCAAGCATTGCCTGAACGGCGCTAGACGGCATATTTTCAGGGATACAAAGCAGATTCAGCGCCAGTTTTGGTTCGCCGCCCATAGCATACACATCCGATAAAGCATTCGTAGCTGCTATCTGACCAAATGTAAAAGGATCATCCACGATTGGAGGAAAAAAATCCACCGTTTGAACAAGCGCAAGTTCATCCGATATACGATAAACAGAAGCATCGTCCGAACGATCAAACCCCACCAGCAAATTTTCATCGTGATGGGTCGGCATATCCCCCAGCAACTTTGCCAGAGTTCCCGCGCCAACCTTTGCGCCGCAACCTGCACAGCTGGATAGTTTTGTGAGTTTTACTTCTGTTTCCATTCGTAGTCTCCTTTACGTAACCCATAGAGAATTGCTTCCAACGCGCCGCCGCCAACTGAAAGCGCTTTATCGGACACTGCGAAGCAAGCCGATCTCTCACATCTTGGATCGACGTCTCCGCTCTTCATTCCTTCGGTCACTGCAATACCGTCCGGCAATAATCCGCGTAAAACGCCTTTGATACGCGAAATCATCGGTTTATCGTCGACAAAAGCACAAATATCGCCCGCTTCAACGAAGTCTCCGATTTTCTTTACGCCGCGAAATGTTCCAGCACCCGGTGCGCGCAGCAACCGTTCTAGTGTGAACCCGCCGATGTTACCGGGAATCCCGGTATCTGGCAGCGCTGACCCGTTGTGATAAACGCGTCCAAGCGTGTGTCCGCGCATAGTCTCCACCACAGAGTGGCAATCCACACCGGCGGTAAACCCCGGTCCAACGCCAACGACGATCGGTGCGTCGGTAATTTTTGTGCCGAGATTGCGCTTGGCAAGAATCGCGTCGACAACCGCAACCGGTTTTAATTGCCGCGCAATGTCTCCCGCAGGGTCGGCAAGAAGCGCGATTTCTACATGCTGCATAATCTCCGTCGCTTCTTCCGCATTGGCAGCATAGCGGGCGGTAATATCCTCAACCGTCGTAGATTTGTTGATAATCGCTTCGGAAAAACAAACAGCTCTTCGAATTGATGTCGGTTGCGGTAAGTCGCTCATCACAACCGAAAATCCACTGTGAAACAGCCGAAATGCGATGCCGGTCGCGATATCTCCAGCGCCGCGAATCCAAATGATCATATCGTTTTGTGTTCCTTTGTACATTCCATTTATCGTTGATATCATAAATATCTGGCCAGTGACGCAATCACTGTCCGCTCAACAGAACAGCGTTGGAGTTCCTGCGCAATTTTCAAAGCGGATCGTTCGGCGGCCAAATCGTCCGCCTGATTGAGCAACACGGAAAATCGCATCTTCTCTGAAACAGACTTTCTCTGTCCCTGCGGATGAGCAAGAGCTTTTGCAATACACTCTTCCGTTACGATTCCGTCGACATTCAGCCCGCAGATTGCCGCGTAGCGTTCCGGACGAAATACAGTTTCCGCAATTTGTTTTCCGATTCCAGACAATCCAGCAACAGCAACAACAAGTTGTGTCTCCTGCGGCAGAACTGGTTCGTGTTCCGCGGGGGCTTTTAACGGCAAGTGTTTTGCGCCGTCCGCTTCAATCAAAACATATTCCGCCAGTTCCAGCATTTGTTCAACCGTTAAATCGGGCGCGGATAATTTCCCTTGCTCCGTCGGTGTCCCGAGGCAGATCAGTCGTTCTTTTGCGAGCGCGTCTGCCGCTTCCTCTGCTGTTGCATGAGTCAGAGTCATAATTTCATCTGGCGGGAAAATATGTGTCGTGGTGGAAACAATTACACGAGCGCCGTCGTAGAAAAGCTCGCGCGCAAGTCGCAACATGAGCGTCGTTTTGCCACCGCCGCCAACCAACGACGTTACGCCCTTCGGCAAATCGAACTCGTCGATGAATTTCGATTCAATTGCATGAAAAATTGTCTGCACTTGTTTCCTGCTTACAAACAAAAATAATTATATCCGAATCTCAATCTTTTTTCGGGGTTCGTTCTCTCTGGATGAGGATAACACTTTTCTGCGTCGCCTGTCAATGAACCATATCAATGATAGTTGATCTGTATAATTGTGAATCGAACGTTGTCAAATCCGCTTTACGACGGTATAATGACACAAAAATGCGATCGGAGATACTCGGATGAAATACCGCCTTGAGACACAATGCCTGCATGAGGGTTATACCCCGGAAAACGGCATGTCCCGTCAGTTGCCTATCTATCAAAGCACAACGTTTAAATACGATTCCAGCGACGATATGGGCCGTTTGTTCGACCTCGAGGCAGAAGGATACTTTTACACGCGTTTGCAGAACCCGACCAATGACGCGGTTGCAGCGCGAATCTGTGCGCTGGAAGGCGGCGTCGCTGCAATGCTGACCTCCTCCGGTCAGGCTGCAAACTTCTTTGCAATCTTCAATATTTGTGAAGCGGGCGACCATTTCATCGCTTCTACCTCGATCTACGGCGGCACATTTAACCTTTTCGGCGTTACGCTGAAGAAAATGGGAATTGAGTGTACGTTTATCGATCAAACGCTTCCGGAAGAAGAACTCGCAAAACTGTTTCGCCCAAATACCAAGGCACTGTTCGGCGAAACGATTACCAACCCCAGCGTATCGGTTCTGGACATCGAAAAATTTGCTCGGCTTGCGCATTCACACGGCGTTCCTCTTATCATAGACAACACATTTGCTACGCCGGTCAACTGCCGTCCGTTTGAGTGGGGCGCGGATATCGTGACGCACTCCACCACGAAATATATGGATGGACATGCGGTTGGCGTTGGCGGCTGCATCGTTGACAGCGGAAATTTTGACTGGATGCGCGATCCTTCACGTTTCCCCGGCCTCACAACGCCGGACGATTCGTATCATGGCATTATCTACGCGGAACGGTTCGGCAAAAAAGCATATATTACGAAAGCAACATCGCAGCTGATGCGCGACTTTGGTTCGATTCAGTCCCCGCAGAACGCGTTTTATCTCAATCTTGGATTGGAAACACTCGCTCTGCGCATGAAGCGTCACTGCGAAAGCGCTCTTGCCGTAGCAAAGTTTCTTAAAACGCAGGACAAAGTCGCTTGGGTGCATTTCCCGGAACTAGAAGGCGACGAATATTATGATCTTGCGCAGAAATATTTGCCAAACGGTTCCTGCGGCGTTGTCGCCTTCGCCGTAAAAGGCGGACGAGAAACAGCGGTGCGGTTTATGGATAAGCTTCAGCTCGCCGCCATCATGACGCACGTTGCCGACAGCAGCACCTGCCTTCTGCATCCGGCAAGTCACACGCATCGTCAGCTCAGCGATGAACAGCTCTCCGCAGCAGGCGTCGCGCCGGACCTGATTCGTCTTTCCGTCGGAATCGAAGATGTGCGCGATATCATCGACGATTTGACTCAGGCTTTGGAGTGCGTCTAATCATCTGAATTTCTTCAAGCATACGTCGGTGGTTCTCCATCGGCGTATTTTTTTGAGAAATAAAAAACCTGAGAGCACAAATAGCGCTTTCAGGTTTTCTGGTACCCCCTCAGGGAT
>QKAN01000180.1 GCA_003246365.1 Clostridia bacterium
GATCATGAAGTTTCTGGGATTCGAGCAGACGTTTAAAAACAGCCTGACCAGTCTGCCGATCGGCGGCGGCAAGGGCGGCAGCGACTTTGACCCGCGCGGCAAGAGTGACGGCGAAGTGATGCGCTTTTGTCAGGCGTTTATGAACGAACTCTACCGGCACATCGGACCCGATGTCGACGTACCGGCGGGCGACATCGGCGTCGGCGCGCGCGAAATCGGTTATTTGTTTGGACAGTATCGACGTATCCGCGGCAACTACCAACCCGGCGTACTGACGGGGAAAGGCATGAGCTTCGGCGGCAGCCTGATTCGTCCGGAAGCGACGGGATTTGGCGCGGTGTACTATGTCAACGAAGTGTTCAAACACGAAGGCGACACGATCAAGGGCAAAACGTTCGCGCTCTCCGGTTTCGGTAACGTGACATGGGGCGTTGCAAGAAAGCTTGAAGAGCTCGGCGCGGTGGCGGTAACGCTGTCCGGTCCGGACGGATACGTATACGATCCGAAAGGCGTGCTGGGCAAGAAGATCGATTACCTCGTGGACATGCGCAACAGCGGCAGAGACAAGGTAAAAGATTACGCAGACCGTTACGGCTGCGCGTTCTACCCGAGTGAAAAACCCTGGGGTGTACCGGCGGATGTGTATATGCCGTGCGCAACGCAAAACGACGTGAACATGCTTTCAGCAAAGAAGATCGCGGCCTCCGGCTCGAAGTATTACATCGAGGTTGCGAACATGCCGACAACGAACGACGCATTGAACTTCCTGCTGGAGCAGAAGCACATGATCGTAGCTCCCAGCAAAGCGGTCAATGCCGGCGGCGTTGCGACGAGCGCGCTGGAGATGAGCCAGAACAGCCAGCGGCTGAGCTGGAGCGAGGCGGAAGTGGACGAAAAGCTGCACAGCATCATGAAAAACATCCACGACAACTCGGCAAAAGCGGCGGAAGAAAACGGTCTCGGCTACAATCTCGTAGCGGGTGCGAACATCGCGGGCTTTGCCAAGGTAGCAGATGCGATGATGGCGCAGGGGATATTCTAGAACAAAGATCTGACTCAGGCTTTAGCCCGTATAGTTTAGTAATTTTTTGTTTAGTTTTTTATAGTTAAAGGAGATTAAACATGAATCGATATGCGATTGAATTGCCAAAAATCGGCATACGCCCGTGCATAGACGGGCGCAGAAACGGTGTGCGCGAGGGCCTGGAAGTTCAAACCATGAATATGGCGACAGCTGCGGCGAAGTTAATTTCCGACAATCTGCGATATCCGAACGGCGATCCGGTGGAGGTTATAATAGCAGACACCACCATTGGCGGCGTGAGAGAAGCGGCTGCGTGTCAGGCAAAGTTTGAGAAAAACGGCGTTACCGTTACGCTGAGCGTTTCTCCCTGCTGGTGTTATTCTACAGAAGTAATGGACTCCGATCCGCTTACAATTAAAGCAGTTTGGGGATTTAACGGCACCGAACGACCGGGAGCGGTGTTTCTTGCGGCGGTTCTTTCTGCGCATGCGCAAAAAGGCTTACCAGCTTTTGGTATCTATGGACACGATGTAAAAGATGCAACGGATGCTTCCATTCCGGACGATGTTGCGCAGAAGATATTGCTCTTTTCGCAGGCCGCGATAGCGGCAAAAGCCATGCGACAAAACAGCTACCTGCAAATCGGATCAATGTGTATGGGAATTGCAGGAAGCATTCTTGATCAGGAAACGATGCTGGAATATTTCGGTTTACGCAGCGAAAGCGTAGACGAGACCGAAATTCTACGGAGAATTGACGAAGGGATTTTTGACCGCGAAGAATATGAGCGCGCGCTAAAATGGACAAAAGAAAACTGCCGTGAAGGCATCGACAAAAACCCGGAGAATATTCAGTATTCGCGCGAAGAGAAAGATGCGCAATGGGAATTTGTGATCAAGAGCATGATGATTGTGCGCGATCTGATGATCGGCAATCCGCGTTTGGCTGAACTGGGTTTTGTGGAAGAATCCTATGGACATAACGCAATCGTCGGCGGTATTCAGGGACAGCGGCAGTGGACGGATTATAAGCCGAACTTTGATTTTCTCGAAGCGATGCTCAACACACAATTTGATTGGAACGGGTTAAGAGAAGCATTTGTGGTTGGCACGGAAAACGATACGCTAAACGCCATGACGATGCTGTTTGAGCATCTACTGACCAATCGTCCGGGCATATTTGCAGACGTTCGCACATATTGGAGCCCGGAGGCGGTAAAGCGCGTAACCGGAAAAGAACTCCAGGGAGATGCAAAAAACGGTATCATTCATCTGATCAACTCGGGCGCTGCGTCGCTAGACGGCACCGGCGCGGTTACCGATGCGAACGGAAACCATGTTATTAAACCATTCTATGAAATGACCGATACGGAAGCAAAGGCGTGCCTTGACGAAACCGATTGGTGTGCCGCTGATCAATTTTACTTCCGCGGTGGCGGTTATTCTTCGCATTTCGTATATGGCACGCGCGGAGGTATGCCCGTTACCATGGCGCGGCTTAATATCGTCAAAGGACTTGGTCCGGTTCTGCAATTAGCAGAGGGGTATACTTGTGAGCTCGAACCGGATGTGCATAAGACGCTCGATGAGCGCACGGATAAGACGTGGCCTACAACCTGGTTTGCGCCAACATTAACCGGTAAAGGCGCATTTACGGATGTTTACAGCGTAATGGCAAACTGGGGTGCTAATCACGGTGCGTTTTGCTATGGGCACATTGGAGATTTGCTCATTACGATGGCGTCTATGCTAAGAATCCCCGTATCGATGCACAACGTGTCAAACGAGAGAATTTTCCGCCCGTCAGTATGGAGCACGTTTGGCACGGATAATCTCGAAAGCGCGGATTATCGCGCATGCGCCGCATACGGCCCAATGTACAAATAAGACGAAGATAAACGCGGAGAAAAAAGAATAGCGATAAAAGTTTATTTGAAATTTTTGTTTACGAAATTGCGCTGTCGGTGTTTTTATGATGCCGACAGCGCAATTTTGATTTAGAGTTATAAAACAGTCGAATTGGGAAACTTTTCTGGGGACGATTCGTTACGTAGGATGAAACGCATAGATAACTCGCATCACTCTTATAATATCTTTGCAGTCAATAAGGACAGTATGGCTGTATAATCGAAGAAATGATGGTATAATTAATAAATAGAACAGTATCGATAAGCAGGTGAACGAATGGCGGAATCAATACATAACGATGAATACGTGAAAGTTGCGTATTATTATTATAAAGCGGGCATGACGCAGGAAGAAATCGCAAAAAAGATGATTATGTCGCGGCAGCGCGTCAACAGAATCATCAAGCGTTGTTTGGAAACCGGCATCGTAACGATTACGATTCGCGATAATTACAATACGAATTTTGAACTCGAAGCGCATCTGGAAGAGCGAACGGGCTTAAATGAGGTTGTCATCTCCGGCAGCATCATGAAGGATCTAAACGACTCTCTCGGGCTGGCCGCCTCGGCCTATCTGGAAAGGGTTTTAAAAGACAACGATATCATCGGCTTTTCCCGCGGGCGTGCATTGTCTCATCTGGTGAGTAACCTGACACCGATCAACAGAAAAAACCTAACGGTAACACAGCTCGTCGGCGGCCTGAACGCGCAGGAGACAAGCACGAATTCGGATAATATCGTCAGAGACAGTGCTCTGATACTCAAGGCGAATCCCTGTTTTATGTATGCGCCAATCATCGTTGAAAACAAACAACTCAGAGATTCGATGCTGAGCCAGAGTTTCTTTTCGCAGGTGTACGATACGATGAAAAAGTGCACCATTGCCGTCGTTGGCATTGGTAACTTTAGCAGTACAAGTCTGGTTCCGAAGAACTTTATGTTTGAGGACGAATATAACGAACTTCAGCGCAAAAATGCCATTGGTGAAATCTGCACATACTATTTTAATGCAGACGGCGATATCATTGAGAGCGGCATCAATGAGCGAGTGTTCGCGATTGATTACGAGAGCTATATCAAAATACCGGTTCGCGTTGGAATTGCAGGCGGAAGCGAAAAAACGCAGGCGATCATAGGCGCGATTAAAGGGCATTTGATCAATGTGTTGATTACGGATCTCGAAACCGCAACGGAAGTTCAAAAAGCGTTTCAATAAGCCGATTCGTAACCGCGCATAAATAACAAAGGCAACAAAGAAGCAGACATTCGAAATATAATATAAAAACTGGGTTTTTCAAGAGAACGGTCTTCCTGGCGCAGACGGTTCTTTTTTTGTGTGCAAAAACGTAGCATCTGTAAAAAAGAACCGCTTTTTAACAGGATTAACAGAAGAGAATTTAGAGCGTTATCCTTTCAAAAAAATATTTAAAAAGCGTACAGAATGTATTTACTTGTCGGAAAAAGTGTGATAGATTCTTAAAGAGGGTTACAAAAGAACTAATAGTGAGCAAATGTAACACCCCCGCGCAAGAAACAAAAAACGTACCGAAATAGAATTCACATATATCACGGAGGAAGAGAATATGCCAAATAAAACACATCGCATCAACCATATATTTAGGGAAGACAAAAAAACTTTTATCATGGCGATGGATCACGGCAACGGCTTCAACGTTTTGCCGGCGATGAAATACCCCGGAAAGATCATCAGCGAAGTTGCACGCGCAGGAGCAGATGCTTTTCTTGCAACGGTCGGCCTTGCGGACAAATTTGCGGACTCTTTCCATGGAAAGGGCATCATTCTGAGACTGGATGGCTCCTGCTCGTTTATCGGGTCAAAAGACAAGCCGCTCCAGACCGTGGTTGGAATCGAAGACGCAGTTCGCCTCGGTGCGGACGCAGTAATCAGCATGGGATTCCCCGGCTCCAAGTGGGAAGACCAGATTCTTGAAAACCTTTCCCGCAACATTCTGGACTGCAACAAGTGGAATATTCCGATTGTGGCGGAAATGCTGCCGAGAGGATTTGAGGGAGGAGAGGATTCCCGTACGCCGGAAAACATCACGTTCGCCTGCCGCATGGGTGCAGAGATGGGCGTTGATGTTGTGAAAACGGAATACACCGGCTCTCCGGAGACATTCCACGAACTTTGCGAAAGCGTATATGTTCCGGTTGTCATCCTTGGCGGAAGCAAAAAGGTTTCGGAAGAAAAACTGCTCACCGAAATCAAGGAAGCGCTTTCTGCAGGCGGCGCGGGCATCGCGATGGGGCGCAACATCTGGGGACACGAAGATCCCGCGCGTTATGCAAGCGCGATTGCAAAGATCATCCACGAAGATTGCAGCGTAGAGTCCGCACTCAAAGAGTTGAACAAGAAGTTCTAAGGAGCAGCAAATGCAAGATACATATAAAGTCGCTATTCTCGCGGGAGAGCGTAATGTTGAAATCGTCGAGAAAGAACTCAAACAGCCGCAGGGCAGCCAAGTGCTCGTCAAGGTGGATTACTGCGCGATTTGCACGTTGGAACAGCGCATCTATGCGGGCGTAATGAAGCGTTACCCGTTTGCGGGCGGACACGAAGCCGCCGGCACGGTAGCCGCCGTTGGCGAAAAGGTAAAGAGCGTGAAAGTTGGAGACAAGGTTTCCGTTCGCATGCTGACGACCTGCGGAGAATGTTATTTTTGCCGCAATGGACATGAAAACCAGTGCGTAATTTCCTTTAAAGCGGATATTCACGAAGGTATAGGCGGCCCGGGCGGTTTAGCCGAGTATATGATGCTCGAAGCGAAGACGGTTTACAAAATGACGGACGATATCGATATGCGCCACGCCGCGCTGTCGGAACCGCTCGCCTGCTGCGTGCATAGCGTGAACAACGCCGGAATCGAACTGGGCAACGATGTAGTCGTCATCGGCTGCGGCATTATGGGCGATTTCCATATTCAACTGGCAAAGAGCAAAGGCGCGCGCGTCATCGTTTGCGAAGTGGACACGGATAGATTGCGCGTTGCCAAAGAAGTCGGCGCGGACATTCTGATTAACTCGAAGGAAACGAACGCTATTGAAAAAGTAAAGGAACTCACGGATGGCAGAGGCGCGGACGTCGTGTTCTGCACCGCGGCGGTTCCGCAGTTGGCAGACGACGCCATTCATATGGCGGCAAAAACGGGACGCGTTGTGATGTATTCTTCGTTCCCGAGCAACAAACCGGTAGAACTGGACGTCAACCAGGTACATTCGACGGAAATCAATATCACGGGTGCCGTCAACCAGAACATGAGCGATTTCCTCGCCGCGACGAGACTTCTCAACTTCGGCATCATCGATGCTTCGCACTACATTTCGGAAGTAGTGCCGCTTGAAAAAGTGAACTATGCTTTCGAGCGTGCAATCGATCCGAAAACCTACCGCGTATTGGTCAAACTTTAACTTTAACACACAGGCATAAGCAACAAGACGTTTAAGGCAACCATTCGGTTGCAGACAGATTCTCGATTTTTACATTACTTAGTATGACGGCGCGGGTGTCACCGCGACAGCAGGAATGGGAGCGACGGAGTGCAATGATGCACTCTACCGCTTCTGCTTCAGCTCACGACGAACCAGAAATTTCCTAATTAATAAGTATAAAAGACTTTCGTATCAAAACAGTAAAGAGCGATTCATCGGAAACTGAACCTATTACGCTTTCTCTGGGTTTTGTGATACCCGGAATTAGGGCACAGGCCAAGCTGTGTCATAAGATAAAAAAGAAAGAAAGAAAGCAGGGGGTAAGAAATGTCAAACGAAAAGGGAAAACTCGGTCTACTCAGCAGCACGACGATACTGATCGGCGGCATGATCGGAAGCGCGATC
>QKAN01000156.1 GCA_003246365.1 Clostridia bacterium
AATAACACTCAGACCATCATGATTATTTTCCAGATTCTTACTCATATTTTGAGCGCATGTATGGTTGACATCTCAGACATTTTCGAACAATAGGGAGACGATAAAAAAGTTTTATTCATCGATTTGACCACAAAAAAGCTCAAAATCGAGAAGCGTCCGGATCTGAATGAATATCTAGGCGGTGTCGGAATTGCGATGCGGCTATTCGAGGAGAATTTTCATCCGGAATTACCTCCGCTTGATGCAAGCCAGCCAATTGTGTTTGCGGTGGGCGCGCTAACCTCTGTTTTCCCGGTCATGACAAAAACCGTCGCGGTATTTTACTCTCCGCATACCGGCGAACTCGGTGAAAGTTATGCAGGCGGTCGTCTGGCGTTTGCCATGATGCAGGCGGGTTACGACGCAATTGTCATTCAGGGAAAAGCCGATCGGCATATGTATATTTCCGTTCGCTCGGACAACGTTTCGTTCCGGGATGCGCGCGCTCTCTGGGGTTTACCGAGCACGGTCATCGGGCGCGTCATTCGCGAACGGGAACCCGGCCCCGGCAAACGCAGTATTATCCGCATCGGACCTGCGGGAGAAAACGGCGTTACCTTTGCGAGTGTCTGCGTTGATACGTATCGGCACTTTGGCCGTCTCGGTCTCGGAGCATCAATGGGTTCGAAAAATTTAAAAGCGATGCAGGTTTTTGGCACGACACCGATTGCGATTAAAGATTTCCCGACCTATTGGAACGCTTATCGTGCCGTCTATAAAAAATGTACGGAAACCGAATTGATGCAAAAGTATCACGATCTCGGTACTTCCATTAATATCGAGCCGCTGAATTCTCTCGGTGTATTGCCGACTAAGAATTTAAAGCAGGCGGTTTTTGAGCACGGCGACCAAATCAGCGGCGAAGAATTTGCACGCAAAAACCTCGTTCGCAAAGTTGCGTGCGTCGGCTGTCCTGTCGGTTGCATTCACATAGGACAGTTCCGCCGCGAATTTGATAAAGAAGGGCACGAATACGAATCTATCAGCGTCGCATACGATTATGAGCTGATCTTTGCGCTCGGCAGTTTCCTCGGCATCGGTAGTACCGACGAAATTCTGGAGATGATCGATCTGATCGAAGAACTCGGCATGGATGCGATGTCCGCAGGTGTCGTAATGGGCTGGGCGACGGAAGCATTTCTGCGCGGCATCATTACAGAAAAAGAGACCATTGTGCCTTTGAAGTTTGGTGATAAAGCGAACTATCTAAAGGCGCTCCAGTTTACGGCATGCCTCGAAAACGATTTTTATGCCGCACTGTCAAAAGGTGTCGAGCATGCATCCAGCGTTTATGGCGGAGCCGATTTCGCCATGCAAATTGCGGGAAACGAGATGGCCGGATATCATACCGGTTACGGTTCGTTGGTCGGTATGTCCTGCGGCGCGCGTCACTCTCACCTTTGCAACGGCGGATATTCGATCGATCAGGGATTGAAAGAAGTCGATCTGGACGTGATCGCGAAAAAACTATTTCAGGAAGAAATCGACCGTTGCATGCTCAACTCTTTGATCATGTGCCTCTTTGCACGCAAAGTCTACGACCGTGACACCATACTTATGGCGCTCCATTCGCTCGGTATTTCCTGCACGGATGAGGATTTGACCAGCGTTGCCGAAAAAACATACGCGACAAAAATTCGTGTCAAACGCGCAATGGGATTCGATCAGGAAAGCATCAAATTTCCGAAGCGATTCTTTGAAACGCCGAGCATGCATGGATTGCTCGACGAATTTTCCGCATATGAAGTGCAACGCAAATTTAACGCAATGACAAACGCGCTAATGAAAAAGTTTGAAACCGCTGAGCCAGAACCCAAACCACCAAAACAAAAAACAGCTAAGAAGCCAGCAAACGAAACGCTGACAAAAGCGAAATAGCGGGTTTATATCAAAAAAGTCCACCCAAATGGGTGGACTTTTTGTAGCAAAGTCTATATTTACTTTTCGCTGATTTTCGCCTGCGCGGCAGCAAGGCGAGCGATCGGTACACGGAACGGCGAGCAGGAAACGTAGTTCAGGCCAACTTTGTGGCAGAACTCGATGCTCGAAGGATCTCCGCCATGTTCGCCGCAGATGCCGAGCTTGATGTCCTTGCGGACGCTCTTGCCGAGTTCAACGGCCATCTTGACGAGCTTGCCGACGCCTTCCTGATCGAGGCGGGCAAACGGATCGGATTCGAAGATCTTTTTCTTGTAGTACTCATCGAGGAACTTGCCTGCGTCGTCGCGGCTGAAGCCAAACGTCATCTGGCTCAAGTCGTTCGTGCCGAAGCTGAAGAACTGTGCCTGTTCAGCAATCTTGTCCGCGGTCAGAGCGGCGCGCGGTACTTCGATCATGGTGCCGACCAGATACGGAATTTCAACGCCGCGCTCTTTCATAACGGCCTTTGCGGTCGCGTCAACGACGTTTTTCACATATTCGAGCTCTTTGACTTCGCCAACGAGCGGAATCATGATTTCCGGTACAACTTCAATTCCCGCTTCCTGACGGGTTTCGATAGCAGCCTCGATCACCGCGCGGGTCTGCATTTCTGCAATTTCCGGATAGGTAACCGCAAGACGGCAGCCGCGGTGGCCGAGCATGGGGTTGAACTCATGCAGGCTTTCGACGGTCTGACACAATTCTTCGAACGTCAGATTCATCTCTTTTGCGAGTGCGCGGATGTCCTCTTCTTCCGTCGGGAGGAACTCGTGAAGCGGCGGATCCAGGAAACGAATGGTGACCGGGCGTCCGCCCATCGCCTTGTAGATGCCCTTAAAGTCGCTGCGCTGCATCGGCAGAAGCTTGTTGAGCGCGCGCTTGCGGGAATCAACATCTTTGCTGACGATCATCTCGCGCATGGCGGGAATACGGCTTTCGTCGAAGAACATATGCTCGGTGCGGCAAAGGCCGATGCCTTCCGCGCCGAATTTGACGGCAACTTCCGCGTCATTTGGCGTATCCGCGTTTGTGCGGACGTGGAGCGTACGGACTTCGTCTGCCCACTGCATGATGGTTGCAAAATTGCCGGAAACCTGCGCTTCGATCGTCGGCAGCGCTTCGCCGTATACATTACCGGTTGAACCGTCAAGAGAGAGCCAGTCCCCTTCTTTGAACGCCTTGCCAGAAGCAAAGACGAGCGTCTTGTTCTTTTCGGAAATGGTCGCTTCGGAGCAGCCCGCTACACAGCAGGTGCCCATGCCGCGGGCAACAACCGCCGCGTGGGAGGTCATGCCGCCGCGCGCGGTGAGAATGCCTTCGGACGCATACATACCCTCGATGTCTTCCGGAGAAGTTTCCAGACGGACAAGGATGACTTTAATGCCGCTCTTTGCTGCTTCCGTCGCTTCGGAGGCGGTAAAGTAAATTTTGCCGCAGGCCGCGCCGGGAGAGGCAGGCAGACCGCTGGCAATCGCTTTTGCATTTTTCAACGCTTTGGGTTCAAAGGTCGGGTGCAGCAGCGCGTCCAAAGAACGCGGATCGATCTTCATCAGCGCTTCTTTTTTGGTGATCATGCCTTCGCTTACGAGATCGACGGCAATCTGCAATGCTGCAGCAGCAGTACGTTTGCCGTTACGCGTCTGGAGCATGAACAGTCTGCCACGTTCAATGGTGAATTCCATATCCTGCATGTCGCGATAATGCTTTTCGAGCTTTTCCGCTGTTTCAGCAAACTGCTCGTACACTTCGGGCTGTGTGCTCTTGAGCTCGTCGATCGGGCATGGCGTGCGGATACCGGCAACAACATCTTCGCCCTGCGCGTTCATCAGGAACTCGCCGTAAAGTTTCTTTTCGCCGGTTGAGGGATTGCGCGTGAACGCAACGCCGGTGCCGCAGTCGTTACCCATGTTGCCAAACACCATGCTCTGCACGTTGACGGCGGTGCCCCAATCGGAAGGTATATCGTTCTTTCTTCTATAGATGATTGCGCGGGGATTGTCCCAGCTGCGGAAGACGGCTTTGATAGCCTCCATGAGTTGTTCACGGGGATTCTGCGGGAAATCAGTTCCCTTTTCTTTCAGATACAGCGCTTTGTAACGCGTTACAACCTCTTTCAGATTTTCTGCGTTCAGCTCGGTGTCCATTTTGCAGTTGTTCTTATGCTTAACATCTTCAAAAATCTCATCGAACTTCGCCTTTTCAACTTCCATAACGACGTCCGAGAACATCTGAATGAAGCGGCGGTAGCTATCGAACGCAAAGCGTTCATTGTTCGTGAGTTTTGCAAGGCCGAGAACTGTTTCATCATTGAGGCCAAGATTGAGGATTGTGTCCATCATGCCCGGCATGGAAGCGCGCGCGCCGGAACGGACCGAAACCAGGAACGGATTGGAAGGATCACCCAGCTTTTTGCCGGCACATTCTTCTGTAATGGCCAACGCCGCTTCGATCTGCTCAATAATTTCGGGGGCGATCGTCTGGTTATCCTTGTAATATTTGGTGCAGGCTTCTGTCGAAACCGTAAATCCGAACGGAACCGGCAAACCCAAAGTGGTCATCTCTGCGAGATTTGCGCCTTTTCCGCCGAGGAGATCGCGCATTTCCGCGCTGCCCTCTTTAAACAGGTATACGTACTTGTGTGACAAAACCTCTTCCTCCTTCAATATTCTAACAACTAAATATTATATCGGCTAAACTATTACTATGCAAGAATTATCGCAAATCGTATTTATTCTCTTTCAGAATGGCAGTTATAAAGTTATCAAAAATGCCCGTTTTCAATTCAAAATGCACAATTTCTGTAGTTTTTTCCAGATTATAACAAATATTTTGTTATAATATTGCAAGAATTCCTGCATTTTATATTTGGCTTCACACTCCGATTTGTGTGGAATCAATCCGACATTGTAAATTCCGCAAGGATATAAAAAGACGGAGCCGCAATTGCGGTTCCGTCTTTGGTTTCTATCATCTTATAAGACTGCGAAGATGATGGATGCGACTGTGCCTATAATCATCATAATCGCGACGATTAAACTAAAAACTCTCAGTCCTTTGCTCATGGAATCACTTCCTTATTTACGATAATCCGACCATCGCGTAATTATCGGCGTAACGGGTTACGAGAGTTTCGTCGGCAACCCAGCTGGCTACGAGATCGCTGTAGTATTCCGACTGATATGCCGCCTGCTCATAGGCGTCAAACGTGGTCTTCACATCCTCATAAGCGATTTCATGCGAAGCTTCGGTTGAAACACGCTTGATGATATGCCAGCCGTAATCGGATTCCACTGGGTCGGAAACCTGTCCGTCTTCCGTGAGTGCAAGCGCGGCGGTCAGGAAGGAATCGACATAGCTTGCGCCATCGCCGACAAGATAACCAGCTGCATAGTCCTCGCTCGACATACCGGGATCGGTATTGTATTCGGTCAGAAGCGCTTCAAAATCTTCGCCCGCGTCGATTTTTTCTTTCACGAGCAGAGCAGTTTCTTCATCCGCAACCAAAATCTGGCGGACACGGAAGAATCCGTCCGGCACATAAAGCGGCGGTGCGGTGTAACCGTACTGCGAATATGTTTCATATGTGAAATACTGCGAAGGAGTCGCATCAAACGCTGTTTTCTGGGCGGCGAGTTCTTCCGCATACTTTGCGAGAAGTTCGTCATCCGTCAAAGCAACATCAGCCAGCAGCGCTGTCTTATGTTTGCTCACGAGGGTTTCGTTGATCGCGTCGTCCAGCATGGAAGCCTGCAGTTTTTTAACCGTCGTCTTGTTGCTGACGAGAGCCTTGGTCAGCAGTGTTTTGGCATATGCCTCCACATTGGTGGCGCCGGCTTGCGTTGCCTGATCGACAAACGACTGCACGGTGTCGTCGTAGTTTTGCTGCGCTGTTTCTTCAGCGGCAGCCATTTCTTCATCCGTGAGGGTGATGCCGGCGAGCTTCGCCTGATAAACCTTCATCGAAGACGAGATCAGGCTATCCAGCAGGTAATCGCGAAATTGTGCGATTCCGTCGTCGGTCGTAATATCATAACCGTAAGAGGACGCATAGCTGGAACTGCTGTTATACGCATTTTCAAGCTGCGTTACGGTGATGTCGATGTCGCCTACCGTCGCGGCAAGCACTTCTTTGCTGCCACAGCCAACCAGCGTGGTCACCGCCAGCAAAATTACCAAAGCCAGCGCAATTGTCTTGTTGAGTTTCATGAACGTCTGTCTCCCTTATAATTGGTAGAGTATCCCGCTAAATAACGTTGAAACGAATGAATTATACGCTTTGGCGCAAGGATTGTCAATCAAAGCAGCACGCCGGTATACAACACGCGCTTACCTGATTTCATCAGGCGTTTGATATCGCCAAAGCAACTGTTACCAGTGTTCTATTGCACAATTCTCAGATAGGCCGCCATGCCGCCGGTATTCCCGTGATCGCGCCGATGCGAATACAGCCGATCGGTTTCCATTGTACACACATCAAAGAGTGAAATATGTTCCGCGCTTACGCCGGCGTCGTACAGCTGTTTGCAGGCAACCATCCAAAGATCCACATGTGGTCTGGCGCCCGCGCGTTCCAGTACGCAAGGTATATCCGGAAAAGCGGCAGCAAACTCTTCGGCAACATTTTGGCCGACCTCAAAACAGTCCGCACAAATCGAAGGACCGACGGCCGCAATTATATCCGCCGGGTTTGTGCCGTGATGCTCCTGCATCATGGACACGACGCGCGCTCCGATTTTCCCTAGCGCGCCTTTCCAGCCCGCGTGCGCCAGTCCGATGCATCGGCGAACAGGGTCGATAAAATAAAACGCCATACAATCGGCATGTCCCGTAATCAACGTAATTTCCGAATCGTTGGTGATTAACCCGTCGCATGACGGAAGCGCATCCAGAAGATACCCTTTTCCGGCATCGGCTCGATCCACGCGCAAAACAGTGGTGCCGTGCTCATAATTGTCCATGACCATTGTTTCAAAAGGAACCCCCGCAGCGCGACAAAATATCCGATAGTTCTCCATGACGTTTTCGCGATTCTCCGGTCGCGAAAAGCTGAGGTTGAGCGAAGCAAACCCGCCCTCACTCACGCCACCGCTTCTTGCGGTAAATCCGTGGTCGAATCCTTCCAGTCTCGCAAGCGCGGGCGAAGAATAGAACCCGACGCCACGCGAGAAGTGAAATTTCACCCCGCGGTTTATCCGCTCAAACTGTATTAGGAATTCCTTATCTGTTTCGCGATTATTTCCCATAATATGCATTCACTCCGAAAAAAAAGGGCGGCCTCTCTCCGTCGTTTTTACACGCCGGCAGGGTAAGATGCCGTCCAGATCGTTTCCTTACCACAAATGGCTAAGGTTGGATTTAATTCTTTTCATCCAAAAGCCGCTGAAGTTCCTTCATAAAGGTTTGCGTGTCTTTAAACTCGCGATAAACCGAGGCAAACCGCACATATGCCACTTCGTCGACATCCTTGAGCTTTCTCATAACGATTTCTCCGATGTCGCGTGTGGTAACTTCGGAAGCGAGTGTGTTAAACAGTTCCCTGCTCACATCTTCAACCAGCTTATCCTGTACATCCGCCGCAACCGGTCGCTTTTCGCAAGCTTTACGGATACCCATCCGAATCTTTTCGGAATCAAACGGTTCTCTTCTGCCATCTCGTTTTACAACCATAATCGGAATTTCTTCGATTTTTTCGTAGGTTGTAAAGCGTTTGCCGCAGTTAATGCATTCGCGTCTGCGGCGAATAGCGCTTCCGTCTTCCGTCGGTCTCGAATCGATTACCTTGCTTTCGATGCTGGCACAGTATCTGCATTTCATGGCGATATGCTCCTTATTTGGTGCATTGTTATTACTGATCACACCATATCTATGATTTGAATTCCACAGTTCTAATAAAATAAGAAACAAATCTGATGAAAAAAACGAAGTGTTTGCGTATTTATGCGCATGAAAAGAAAAAGCGAACCGGAAACCGGTTCGCTCATTTTCTGTTTTACCCTGCGAATTAATACTTGCGCTTTCTGGCGGCCTCCGCCTTTTTCTTACGCTTCACACTGGGCTTTTCATAGTGCTCGCGACGACGGACCTCTGCTAAGACGCCGCTACGCGCGCATTTGCGTTTGAATCGTTTCAGAGCGCTTTCCAGGGACTCGTTTTCACCTACGCGAATTTCCATTTTCTTCCCTCCCCTCTTATACGACTCTTCCTTCGTTCAGAAGACGCTAGAAGTCATTATACGCGAGGGCGGGTTTGAAGTCAACAGGTTTTTACTTGCATGAAATAGTACAAAAATATTAATCTATGCAATACGAAAGTTTGTTGTTTCCGCTTTTTGACTATGTTATACTGTTACCAGATTCTGCGTTCATTTTGAATGCAAATATATCAGGGAGGAAAGCTCATGAAAAAAGTAGTAACAATTCTTTTAGTTCTGTGTATGGTTCTTTCCGTAGTGGCTTGCGCACCGGCAGCAACCACCACCGAAACGACAGAAGCAACTGAAGCACCCGCTGCAGAGGCGACGGAAGCCCCCGTTGCAGAAGCAACAGAAGCTGCCGTTGCGCTGAACATCGCAATGGTTACGGACGTCGGTAATATCGACGACAAGTCTTTCAATGAATTCACCTGGAAGGGCTGCAGTGACTGGGCCGCGGAAAACGGAATGGTCGCCAACTATTATCGTCCTTCTGAAGACAGCGACGAAGCCCGCATCGAGACCATCAAAACGGCCATCGAAAAGGGTGCGAACGTCATCGTCTGCCCTGGCTACCTCTTCGGCGCAACCTATCAGCAGCTGCCGCAGCAGTATCCCGACGTGATGTTCCTCGGTATCGACCTTGGTATCGGTGATGTTCCGGAACCGCAGGCCAACACCGCGCTGATCACCTATCAGGAAGAACAGTCTGGTTTCCTTGCCGGCTATGCTGCCGTCATGGATGGTTACACCAAGCTCGCGTTCCTCGGCGGCATTGACGTACCGGCGGTCGTTCGTTACGGCTTCGGTTTCGTACAGGGCGCCAACCAGGCCGCAGTTGAGCTCGGCAACACCGCCGATGTCTCCATGAAGTACTGGTACTCCGGCTCCTTCGCGCCGAACGATGAAATCAAGACCAAGACTGCCGGTTGGTACACCGAAGGCACGCAGATCATTTTTGCTGCCGGCGGCGGTATCCTCTATTCGGCAATCGCGTCTGCTGACGAAGCGGATGGCAAGCTGATCGGCGTCGACGTCGACCAGTCCAGCGTTTCCGAGCGCATCATCACCTCTGCGAAGAAGGAACTCGAAAACTCCGTCAAACTGGCTCTCTCCGATCTGCTCGACAACGGTGGCGTATGGTCTGCGACCTATGCCGGTGTTGAGAACAAGCTCGGCGCAGCCCAGGATTGCGTAGGTCTGCCGACAGATGCAACCGCATGGCGCTTCAGCACCTTCACCGTCGATCAGTACAACGCACTGCTCGAAAAGGTTAAGAGCGGCGAATACGTCATCTCTTCCGCAATCGATATGCAGCCGACCGTCACCATCGCAGTCGATTATCAGAACTAACATACTCGCTCAAGCGAATACGGAACAAAGGGGGCTGGGCTTCAAGCCCGGCCCCTTTTCTAATTTTTTATTTCATTAACTTATAACAGTCAGTTTTGATTCATGTCCTTCATGCGCCCGATATCATAGTTTGGAAGGGATGCCAATTATGAATGAATATGTCATAGAAATGCTCAATATAACGAAAGAATTCCCCGGCATACGGGCGAACGACGATATCACGCTTCGCTTGCGCCGCGGTGAAATACACGCCCTGCTCGGTGAAAACGGAGCCGGAAAATCTACGCTGATGAGCGTGTTATTCGGTCTGTATCAACCGGAAAAAGGCGTCATTAAAAAAGACGGCGAGGTTGTCCGCATCAAAGACCCCAACGATGCGAACGCGCTGAACATCGGCATGGTTCATCAGCACTTCAAACTTGTTGAAGTATTTACCGTGCTGGAAAACATCATCCTCGGTGTTGAACCGCAAAAAATGGGGTTTCTGGAAAAGAAAGAAGCGCGCAAAAAGGTTGTTGAGCTCAGCGAACGCTATGGGCTGAAAATCGATCCGGATGCCGTCATCGAGAATATCTCCGTCGGCATGCAGCAGCGCGTTGAAATATTGAAAATGCTTTACCGCGACAACGATATCCTCATCTTCGACGAACCAACCGCGGTTCTTACGCCGCAGGAAATCGACGAACTGATGAACATCATGCGTTCGTTCGCCGCGGAGGGAAAGTCGATCCTCTTTATTACGCATAAGCTCAACGAAATCATGGCTGTAGCAGATCGCTGCACCGTTCTTCGCAAAGGCAAATGCATCGGCACCGTCGACGTAAAAGATACCGACAAGGTGAAGCTCAGTCGAATGATGGTAGGCCGCGATGTCGAATTCGTTGTCAGCAAGAGTGACGCAACACCCGGCGAAACCGTTTTGGAAATCGATCACCTCACCGTGCCGAGTAAGCTGCATAAAAACAACGCGGTTCGCGATGTTTCGTTCCATGTGCGAGCAGGCGAAATCGTTTGTCTCGCGGGAATCGAAGGAAACGGTCAAACCGAGTTTGTATATGCGCTCACCGGTCTGGAAAAACCCTCTTCCGGTGAGATTATGTTGAAAGGCCAGCCGATTCTGGTCGTCGGCCGCAAACACAGCAAACAGTCCGCCGCGAATCTCGGAAAAGTGAAATCCATTCATATGCCGATTCGCCAGCGCAACAAACTGGGTATGAGCCACATTCCGGAAGATCGCCAGAAGTTTGGTCTGGTGCTCGATTATACGCTGGAAGAAAATCTGGTTTTGCAGCGTTACTGGGAACCGGCGTTCCAGAAAAGAGGATTCATCAAAAAACCAAACGTGCGGCAATATGCCGAAAAGCTAATTGCGCAGTACGATATTCGCAGCGGTCAAGGTCCGGTTACTCCGGTAAGAAGTATGTCCGGCGGCAATCAGCAAAAAGCGATTGTAGCGCGCGAAATCGACAAAAACCCAGAACTTCTCGTTGCCGTTCAGCCTACGCGCGGTCTGGACGTCGGCGCGATCGAATACATCCATCATCAATTGGTCGCAGCGCGGGACAACGGAAAAGCAGTTCTTCTGGTTTCTCTCGAACTCGATGAGGTCATGAATGTTTCTGACCGAATCCTTGTAATGTATGAAGGAGAAGTCGTTGGCGAATTTGATCCCAAGTTGACCACGGTAGAAGAACTCGGTCTCTATATGGCGGGCGCCAAACGGCAGGCCGCTGAAAGGACGGTGCACTGAAATGCAAGATAAGAAAAAGCGTTCTCTGCATTTCCCCGGTGGAACGAGCGTTTTAGCCTCTCTCATTTCGATTGGCGTTGGCCTCGTTGTCGGATTGATTCTCCTCTTCATTTTGAATTCGAAAGCCGCCGGTGGCGCGTTTATCAGCCTTATTTCAGCCGGTTTTCGCTCTTCGGATAAGTTTGCGAAAGTCCTGTATCAGGCGGCTCCGCTCATCATGACGGGTCTTTCGGTCGGATTTGCGTTTAAAACCGGCCTGTTCAACATCGGCGCAACGGGTCAGTACACGGTTGGCGCGGCGTTTGCGCTCATCGGCGCGATTCAGTTGCAGCTTCCCTGGTATGTTTGCCTCTTTTTCGCGATGATCGGCGGCGCGCTCTGGGGCGTGTTCCCCGGCCTCTTTAAAGCGTTGTTCAACGTAAACGAAGTTATTACGTCTATCATGTTCAACTGGATCGCCATGTTTGCGGTCAATCTGACGATTAACAACCTGCCCATGATGCTGGCTAAGTATTGGGGCGGCGCGCAGATGGACCGCACGGCAAACCTTGCGCAGGCAAACCCGAACGCGTTGATTCCGCGTCTTGGTCTCGACAAACTGATGAACAGTAATTATATGAACATCAGCATTTTTATCGCGATCATATTTGCGCTGATCGCATGGGTCATCCTGAGCAAAACAACCTTTGGATACGAGCTGAAAGCCTGCGGGTTCAACCGGAATGCCAGCATCTATGCCGGCATTAACGCAAAGCGAAACATTGTGCTCTCTATGGTGATTGCGGGCGCGTTTGCGGGCGTCGGCGGCGGACTTTACTTCCTTGCCGGAACCGGTCAGTATACGTTGCTCAAGCAACTTCTTGCAGCTGGGTTTAACGGCATTCCGGTAGCGTTGCTTGCAACATCCAATCCGATTGCAACGATCTTCTCTGCTTTGTTTGTCTCCTATATTCAAGTTGGAGGCGATGCAATGCAGCCAGACTTTGTAAAAGAGATCATCGATATCATCGTTTCGGTCATCATCTATCTCGCCGCCTTTGCGCTCCTAACGCGGGAACTGCTTTCCCGCGGTAAGTTGCGCCGAGAAAGCGAAGCCGAAGCGGTCGCGCCAACGGCTGCTGTCGAAGAGAAAGAAGAGGTGGAGAAATAATGAGTATCTTAGCGGATATCATCAGCGCAACCATATTATTCATGATCCCGCTTCTGCTGGTCGCACTCGGCGGCATGTTCTCTGAACGAAGCGGCGTAATTAACATCGCGCTGGAAGGCATTATGATCATCGGCGCATTGTGCTCCTGCCTCTTTTTGCGGACGATGGATGCAAGCGGCTTTGGCCCGGCGCATCCGCAGGCGGCAATGTTCCTCGCAATTCTCGTTGCGGCATTCACCGGCGCGATATTCGCGCTTCTGCTCGCGTTTGCTTCCGTAAACCTGAAGGCGGATCAAACCATCGGCGGTACTGCGCTCAATATGTTAGCTCCGGCGTTTGCAATTGTTCTTACGTGGGCTATTCAGGGACAGGGTCAAACGACAATCCTCATCCCCACCTGGTCGCGTATTACGCAGGAAACGCTCGGCATCGCAGTTAAAGAAAACTTCTGGCAATCGTTTTTGTATAAGAGCTTTTATCAGACGACAATCTGGGCGATCGTCATCTTCATCATCACCGCGATTGTGCTGTATAAAACGCGTTTCGGTCTGCGGCTCCGTGCCTGCGGCGAACACCCGCAAGCCGCGGATTCCGTCGGTATCAACGTGTATCGTATGCGGTATGCCGGCGTGTTTATCTCCGGTCTTCTCGGTGGCATCGGCGGTTTAGCCTATACGCTTGCGGCGGGCAGCGCATTTCAGTCAACGGTTGCCGGTTATGGCTTCCTTGCGTTAGCAGTTATGATATTTGGTAACTGGAAGCCGATGAACATCCTCGGCGCTTCGCTGTTTTTCGCGCTGTTTAAGATTCTTGGTTCTTATAGCGGCAGTATTCCGTTTTTACCGAAATTTGAAAACATCAAAGCCAGTGAATATATCTATCTGATGCTGCCTTATATCGTGACCATGATCGTACTGATTCTAACCAGTAAAAAGTCCCGCGCACCGAAAGCGGAAGGTATTCCATACGATAAAGGTCGTCGTTAAATCTCCCCTGCGGGATGTCCTCGCAATCCAGGCGCCGCGTCGAAGCGCATTCGCCGCGGCGCCTTCTTCATTTATATGACTCCCCTCAAATTTAACCAATCGGAGGCAATATGGCAAAACTCTATTTCCGTTATGGCGCGATGGGTTCCAGCAAAACCGCCAACGCGATCATGGTATGGTATAACTATCAGGAACGCTGCAAAAAGGCGCTGCTGATCAAACCCGGCGTTGACACACGTGACGGCGAATACACCATTCGCTCCCGCAGCGGCCTTGAGGCAACCTGCATCCTGTTCGACCAAATCAATTGGGACGCAGTGCGCGCGCACGAATATGACTGTCTGATCATCGACGAAGCGCAGTTTCTTTCCCCAGATCAGGTGGATATGCTCCTGCCAATCGTGGACGAATATGATATTCCGGTCATCTGTTACGGCCTGAAAACCGACTTTCGCGGAGAGTTCTTCCCCGGCAGCGCGCGTTTACTGGCGCGCGCAGACACGATTGAAGAAGTCAAAACAATCTGCTGGTGCGGTAAAAAAGCCACGAATAACGCGCGTCTCGACGGCAAAGGCGGCATCACAAAAGTCGGCGAACAGGTTGTGCTTGGCGCAAGCGATAAATACATCGGTCTTTGCCGCAAACACTGGCTCATCGGCGATCCCGGTCCCGGTCTTCGCGCGGAAGACCTCGCCAAAGGCGCTGTCCCCGGCGTTTGCAATTGCGCTGAAGAGGACGAGGATTAATCTAGGTGAAATATTATGTAGCAAGCGGCGTCTCAAACGCCGAAAAAGTAAACCAAGCTGCCTCTGTTTTGTCTGCCGCCGGACATCAACGCACGTATGACTGGACAAAGCACGGCGACGTTTCCAAAACTGCGCCGGAGCGAAAGCGCGAAGTCGCAGCCTCAGAAGCGCGCGGCGTTCTGGAAGCGGATCTTGTCGTTCTTTTGTTACCCGGGCGTTTCGGCACGCATGCCGAACTTGGTATGGCGATTGCGAGCAACGAAAACAAGCGCATACTGCTCTGGTCGGAGTCAAGCGCGCCTTTTGACGGAGCGGAAGGATTCTGCGTGTTTTATCATCACCCTGCCGTCGAACGAATCGTCTGTCCGTTTGAAGATCTTCTGGATCAACTTAAAACGCTATAAACAACAAACCGGCCGGAATATCCGGCCGGTTTTGATTTGAGTGCTTTTGTTTCTCTTACGGAGCGGCTTCTACCGCAACGATGCGCCCCTGTCCATACGGGTCGGCATAATCTGCGCCAACCACACCACCGAGACCATCGACGATGTAATTGATCAACACTTGGTTGTCGATCATGATGGAATCGAGCAGGAATGTGTTATCCTGGAACATCGTATATCCGTCGCCTGCGTTCTTGAGCATATAGTTATGGCTCGCGAGCGTATAAGTCTTGGTCAGATCGAGCGGTTCGCCACCGACCATCACATTCTTCACGCGGTATTCCCCGTCCACACTGACAAACATATTGTTTTCATCCAGCGTGACTGACGAAGGAATGTATGTATGAATTTCATATGTTAATCCGGAAACCTGCAGGAATCCGCCGCTCTCTTCCGGCGTGACGCGGGCGCCAAGTTCCAGAGCATCCAAAATTTCCTGCCCTGTCGCTTCCACCATGCACAGTTCGTTTCCAAACGGATGCACCTTGATGATTGCGCCATATGTGATGTCGCCCATCGCGATGCTGGTGCGCACGCCACCGCCGTTTACAAACGCGATATCCGCGCCCGAAATATAGCGGTAAGCATCCGCACAAAGATCGCCAAGATTCGTTTCGCTGTTGCGCACGATGCGCACCGCAGGATCGGTACCCGGTTCGAAGATGGTCAAGTCAACATCGGTTCTGGCGACCACTTCATTGAGCAGATCCTCAAACTGTGCCTGAATCTGCGCTACATATGCTTCTGTATCCGGGTCTTTCTCCGTTACTTCGGTGATCAAACCCGTTGAAACGCTGCCTTCTTTGGTGATATACAGCATGCCGACCGCGTTGAGTTTCGTTCCGGTTTGCGTGAGCAATACGCGATCTCCGTCCAGGTTTTTCACGCGCTCGCATTCTACCGTGCTGTGTGAATGTCCGTCGATTACAACGTCAATTCCAGTTGTGTTTTCAATCATTTCGCTCGACGTATAGGGCGAGGTCGATGCGTCAATGCCCAAATGCGATAGCGCGATTACATAATCTGCTCCGTCCGCAATTGCCGCATTTACTGCATCCTGAACAATCATATAGAACCCCTGTGCGCCGTCTTTCTGGCCAAAGCCATAGATGTAGTTGCCGTTTGCATCCTGAAAGAACGTCGGGGTCGAAGTCGAGATGGTCATCGGTGTGCTCACGCCGACAAAGGCAACGTTAATGCCGTTAAAAGTGAGCATCGCATACGGATCAAGAACAGTCTCGCCGGTTGCAAGATCGACAAAGTTAGCGGAAACGTACGGGAATTTCGCCATGTCCCGCAGTTCAAAGAAACGGTCCATTCCATAGTCAAATTCATGGTTGCCGGGCGTCGCAACATCATAGCCGACCTCGTTCATAATGTCGATGATGTAACTGCCTTTCGACAAAGTCCCGATTGCGTCGCCCTGCACGGCGTCGCCCGCGTCTACTAACGCGACATAACATCCGTCATCGAGCAGCTGCTGTTTGAACGCGGCTACGCCTGCGTAACCGATATCGCCATCCACTGCGCAGTGCACATCGTTCGTGTAAAGAATTGCAAGGTCTTTATCCAGCATCGGTTCGGGAGTAAGTTCCGGTGTCGCGGTCACTTCTGCAACAGTCGTTGTTTCCGTGGTTTTTGCTTTACAAGCAAACGAGAATGCCAGAAGCAGTACCAACAGAAATACAGTAAGTTTTCGTAGCATCTTCCAATTCCCTCCTTAACTTGATAGATCAACTATACCACAATCGGGCCCCATTTACTTCTTATATCAGTATTCTGTGAAAATATATTTTAAGTAAGTTAAGTTTGCTGTAAAATCTACCAATTAAAAAGCATATGCTGTTTAACATTAACCAGTATAAGACATCACAAACGAAATTAAGTTGAGTTGTTCTTCCATCGTCCTGTATAATAAGTTAGTTATACAAACACAACGATTCTTTCGCAGGAGAAGAATGCTCCATGAACCAACCGCACAAGCAAATCCGCGTTCTGCATCTAACCGACTACGGCGCGCCGTACGAAGGCAATTTTGTCGCGTCTCTGCGCGCACTGGAGCATCGTTTGAATGCGCACGGCGAAGTAATGTTTTATGTCTTTCCCCGGCGTTCAGGATCGGTTGTCTGGACGCAAAACATGATGAAAGAAAAAGAGAACGTTCTTCTTATTAAAAACGACGGTTTTATAGCGTATATGCTTCAGGTTCGCCGACTATTAATAGAAAACAACATTACGGTTCTACATGAGCACTTCATTCATTATCAACAAAAGTTCGCCGCGCTGATTGCCTGCCTGATCTGCGGACATCGCGTGAAAACCGTTTTGCATCTGCATAACCATATTGAACTGCCCTCTTCCCCCCTGCGTCGCCTGCCGCACCTTCTTCAGTTTTCATCGGTGTCGCGCTTTGTTTGCTGCAGCAAATCGGTTGCGGATCATTTAATCGCAGACAGGGTGAGTCCAGATCGCGTCGCAATCGCGGAAAACGCCATTGCGTTTAATCGTTTGGATGCGTTTGATCCGGATATGCGCCAATCGTTGCATCTGAACGATTCAACAAAAGTTGCGCTGATGTTTGGATACAATTTCGAGGTGAAAGGTGTAGACCTCGCGTTAGAAGCCATGCGGCTGCTCCGCGAGCGCACCGGCATGGATGCGGTGCTTGCCGTAGTGCTTTCTTCCCGGCGAGATGATGTTCAGGCAAAAATCTGTGCGCAGCTCGGTGTAAAAACACTTCCGGAATGGGTTCGTCTTTTTCCGCCGCGTGAGGAAGTTGGTAGCTATTATCGCATGGCGGATGTGTTTCTCTCTCCCAGCCGTCAGGAGGGATTTTGCTATGCGCTTGTCGAAGCGGCCTATTGTTTAACGCCTGTACTGGCAAGCGCGATTGACGCGCAAAAAGACCTTGCACTGCCGCAGGATGCGTTCTTTCCATCGCAGGATTCCGTCGCGTTATCAAATGCAATCGAAAAAGTCTTCAGCGAGCCTGCATCATCGAAGCGTATCGATATGTTGACCGCAGCAAAGAAGAGAGTGGTCGAAACGTATTCCCTTGCATGCTGGGCAGAAACGGTTGCAGGCGTTTACGAAGAAATCGTATGATCTTCTGCGAAAAAACGCCCGTTTTTCATTGATTTTGGGGTTGACACCACCTTAAGCGTTTGTTAAACTATTCGGTGTGCCATTGGGTCGAGTACTGCCACAGCCCCGGGAGTGTGCGCTCAAGAACACAGCAGACTTGAAATAATATGATGGAGGAATCGCCATGAAATCCTATATGGCAAAGGGCGAAACCGTTGAGCGTAACTGGTACGTTGTGGATGCAAAAGACATGGTCCTTGGCCGTCTTTCGTCCCAGGTGGCAGCCATTCTCAGAGGCAAGCATAAGCCCATATACACGCCGCATGTCGACACCGGCGACCACGTGATTATCGTTAACGCGAGCAAAATCCGTCTCACGGGTAAAAAGCTCGACCAGAAAAAGTACATCCACCACACCGGTTATCCGGGTGGTATCCGCGAAATCAGCTATCGTGCGCTTATCGCCACGAAGCCGGAATTCGCTGTCTACGAATCCATTCGCCGCATGATGCCGAAAGGCCCGCTCGGCGACAAGATGCTCAAAAAGGTTCGCATTTATGCGGGTCCCGAGCACAAGAACACCGCGCAGCAGCCCCAGCCGCTCACGCTGAAATAACGAAAGGAGAAACAAGAGCATGGCAATTACGCAATATCTTGGCACCGGCAGACGTAAAAAGTCGATTGCCCGCGTTCGGTTACTCCCCGGCAGCGGCAACATCACCATTAACAAGCGCGAGCTTGACAATTATTTCGGCATGGAAACGCTGAAAATGATCGTCCGCTCCCCCCTCACCCTCACCGATACGCTTTCAAAGTTTGACGTTTTCGTCAACGTGTATGGCGGCGGTTACACGGGTCAGGCAGGCGCTATCCGCCACGGCATCGCCCGCGCGTTGCTCGTCGTGGAACCCGCTCTTCGTCCCGCGCTCAAGAAGGCCGGCTACCTTACGCGCGACCCGCGCATGAAGGAACGTAAAAAGTACGGTCTGCACGCGGCCCGTAGAGCACCCCAGTTCAGCAAGAGATAATTTCTCTTACGGAACACTTATTCGAACAAAACAGTATCCCGCTTCACTCGGCGGGATACTTTTTTTATGCGGTTTGCGGTTTCTTAATTCAGGCGTTATAATCTCTTCATGAAATTACCAATGGACAAAATCAAAAAAGCCGGAAAGAAAATGTTAACCGCTGTTGCTTGCGCCGTGGCTGCCGCCGCGCTGGCAGTCGGTTCACTCGTCGATTCGCCGGACGAGCTGTTTTCCGGCGTTTCTCAAGCCGGTCAAGCTATAATTGCAAAAGCGGATGCCGAAACACTGGCCGTACCTGAAGGAAAGCGAACCTTTCGCGAACGCTTGCGCCTGTTCTTTTTCGGACAGCCCTCCATCATACGCGGCATAACGCTGTTACCGCTTTGGGGAATTGGTAAAGTCGGGTTAACGTTGCTATCGTCGCTTTTTACTGCATTAAATCCTGTTTGGCAGTTCATTCTGGGCATACTTCTCAATGCCGCTCTTTTATTCGGTTTATTTGCGCTGGTTTTGAAATTGCTGTTTCCGAATAAGCGGTTGCGGGATTTGCTCACCAAACGAAACATCATTTTACTTGCTGGCGGGGCGCTGTTGCTTTCCATTGCTGATACCGTTCTGCGCATCTTTTGGGACGACTATCGTCCAATCAGTATTGCGATAAAGCTCGTGATTGCACTGTTGATCCTCGCGCTTCTATCCTGGCGTATTTTCGGCAAACGAATTCGCAAAACAGTCGTTCAACCCGTATAAAAAAGAGGCCATATGGCCTCTTTTTTGTTTTGTTATTTGTAAGGTATGCTCCGTAAAAGCGCGTCTACCATTTCCGGCGGCGTCGCCCACGATGTGCAGAAACGAACTGCGTCATTTTCCGCGTCCATCTCCTGCCAGAATGCGTAACCGAATTCCTGCGACAATGTCGTCAGCAACGACTTCGGCAGAATCGGAAACACCTGATTGGTCGGTGAATCCGCAAATAGACGATATCCACGCTCTTTTACGCCTTCGGCAATTCGTTGCGCCTGCGATACCGCATGCCGTCCAATTTCGTCGTATAATCCGTTCTGAAACAGCGTTTCAAACTGGATGCCGAGCAACCGCCCTTTTGCGAGCATACCGCCGCGCTGCTTGATATGATAACGAAAGTCTTTTTTGAGCGTGGGATCGTTGATCACCAACGCTTCGCCAAAGAGCGCACCCATCTTGGTTCCGCCAATGGAAAACGCGCTGGAAAGCCGCGCAAGATCCGGCAAAAACACATCTGCGTTCTGAACGGCAAACGAGTTGCCGAGCCGCGCGCCATCGATATACAGCGGCATGCTATATTTATCGCAAACGCGCCGTATGTTCTCCAATTCGGCTTTGCTGTAAACCGTTCCAACTTCGGTCGGCTGCGAGAGATAGACCATGCCGGGTTGCACAATGTGCTCGGCATTTCCGTCCGCATAGTGCGCGGCGGCATACGCGTCTATCTGATCGGCGGATATTTTTCCGTCTCCGCTCGGCAGCGAAAGAACCTTATGCCCTGTCGCTTCAACTGCGCCTGTTTCATGCGTGTTGATATGTCCGCTCTCCGCGCAGATTACGCCTTGATAGGGTTTGATGCTCGCCGCGATCATGGTCATATTTGTTTGCGTTCCGCCAACCAGAAAATGCACGTCGCTTTGCGCTCCGCCAAGCTGCGCAAGAATCAGCTCCCGCGCATGATCAGAGCGTGTGTCGAGCCCATAGGAATTATCCTGTTCCCGGTTTGCCTTGACGATTGCATCCAAAATGCGCTCGTGCGCACATTCATTATAGTCGTTCATGAAGTTGTATCGCATGAAAATCCTCCATATAAGGCGCATAGTTCCGCCCCACATTGCACGAGTATAGCACATTTTACGGTGAATTGCGCGCCGTATTTCCTGATCTCGGTTCCTATTGTATTTAAGTTGCAGTATCGGATTTCCTGTTTGTTCACAGCCGGGTTACACAGAAGCCATGCTGTGTTGTTGATTGCGTTTGCATCCGTCTTTCTGTTTCGCCTATAATCTGTATATGCAAAACAGTCTGCACAAAATAATAGCGCGCGTTTTACGAATCCTCCCGGCGCAGCTGCTTGCGGCGTTGCTACTCTTCGGTTGCGCCCGTTCTGTTCAGTCAGGCAACGATCTTATAGATGAAGATTCCCTTTCCGATTCATCTGCTGCCACTGTGCAAGTTGAAACAATATCGTCAGAAAACACACCAAAAACAATTGATTTGCAATCGATTGAAACCTTGCTGCCGGATTCAACCGATTTCGCTGTATTATTCGTCAACGTTGGAAAAGCAGATGCTTGTATCCTGCGCTTTGGTGAAACTGCGGTGCTAATCGATACCGGATCGGCGGAATCCGTTCCGCAGCTCATCGCCGGGCTTAACGCGCTGAAAATTACAAACATCGGAGCAGTTTTCATCACGCACAGTCATAGCGATCATTTAGGCGGGCTTGACGCACTGGCTGCCAATTATGACATTCCCGTCGTTTATTCCCCATATTACAGCGAAGCAGATAAAGACGGAAACGGCAAAATCGTAAAACGCGCTGAGAAGCTCGACCTCCCACACAAAGAATTGAAGGCCGGAGATGTCATAGAAGTTGCAAATGGCGCTTCTTTCACGGTTTTAGGCCCACTTTCGCTGAATAAAGAGAACGATAACGACAATTCTCTCGTTTTAAAACTGACCTACGGAGAAAAGACGTTTCTCTTCACAGGAGATATGCAGTTCACGGAAGAACAGGCATTAATCGACTCCGGCGTATCTCTCGGCAGTGACATCCTCAAGGTTGGCAACCACGGCAACCCGGACGCAACCAGCGATGCGTTCGGCGCGCTTGTTTCGCCAGCAATTGCTGTAATATCCACCGATACGTCGGTTGACGAGGACAGCGCAAATCCTCGTGTACTTGCCGCGCTTTCAACCGCAAACATTTATGTAACGCAGGATTTCCCGATCGGTGTGTTGTTAACTCTGGATTCAAACGGCAATCCCGTCCTGTCAAATCCTGCAAAACCGGGTATCGTTTCTAATGTTGTTGTCGATTCGATTGATGTGAAAAATCAGTCGGTCACGCTGTTTAATCGCTCGGATAGCGATGTCGATCTTTCCGGCTATATACTATACTCCGCGCGTACGGACGCAACGCTGCGATTTCCAAACGGTTCGATAATTCCGGCAAACGGCACAATCGTAATTGGAGACGGAAACGCGCTTGTGTTTCCTGGCGAAGATAAACCCCTGAGCAAAAAGAAAGACAATTCCGTTCAGCTTTTCGCACCTTTGGGCGCGTTAATCAGCGAACTGGACGAATAAATCGCAACAAAAAAGGGCAGGCGTTTGCCTGCCTTTTTTTGTTGCTTAGTCTACTGTGTTTTGATCCGTATCTTCGCTCTTTTTTTCACCGATTTTTCGTTTCCCTACAAAAAACCCTGCGCTCAATGCTTTCGTCGGACAGGTTTTTACACAATCTCCGCAACGAATACACTCCATATCATCCGGCGTTTTTGTCGGGTCAACACCCATGTTGCAGGCTCTTTTGCATGCACCGCAATGTGTGCAGGCAGTTTCATCGAGCTTGAGACGATAAAATGAAGCTTTGTTAAACAGCGCATACGCCGCGCCAAGCGGGCAAAGATACTTGCAAAACGGGCGGTAGAGAAACACGGACAATCCCAGCGTCAAAATGAGAATTGCCATCTTCCAGCTGAAGATGAATCCGACAACCGCACGCAAGCTCGGATTCGCCAGAAGCAGCGGAATCCCCGCAAACAACGTGCCGGACGGACAAACCCACTTGCAAAACCAAGGAAGTCCAACGCCGGCTGCGTTTTTGACAAGCGCCGGAAGAAGAATCACAAGCACCGCCAGCACAACATATTTTAAATACCGCAGCGGACGGTCGGCCTTGAACGATCCGATTTTTTTGCTTCGGATTTTATAAAGCAGGTCCTGCACCAGTCCGAACGGACATAAAAATCCGCAGACAAACCGCCCGAACAACGCACCGAATGCTAGTAAAAAACCAGTTACATACAGCGGAAAACGAATATCCCGCGCGGCGAGTTCCGCCTGCAGGGAGCCAATCGGGCAAGCGCCAAGCGCGCCGGGACAGGAATAACAGTTCAAGCCCGGTACGCACACCGACTTGCTGTCTCCCTGCCAGATTCGGCCTTTAACAAAGCCAACCAGATAGCCGTTGCTCACAACCGTCCATGCGCCTTGAATATAGTGCCGAACCGTATTACGTTTGTGTTTTTGTTTAGCCAATGCCGATACACTCCAGGCATATATTTGCCGCACGCGACAGTACGACGGCTACTTCACCGCCCCATATTCCAAGAACGATGAATACCACGCCAAGCGTCACTAAGAGATACGGCAGAGCGCGCTTCATCCGACGCGCTCCATCAGCAGGTCGATTAACCCGCTCCAGTCCTCAAGACTTTTTGCGCCAACAACGGCATCACCAATCTGGTTACCTTCCGAGTCAAAGAACATCGTTGTGGGTATTGCATAAATGCCCGTAGCGTGATCCGCAAAAAACGCCTCCGGCAGAACGATCGGATACGTCAATCCCTGATCGGAGATAAACTGTTTTGCGCCGTCAACATCGTCGTCTCCCGTCAGCACGCCGACAAGCGCAAACCCTTTGTCCGCATATGCGACGCTGATCTTCTGTAAATCGGGAATTTCGCCGACGCACGGGCTGCACCAGGTTGCCCAATAGTTGACCATGATGAGTTTATTCTCGGTAAACACCGATTGGTCAAGCGTATCCCCCGTCAATGTGGTTAACGAAAATGAAAGCGCGCTCGCATCGATCGCTTCTGTTGCGTCCGTCGTTGCAGTCGCTTCCGGTGCGGAGGTTTCCTCCGCTGTTACGGCAGCAACAGCACATCCGCTTAATAAAAATGCCGCCATCAGCATGGCAGAAATCATTGCAATTATTTTCTTCATCTCGGGTTTTCCTTTCCATATCTGCATTTCCGATTTGTGGATGATACGAATCGCAACAAGCGACACGCATAAGAATATTCGTACAACAGAATATGAAATGATGGTACGGCTTGCGCTTTTCCATTTCCGTGATTATATCACACGTCGGCGCGTTTGGTCGAATCTCAAAAGCAAGCATTATATTATTTTGCGCCGTTGCACCTGATAAATCCATGCGATATAATGAGCGAAACAGATTTTTGTATTTTGATTCATTTTCGTGTAC
>QKAN01000229.1 GCA_003246365.1 Clostridia bacterium
TTCGTCTATACTTCGGAGTGAACACAATATGGTACTTACAGAGCCATTTTGTGCGTGCTAAACTGTTTGCCTGTTTAGCCATGAAACCGCCTTTCTTACATGGTAGCTTGATCTCTTCCATTGTAAAAGAAAGGCGTTTTCTTTGGTATAACCGCTGTCGCGCACCCGCATAGCGGGTGGTTCTTTTGTTCCTCCCGCTTCGCGTGAGAAACCGACTGAAGTCGCTAAAAAAATCCTCCGCTTTCTCAAGCGGAGGATTTCTGATCCGAATGCATTGTCAGTCGTCTTCCGATTCATGATCGTCGTCGTCTTCATACGAGTACGAAACTGTTTGCGTGCTCCCGCTTGAAGAGCTTGATCCGCCGCCCGCGCTGGTTGCGCCGGTAACGGAAACGACGGTGCCGCTGCCGGAGCCCGTTGTTGAACTTCCGGTGCTCGTTGCGCCAGTAACCGATGCAACCGAGTTGGTTACAGCAAGATAGTTATCTCCGAGTGCATCTTCAATTGCATCCAGTATTCCGCGGCTGCTGTATGTTGCGCCGGAAACTGTATCGACGTCCGTATTTTGCGCGGCGATGACTCTGTCGATCATCTTGCTTTTCGCGCGAGAAAAATACTTTTCATCGTCGCGATAGCTGACGATTTTGATCGTGGTAATGTATCCGTTCGCCACCGTAACGTCTACTTTTATCGTGCCGCGAAATCCCGTGCCAGAGCCGGAATACGTTCCGTCGGAAAGCGAAATCGGGCCGTCATTTGTTTGTTCGGGCGTCGCGGTTGCTTCCGGCGTTGCGGTTGGCGTTGGCGAGGGCGTCGGGGTCGGCGTCGGCGTCAGAACCGGCGTTGGTGTAATCGCGGATTGATCCTGCTCTACAACGTTGACGTCGGAAGATGTGTTGAGCGCATTGGAAAGCGCGTTTTTCACCGCTCCAATGATTCCGTTGCTGCTGAAGGTCGCGCCGGACACGGTATCGACCGCTACGCTCTGCGAGCTGATGATTGCCGGGATTACACTCGCCTTTGCCTGATTGAAAAACTCCATATCGTCGCCGGTGGAAACAACCGTTATCTGGGTTATATACCCGCCTGCTACAGTAACAGAAACACTTGTTTTGCCATGATAGCCTTTTGCGTTTCCGGAGTAAGTTCCGTCAATAAACGGGCCGACATTCGCGCTGTTAATGCTGCTTACGCTCGCGGCAACCATAGCATACTGTTGCTCCGCAACCGCATTCCCCGCGATGTTTCCAACATAGTACATGCCTGCCATGGATGCTACGGCAACAGCCGCTGCAAACGCCGGTTTGGGATTAGCCGTTGCGTTATCCCGCGGGCATATCTCCACACAATTCATACAATCGATGCACTCTGTGCTCTTTACGACATCGACACGATAAAGCGGAATTCCCATGGAACAGCGTTTTGTGCAGGCACGGCAGGTGCCGCAATTCCGGCGGGGTTTACGAATTTTAAACAACCGGAATCTTGATACAATCGCGAATACCGCACCGAGCGGACAAAGATAGCGGCAGAAAAGCCGTTCAATAAACATAGAACCGATCATGATAAGCAAAAGCAGAATCATGCCGATCGAGAGAATCACCGACAAACTCGTCCATCCGCTCAAGTTTGTAAGCATACCAAAAACGGTCCACGGATTGCTTGTTCCTTCTATTGCCGAAACGCCAAACGTCCAGAAGAAAACAACAATTATTACAAGCAACACATACTTGAGCTTCTTCAAAAACCGGTCGCTACGGGTGCCGATTTTCGGACGCTGTACCTTTAATTTTGACCCAAGATACCAGAAAAAGTCTCCCAATGTGCCAAATGCGCAAAGAAAGCCGCAGAAAAAGCGACCCATTATCGCCGTTATCAACAGCATCGAAACCGCAAGAATAATCTGCCCCGTCAGCGCGGCAGCGCTAAATGTGCCGCCGATCAAAGCTGTATAGATTGATTTGATCGCCGAAAACGTTGAAATAAATAAACCGGGAAACAACACAAGCGAAAGAACCTGAATGATTCGTCTCGTCAACGTCAGTGCTGTAATTTTATGAAATAGTTTTTTCTTCATATATCACTTTCTAGGTTGTCGCAAATCGTAACGCTGTTGACTTTAGTAATTAATGTTTGAACAGCAATTACGGTTTAGATGGATTTTGTCGAAAAGAGCTCGAATTGATCCCTCAATCCATCTGTGCAAAATACATCCAGCGAACGCGTAACAAAAACCGCCTCCGCGCCCGCGTCTTGAATCAGCGGCAACCCCTGCTGCGCGCCCAAAACAAACACTGCGGTTGAAATTGCGTCCAATGCCAGCGCACTCTCGCCAATGAGGGTAACACCCCTGATATCCGCGCGCGACGGATATCCTGTTCGTGGATCTACAATATGATGATAGCGAACGCCGTCCACCTCATAATATCTTTCGTAGTCGCCGGAGGTCACGGCGCAGCGGTCGCGCAGCGAAACGCGCCCCATCGCAATTCCCGTCAATCGGTCGGGATGTTGAATTCCTATATAGCGGCTTTCACCGATTGAAATCACCGTGCCTCCCAGATTGATCAGCGCGCTTGTAACGCCGCCTTCCAACAGAATTCTTCGAACCTCATCCGCCGCATAGCCTTTTGCAATTGCGCCGAGGTCGACGCTTTGCCCAAAACGGGCTAACATCGCGGTTTGGTTGGCTTCGTCGAGCACAATGTCTTCATCGGATACCAACGACAACGCATGCTCCACCTCGGAGCGGCTCGGAATCGTGCCGCATCTGGCATGAATACTCCAAAGAGAGCTGAGGACACGCGTCGAAATTGAAAATGCACCGCGCGACAAGCGGGAGTAACGTTTACTCTCGGACAATAAAAACATAGTATCTTCGCTCACCGGTATGCTGTTGCATCCGGCTGCGGCGTTGAGCAGAGACAATTCACTCTCCGGTTGAAACACCGATAGCTTGTCATGGAGAGCAAGCACCCGTTTTTCCGCGCGTTGAATCGCTTCTTCCGCCGCGACCTGATCCTGTGCTGCATCGATGCGAATTGAGTTCGTTGTCCCCAACGCTTTAAATATTACGGATATCATCGCGAAATCCGCATGTTTTGTTTCGTTCGTTATCTGCATACATTAAGTTTACAGACTTATCGAAAGATGGCAAGTACGAAATCATGACATAATGTGAAAAAACGTCAAACAAACCATAGACGAAAGATTAATTTTTCATGAGAAGCTAATTTTCTTCGCTTATCTGCATTTTTAAGAATGATAATCATTTCTAACTCAGTTTCTAATCTTGCATTGAGATTTTCTTAATGCTGGAATCTATGTTATAATCATGCATATATTTCGTATTTTCTTGCAATATTCAAAATTATATATTGTAAAGAAACGAAATCTATGCGATAATTTGTTTTTGTGATTCACGTTATTCCGTGCAGAAAGGTGCTGAAAACCGTGCGTATCGTTCCGGCCGTTCAACTGATCGAACCCGTACGAAGGCTTTGTTTAGACGCATGCTGCAATCTGCCGCCGGATGTGGAATCATCTCTCATCACAGCTCGGGATAAAGAAAAAGACGGCAGCGCGGCGCGCTCCGTTTTAGATCAGCTCATAGACAATCAACGACTAGCCCGGCAAAAATACCGCCCGATTTGTCAGGATACAGGAATGGCCGTCGTATTCGTCGATATCGGGCAGGAAGTCTATATTGAAGGCGATCTTTACGCCGCCGTTAACGAAGGCGTTTCCAAAGCTTATACCGAAGGATATCTCAGAAAATCCGTTTTAGATCCGATTACGCGCGTCAACACGGGCGACAATACGCCGGCTGTGCTGCACGCGCGCTTTGTTTCCGGCGATAAAATTACGCTTACCGTTGCCCCCAAAGGATTTGGCAGTGAAAACATGAGCCGAGTATTCATGCTCGCTCCATCCGCGGGAATCGAAGGAATCATAAACTGTATTGTTACCACCGTTCGGGACGCTGGCGCTTCCGCATGTCCCCCCGTTGTTGCCGGAGTTGGCATCGGCGGAACAATGGAATCCTGCGCGCTGCTCGCAAAGCGTCAACTTCTGCGTCCGCTTGGCGAGTCATCATCACGAGATGATGTTGCGCAAATTGAGCGGGAAGCGTTGAACAGGATTAACGCGCTCGGCGGCGGGCCGATGGGATTCGGCGGCGCTACGAGCGCTCTTGCGGTTCACGCGGCTGCGGAACCGACGCATATAGCCGGATTGCCGGTTGCGGTTAATCTTCAGTGTCATGCCTGCCGTCACGCGAGCGAGGAGGTATAGGAATATGGAATATCATCTTCCGGTTCCCGTTCCTTTTCAGGAATTGCAGCAGCTTCGCGCCGGCGACGTGGTATACTTGAGCGGTACGATTTATACGGCGCGCGACGCGGCACACGCACGTTTTGCCGAGCAACTCCGCCGCGGAGAACCGCTTCCGCTTCCGAAAGGCTCCTGCGTCTATTACGCGGGTCCCTGCCCCGCCGCACCGGGCGAAGTGATCGGCCCTTGCGGGCCGACAACGAGCAAACGCATGGATGCTTATACGCCCTCGTTAATCGACTATGGCGTATGTCAGATTATCGGAAAAGGCGCGCGCAGCGCCGCCGTAAACGCCGCAATGAAAGGCCGAGCAGTGCATTTTGCCGCAACCGGCGGCGCAGGCATGCTCTATGCCTCGCGAATTACCGCCTGCGACCTGATTGCATACGAAGACCTCGGCGCAGAGGCTGTCTATCGCCTTACGGTGGAAGAATTCCCCGTTATTGTGTCGTTCGACCTGTTGGGAAACGACGTATATGCGCAAAGCAGTAACCAGGATCATAAATAGTTTACATATAACAAACCACTGAGCGCTTGGAACGCGAAAGGAGCGAAAACATGGCAAACTCTGCAATCGTTGGAATCAACTGGGGCGACGAAGGAAAAGGCCGCATGGTCGATCTTCTGGCGGCGGACTATGACGTAGTCGTCCGCTATCAGGGCGGCAACAACGCGGGTCATACCGTCGTCAACGAATATGGCAAATTCGCGCTGCACCTGCTCCCTTCCGGTATTTTCCGCAAGGGTGTGGTCAATGTGCTGGGTAACGGCGCGGTGATCGACCCCGAAAAACTACTGGAAGAAATCGACGAAACCCGCGCGAAGGGCGTCGATGTATCGCCGGAGAACCTGAAAGTCAGCGACCGCGCGCCAATCGTGTTTCCGTATCACCGCGATCAGGACGTTTTGGAAGAAGCGCGCCTCGCAGACGCAAAATACGGCTCCACCAAGCGCGGCATTGCGCCGGTTTACGGCGATAAGTACATGAAGAAAACCGTCATGCTCGGCGAATTGTTTTATCCGGAATATCTGAAAAAACGGCTTGAAGGCATTCTGGAATGGAAAAATCTGACGCTGAAAAACGTCTATGGCGGAAAAACATATTCGGTCGATGAGATCTGGGATTGGCTCATGACCTATGGCGAAAAGCTCAAACCGTATATTTGCGATACGGGCGCCTATCTGCGCAGCGTGGACGGCAAAAAGAACATTCTCTTCGAAGCGCAGCTCGGCGTACTGCGGGATGTCGATTTCGGCATTTACCCCTACACCTCCAGCTCCGCTCCGCTCGCGGCATATGCGCCAATCGGCGCAGGTATGCCCGGTACGAAACTCGACCGCGTGATCGGCGTGGTGAAAGCATATTCCACCTGCGTTGGTGAAGGTCCGTTCACGGCGGAATGGTTTGGCGAAGAAGCAGAAAAGCTGCGCGAAGCGGGCGCAGAATATGGCGCCGCAACCGGTCGTCCCCGTCGCGTTGGTCCGATGGACATCGTCGCGACGCGCTATGGCGTTATCATGCAGGGCGCAACCGAGGTTTCGCTCACAAAAATCGACATTCTTTCCTACATGGATCAGATTCCGATTTGCGTGCAATATGAGTTGAATGGCGAAAAGATCGACGAATTCCCCTTCCCTGCGGCAATTGGCGCGGCAAAACCCGTCATCGAATACATGCCCGGCTGGAAGTGCGATATTTCCGGATGCCGCACATTTGACGAACTCCCAAAAGCCGCACAAGATTATGTGAACTATATCGAAAAGAACATCGGCTGTCCGATTACCAACATTTCCGTGGGTGCGGCGCGCGATGCGATCATCGTGAGGTAAGCTGTCATGCGGGATCGTTACGAAAGCCCGCTGAACAGTCGATATGCATCCGATGAGATGCAACGGCTGTTTTCGCCGGACATGCGCTATTCAACCTGGCGAAAACTCTGGGTGAGTCTCGCCCGCGCGGAGCACGCTCTGGGTCTTCCTGTTTCACAGGAACAAGTTGACGAGCTTGCCGCGCATGTGAACGACATCGACTATGATGCGGTAGCAAAGCGGGAAGCAATTGTACGGCACGACGTCATGGCACACGTATACGCCTATGGTCTCGTCTGTCCGAAAGCGGCGGGTATTATTCATCTGGGCGCGACAAGCTGTTATGTCACCGACAACGCGGATTTGATCATTCTAAGAGATGCCTTGCTCAGCATTCGCAACAGTATCTATGCCGTTCTTGCGCCGCTTTCCGCATTTGCGGAGCGCACAAAGGCAATACCTACCGTTGGCTATACGCATTTTCAATCGGCGCAACCGGTTACCATCGGTCGCAGGGCTTGTCTCTGGCTGCAGGATCTCTGGCTGGATGTTGAAGAAATTGAAGATACGCTTAACGCGTTTCGTTTTCTCGGCAGCCGCGGTGCAACAGGAACCGAGGCGAGCTTTGTCTCTCTTTTCGGCGGCGATACGGATAAAATCGATGAACTCAACCGCAAAATCGCTTCAGATTTCGGTTTTGAGCGCATCTATGACGTCAGCGGACAAACCTATCCGCGAAAGCTCGACAGCCGCGTGTTAAACGCGCTCTCCAGCATTGCGCAGAGTGCTTACAAATTCGGCGACGATATCCGTCTGCTGCAGCATGACGGAATCCTTTCGGAACCGTTTGAAAGCGGACAGATTGGTTCTTCCGCAATGGCCTATAAGCAGAACCCCATGCGGAGCGAGCGCATCTGTTCCCTCTCCCGCTTCGTGATGGCAACCTCACTCAACGCCCCGATGACCGCAAGCACGCAGTGGTTGGAACGCACGCTGGACGATTCGGCGAACCGCCGTCTCGCGCTGCCGGAAGCGTTCTTGGCAACAGATGCAATCTTGCGGATCATGGCGAACGTCTCTTCCGGGTTAATCGTCCACGAGGCCGCGAACGCGCGCATGCTCAGCGACGCTTTGCCGTTTCTCGCCACAGAGAACTTACTCATGGCGGGCGTTAAGCGCGGCGGCGACCGCCAGGCGCTTCACGAAATCATCCGCACCCATTCGCTCGCGGCAAAAACGAAATTATCGCAAGGCGAAGGAAACGATCTTGCCGCGCGTCTGGGCGACGATCCAGCTTTCCCACTCTCTCGCGAAGAAATTCTCGAACAGCTCGATCCCGCGCAGCATATTGGTCGTTCAATCGAGCAGGCAGAGCGGTTCCTGATTAAGCATCCCGTACCGCAAAGCACCCCGCTTCAGGAAATTAACATCTAATTCCGAAGTAAACCGACGTTAGAATCCATATCATAACCCGCCGGAAAATATTCCGGCGGGTTTTTCGTTATGTCCGTCATCATTGAATTATCATATTGTTATTATCCTTGCAAATCAGTTTCGATATCTGTATAATGGAGCTGCATAATAGCACAATTCTTCATATCAGAAGGAAAAAGCTGCATCATGAAAGCCTTACAGTTGCTGGACATTGACGTCTCATCCGACCTGCACGAGCTGACAAAGCACGGCACGCCTAATTTCCCTTGCGCCGGTTATGATGAGGACCCGGGAAAATATCTCGTCGGTAACATCCCTTGGCACTGGCACGAGGAAATCGAGATCATCTATGCTGCGGAAGGCGACACGCTCGTGCTCTGCGGCGAAACGGAATATCTTCTGCATCCCGGTGAGGCAATCTTCGTCAATTGCAACGTGCTGCATAAGCTCAAGCGCGGATATAAGGACGTTCCCTGCCGCATCAACAGCCTGCTCTTTACCCCCGAACTTGTTTCCGGTTTCCCGCAAAGCATTATTGAACAGCGTTATATCGTACCGTTGATCCGTTGTTCCGCACTGCCGGAAGTTGTTCTGCGTCCGGAAATTCCATGGCAGAAGGATGCGATTCATCGTTTTCGATCAGCGTTTTCAGCGTTTGTAAGCGATCGGTTCGGATATGAAATTGTTGTGCAAGTCGAGCTGATGCAGATGCTGCTCGTACTCCTCGAACATCTTGAAGATCGCGTCTGCGAGACCGATTTGGTTCAAAACAAAGACGCTGTCCGCATCAAACAAATGCTCGGGTTCATTCACGCGCATTATGCTGAGCCGCTTACGGTGTCGCAGATTGCCTCTGCGTCCTCCATCAGCGAAAGCGAATGCTACCGTTGTTTCCGTAAAGTACTGGATACTTCTCCGATTGATTATCTGTTGCAATACCGAATTCGCTCCGCTGCCGGTTTGCTTTCGGGTTCCGATATGAGCGTATCCGACATTTGCTATGCAACCGGCTTTAACAGCCCCAGTTATTTTGCAAAAGTTTTTCGGCAGGAGCTTCTCGTTAGCCCACGTAAATATCGCGCGACGCATCAAAACAATCTCGGAGATGCAAAACAGCGCATGTAAACGAAATTTGTCCTAATTCTTCAGGAATTTAGTTGTTAAATTCGCTTGTCGTTATTCATAAAAAAGCATTACCGAATGCGTAACACTGGCGGGCGAAATATAATTATGTTATGATAGTTGCAATTGGGTAATCGTTGGGGCTATTCACGCAACAGAATTACCACCTTATTGCTTCGGTTTGTTATATTTATTTGACAAACATGCAATAACAGTATTATAATATCGATAATGTATCCGGAGGTGCGCCATGGAAAAACATATCCCAGTTTCCATTTCCAAGCAAGCGCTGCAACGCATGCCGTATTATCTGCAGGCGCTCCGTGCTGCCCGCGATTCCGGTGCGGAGATCATTTCCGCGCCTACCGTTGCCGCTCAGCTTGGTTTAAATGAGGTCCAGGTTCGAAAGGACTTTGCCTCCGTCAGCGACACCGCAGGAAAACCAAAAACCGGATTTCAGACCAGCGAGCTGATCTCCGCAATTGAGCGTACGCTTGGCTATGATAACTCCAACGACGCGGTGCTCGTCGGCGCCGGCAGTCTTGGTCGTGCGTTGCTTTCCTATCGCGGGTTTGAAGCATATGGCCTGAGTATTGTTACCGCGTTCGATGTTGACCCAAATCTCACGGGTGGAGAAATCTCCGGCAAGCAAGTATTGCCGATGAATAAACTCGAAAGCATTTGCCGCAATATGAACATTCATATCGGCATCATCACGGTTCCGGCATCGCAGGCGCAAAGCGTATGCGACGCGCTTGTTGGCAGCGGTGTTCTCGCCATTTGGAATTTTGCCCCTGTGCATCTGAACACACCGGATGGCATTCTCGTGCAAAATGAAAACATGGCCGCTTCCCTCGCTCTGCTCTCCAAGCATCTTTCAGAACGACTTGGCTCAAAGCTGAACGACTAAAACCCACAAAAATTCAAGAGCGCCCACAAGGGCGCTTTTTTGTGCTGTTTTTTTCATCAGTCCTCATTGGATTTCACTTCTTTTGCTCTATTTTGAATCAAACACAAAAAATTTCGAAAAATATCGATAACCCATTGACACGCGCTTATATCGATGCTATATTATCGATAGTCGTTAACCGATATTACTTTACTGATTACAGAGGAGTATGCATATGTCACGTTTTACACTACCCCGTGATCTTTATCACGGTAAAGGTTCTCTCGAAGCACTCAAGACACTCAAAGGCAAACGCGCCATCGTCGTCGTCGGCGGCGGATCGATGAAACGGTTTGGTTTCCTTGATCGCGTAGAAGCCTATCTGAAGGAAGCCGGAATGGAAGTTGCGCTGTTTGAAGGCGTAGAGCCGGATCCTTCCGTTGAAACCGTAATGCGCGGTGCGGAAGCCATGCGCAAATTCCAGCCGGACTGGATCGTCTCCATTGGCGGCGGTTCCCCGATTGATGCGGCAAAAGCTATGTGGGCGTTTTATGAATATCCGGATGTCACGTTTGAATCGCTTTGCATCCCGTTCAATTTCCCCGAACTTCGCACGAAAGCGCATTTCTGCGCAATTCCCTCCACATCCGGCACTGCTACCGAAGTAACGGCATTCTCCGTTATTACCGATTACCAGAAGGGCGTGAAATATCCGCTGGCCGACTTCAACATCACCCCCGACGTAGCAATCGTCGACCCGGATCTTGCGGAAACCATGCCGAAGAAGCTCACCGCACATACCGGCATGGATGCGATGACACACGCGATTGAAGCTTATGTTTCCACGCTGCATTGCGATTATACCGATCCGCTCGCACTGCATGCGATCAAAATGGTCAGCGAGTATTTGATCCCCTCTTATAGTGGCAATATGGAAGCGCGCGCTAGCATGCATAACGCGCAGTGCCTCGCCGGAATGGCGTTCTCCAATGCATTGCTCGGTATTGTGCACTCTATGGCTCATAAAACCGGCGCGGCTTACAGCGGCGGACATATCGTGCACGGCTGCGCGAACGCAATGTATCTGCCCAAGGTTATCCAGTTTAACAGCAAGAATCCCGAAGCGGCAAAGCGTTACGGCGAAATTGCAGCGCATCTTGGTCTGGCCCCAACGGTATCTGCGCTGGTTAAACACCTTCGCGACATGAACAAGGCGCTTGATATTCCGGATGGCATCAAGGATTATGAAGGCGGCATCATTGACGAAAAAGAATTCCTCGAAAAGCTTCCGAAGGTTGCCGAACTCGCAGTTGGCGATGCTTGCACCGGTTCCAACCCCCGCGCAATTATGCCCGCTGAAATGGAAAAGCTGCTGAAAGCCTGCTATTACGACACCGAAGTCGATTTCTAATTCGTTTTTTCTCTTCTGTTGAGCATGTGTTTTCTGCCGCAGGCTTTACAGAATAGCCTAATATCCTTCCTCAAGAAGTCATCGAAATGACGGCAAAACGGGCACCGCTCAATGTGGTGTCCGTTTTTCTTTGCGTTGCGGATTATCGGAAATACTCTAATCAGTATTCCGATAAATTTCTTCCTGCTGAATGAATGATAATCGACTCGGATACCCCTGATCATTCTTTCACAAGGAGGAAAGTATGCAAACCAAAGATTATTCCATCACGCTCGACATGATGCGAACGCTACCGTTTCGTCCATTCGAGGTGGTCGAGGGCGACACGGGAAACATTCTGCATGTCGCTCTTCTCAACAACGGCGACCCGTTGATTCTTGATGCTTGCAAAATCAATATTGCATTTGCATCGAGCAGCGGTTTTGCCATGCAGGACGAAACGAGCGGCATTGTTAAAACAGATGATCCCGGCACGTTCGATGTTACGCTTCTGCCAACAGCATATGGTGCGGGAAACGTCAGCGCGGATGTGCAGATTTACAGCGGCGATAACAATGAAACGCTGGTAACCAGCACACGTTTCGACTTTCGCTGCCGAAAATCGTTGATCAGCGGCGATATCATTCGCGCTAACGCGGCCTATCCCCCGTTGATTGAGGCAGCACGAATCGCAAATGAAGCCGCTGCTTCGGCTCTTGCGGCGGCGGAACGCATCGACACCGACATCGGCGAACTCAACGTACAAGCGGACTGGGCAGAAACCGACGATACGCTGGATGCATATATCCGCAACAAGCCCATTATTCCCTTAGTTGAGGGAAACATCGGCGCTCCCCTCTCGCACGCCTCGCAGCATGCTGTTGAGGGTGAAGACGCTTTATCCCCGGATTCGATTCTTGCTGCAGCAAAATCGACGCTATACGAGGAAACATTGCTGGCAGCAAACTGGGTGGACAACGTCTATACGCTCGCCGTAACGGGCGTTAAATCGTCAACAGCAGTCGAATTGCTGCCAGGGTTAACCATCACGGAGGACGAGCTGGACGCGCTTCAGGCGGCAAACATACAGGACGGCGGTCAGGCCGAAGGGAGCATCACATTAAATGCGTTTGGAGACGTTCCGGAAATCGATCTTCCCGTACGCGTCGTTGTCAGGGGGGATTTATATTGAGCATTCGTGAATTATCCCACTATGGCATGTTTGCGCGAACACGCAAGGCAAAGTCCTGGTGGCTCATGCGCCAGGTTCTCTTCGCGCTCTCGGCTATGCTGTTTCTTTGTCCGGTAATCGTCCGCACAGGCGGCGGAGTTAATAAAAACAAATTGCCGACTTTCACATATACCGGCACCTATACGTTGATTGACGATGGCGATGGAAACCGGCGCATAAAGTTCCTAACCAGCGGCACGCTGGTCTTTGCAAAAAACGTCACGATCGACTTGTTTGTTGTCGGCGGCGGCGGTGGCGGCGCCGGAAGTCAGAGCGGAAGCGCATGGTGCGCCGGAGGTGGCGGCGGATATACCGGAACATGGAGCAGCATTATTTTGCAGGCAGGAATTGGATACCCGATTGTCGTAGGTGCAGGCGGCAGCGCCGGCCCATATACGGGGATTGCAGGAACCGGCGGAAAATCCTGGGCATTTAATCAGGATATATACTTTGCAAACGGCGGTACAGGCGGTTCGTCATACGGTAGCCCGCGCGGCACAGGCGGCAGCGGTGGCAGCGGCGGCGGCAGCTCTGCGGACTCGTCAAACGGCGGTTCGGACGGCAGCAACGGTCAAGGCCCGGAAGGCGGCGCAGGTCAGAGTACTACGACGCGTGAGTTTGCAGAAGCCGCAGGCACATTATATGCAGGCGGTGGCGCCGGCGGTTACCAGTTTGGTTACGGCGGTGCTGGCGGCGGCGGAAACACCGGAATTGCGGGTTCAACAAACACCGGCGGCGGTGGCGGCGCATCGGCATATAATGGAACCTCCAAATTAGGTTTTGCAGGCGGCTCCGGCATCGTGATCGTTCGAAACCATCTTGCGGCGTAAGGAGGATGCAACATGAATTATGCGATTGTCGAAAACGGTTTAGTCATCAACATAATCGTCGGTCCTCTCCCCTTCGGAATGGACGGCATTTCGATAAGCGACCGTCCGGTCGCGATCGGAGATGCGTATGAAAACGGCTTCTTTCTGCGAGATGGAGTTGTGGTTTTAACGGATTCAGAGCGCATACAAGCGCTTGAGGCTGAGATACTGGCACTTCAGCAGCAGCTAGAGGCTTGAGCAACAAACACAGAGGACGGCGGAAATCCGCCGTCCTCGCTGTATGAGAAATGGAGTCTGGTGTTGGAATCGATTCCGATTCAGCTTATGCTTCCTCGCTGAATTCGTAATCTTTGCCGGGCAGGATGGCATTGACGACAATACCAACGATTGCGGCTGTTGCAAGACCGGAGAAGCTCAGGGAGCCAACTTTGACAGCGCCCCATGCCAACTCGGCTGAATTGGATCCCATTGCAGAGCTCGTCTGAATGCCGAGACCTGTAACAAGAATCAACGCCGCAACAAGAACATTGCGCATGTTTTTGAAGTCAACTTTGCTCTCAACGACCGTGCGGACACCGGTTGCAGTAATCATGCCGTAAAGCACGATGGAAATACCGCCGATAATCGCCGCGGGAATCGTGTTGACAAATGCTTCAAAGATGCTGACAAACGACAGAATGATCGCGATGCAAGCTGCAATGAACATGACTTTCGGATCATAAACTCTCGTAAGAGCAACAACGCCGGTGTTCTCGGAGTATGTGGTGTTCGCCGGACCACCCAGCATGCCGGCGATCGAGGTTCCGATACCGTCGCCAAGGAGCGTACGGGTCAGACCAGGATCGGCGATGAAGTTTTTACCGCAGGTTGCGCCGATTGCGCAGATGTCGCCGATATGCTCAACCAGAGCAGCAACAGCGACCACGATGAAGGTAAGCATCGTGCTGAAGTCAAACTTCGGAAGGAAGAACGGCGGTACTGCCAATACATCGGAAAAGCTCGCGATCTTCAACCCTTCGAAATTAACCCATGCCGGGCCAATCGCAGTAACGATGCAGGCAACTATGTATGAACCGAAAATACCGATGAGTACGGGCAGAATCTTCACCATGCCCTTGCCCCAAATGTTGACTACGATTACGATGATGATCGTCAGAATTGCAAGGATCCAGTTGTTGGATGCCTGGTTAAATGCAAAGTAAGACAATCCAAGACCGATCAACATAATAATCGGGCCGGTTACGACCGGCGGGAAGAGTTTCATGATGCGCTTTGCTCCAAAGATCAAGAAAAGAAGCGCAAACACGACATAGGTCAAGCCCGCAGAAACGATACCGCCTGTTGCATACGGCATGCCCAGCGTGCCGGCGGCTCCAAGAATTGCGCCGATAAACGCAAACGAAGAACCAAGAAATACAGGAACTTTCTTCTTCGTGATAAAGAAGAACCAAATGGTTGCAATACCAGCGCAGAACAGAGTAACAGAGATGGACATCCCACAAATGATCGGAACAAGAACCGTGGCTCCAAACATTGCAAATACGTGCTGGAGACCCAGAACCATCATTTTACCGGTTCCGAGTTCTTTAAAGCCATCGTAAATGCCTTCGACTTTCTTTTCCATTGAATTACCTCCTAATGTATTTGGATAATTAGGTCTCCATTTCTCTCTATTATCAAGAGCATCCGCTCTGGATAACCCAAGTTAAGGGGGTGAATATTCGCCGGGTAGATTTTTGACGGATGGTTTTATAAAAGGATTTGATTGTGTTACCATCATTCTTGCCGATAACGCCAAAATTAGCAAGATTTTTCTCAGAGTACATCGCGTATCATAGCTTTCATACCCAAAGAATGGCCTGTTTTCAAGTTGCCGCTTTGATGAAATTCCCTATATATGTCCGTTCCCCATATGCGAATCATTTTCGCTATCTTACACGATATGAGATTCTGAATCAAGCAAAAGAGCATATCTATTCAGAATAATTGTATATATCAACATTTAAACAACAGCCGCATAATGATCTTTCTTATTATGATATGCGGTAGAACGTTTTAAACTGCGATACCTGCAGCGCAAGAGCGGGACACAACAGCCGGGAACGTAATATTTCGAATATGAACTTGTTTTTGCATGAAAAAGTGAAATTGTTCCAAATCTTTGGAGGAAAGATTCTGCGTAGGGTCTTTTATGATGGAAAGATAGGTGTTGATAGAGTCAAACAATTGATTGGTAATTGCGTTGTATTTGTCTTTTGCGAAACTACCGTTGCTCGCCTCCGCTTGAATTTCATCGCGAAGAAAAAACAATTCCCGAAGCTTTGCCAGCACATCTTCGTCAATCGTTTTGGCAAATGCCGAACGAATTGCCTCCGGCTGCTGATTCATAGGACGAATTTGGAACAGTCCGCCAGCAAGCGTCTCTACGTTCAGGTTTGCCATTCCGTGCAGATCATCCAGTAAATTATCCGCCAGTTCACAGTACAATTGCGCAAATTTGTCGCATGCGGGATACATTTTCTTTTTCTTTAGGAAATTGACTCCGTAAAACGCTGCGGCCACAGCAAGAACAAGCAGGATCGCAAGGAATTGTTCCATTCGTTCGCTTCTCCTATTTTTTTATCATTTGCGGCCGGAACGGGAAACCGCCCCGGCCGCTCGACTCTTATTATATTCGATTATACATCGTCAAAGCCGTCGAACGCAACGACGCGCGAGATGCAGCTTTCGCCTTCCACCAGTTTCCACGGGAAAATACCGATGACGCAGCGTTTGTTGGAAAGCTGCTCGATATCGCCGCCGAGACATTCCGCATGGATTGCTTCATATGGTTTGCAGAAGAGCTCAATATGCATTGCCTGATAATGCTCCGGCCATGGATAGACCTCATCGAGCGTCTTGCCATATTTTTTCTGGAAGATTTCGTCGCACTTCTTGGCTTCCATGGGTTCCCAGTCGCGAATCTTCGTGTTCATCGGGTGATCCGCGCTGCCGCAGTCCACGCCGATCCAACTGATTTTCTTATCGCGAACCCACTGGATGAAATCCAGCGACGGGCCGGGGTGACGCAGCATATAGCGGCGCTCGTCCGCGGTCGGACTGTCCCAACCATAAACGTGATAGCCGGTGTTGATGATGAGTACGTCGCCTTCTTTTACGGTAACGCGCTTTTCGATATCCTGCGGCGTATAGATGCCAAAATCTTCCGCCTGATCGCTCAGATCAACGACGACGCCGGGGCGGCAGAGGCGCGTGAGTTCAATGCTCGCAATATCGCGTCCCGCAGTATCAAAATGCAGCGGGCCGTCGAGATGGGTGCCGACGTGGTTGCTGTGCGTCAGCAGCTGTCCGTTTGCGCCGTTGGGCGTTAAACGCTTGAAAAACTTCATCTGCAGCGGTTCATAGGTCGGCCATGCCGGCGTGCAGATACCGATCGGGATCGTGAGATCATACATTTTAATATCAGACCATTTGCTCATTTGATTTGCCTCCTGAAGTAAAATTTATGTCATATAGTGCATGTCCCCGTAATAGAAGACGAGTGTCTTGTTTTATTCCGCCCATGCTTCGGCGCAGGCGGCGATCGCCTGTTTAAAGCAATCTTCCGGTGGGTGTACAATGCCGGCGCCAACTTGCCCGACGCCCGGATTTTTGTGCGCAATACCCGTGTTGATAATCGGGCGAATGCCGGTTTCCATCACCTTGCGGATGTCGATGCCCGTTGCGCTGCCGCGAAAATCGAGCGCGGGGATCTTATAGGCACGGCCTTCGCCGACGGTGATTTCATACATGCTTGTGGAGTAGTTGATCGCGTCGCTCACCTGACCGCCGACAAACTGCACAATCGCCGGAGCAGCCGCCATGCAGAACCCGCCGATTCCCGCCGTTTCCGTAATGCAGCTGTCGCCGAGGTCGCGCGCCGCGTCGCTCTCGTCATATCCGGGGAAATACAAGCCTTTGACGAGTTCCGCCTCAGCAGAGAACCAGCGGTTTTTGCCAAGGCCCGCGATACGGATGCCGAAATCCGTACCATTGCGGCACATGGTTGCAACCACCGTACAGTACGGAATATCGAAGATCGGGTCAAGTGTACACTTCATTGCCGGCATCGAGATATTCAGGAACGTGTGGTTGTTGCCGTTGATGAAATTGAATGCTGCAATCTTCTGCTCCATGGTTTTATCGCAGCTCATAATCGCAGGAACCAGTTCGCGAATCAGCAGCGAGGTGCCCGCTTCGTTTCGGTTGTGCGCCTCGTCACCCATCTGTAACAGCTTTGCGATGAGGACCTTCACGTCGATCGATCCTTTGATGGCGAGTGCTTCTTTGAGCACCGGATAGAGTTCTTTCTCCATCCATTTGAGCCTTGTCAGCACCTCTTCGTCAAACGCGCCAAATCGCAGAACCTTGCCGAGGCCTTCGTTGATCGTGCAATAAGCACGGTTGCCGAAGGCTTTGTTTTCGAGAATCCAGACCGGCATGCTGTAGGTGACGACGCCAGCCATGGGGCCGACCGAATCGTGCATGTTGCATGGATCAAACGCAATCTCGCCGCTCGCGGCAAGCGTTTCCGCTTCTTTTATGTCTTTTGCAAGTCCTTCGTAAATCAGCCCGCCCATTACGGCGCCGCGCTGCGGTCCGCTCATGCGCGCCCATGTAACCGGAGGTCCCGCGTGCAAAATCGTCTTTTTCGTCATGCCGGGGATAACTTCTCCCGCCACACCGAGTCCGACAATCGTCGGCTGCGCGGAGAGGATTCGCTCCAGCGCTTCCTTGTTCGCCGCGTCTATCTTTGCCGCCAATTCAGGTTTCTTTAGCTTGCGCAGGTTGGTTGCGGCAACCTTGTCTCCGCCCGCAATCGGTTTCCAGTCCACGTGAACCGCGTCCACTTTCTGGCTCACAAGATCGTCGTAAAACGATTCGATGCCAAAGTTGACGACATGCAATTTCTGTTCGAATAATTCGTTGAGTTTCGACATAGCTTATCCCTCCTGACGCAGATTCGCAAGGATACGGGAAACAAAGCGCGTTGCCTGCGCGTTGCTCGGCAGAACGACCGCGCCCGCATCGGAAAGCTGCTTTTGCGTTTTCGACAGGCTCTGCGGGTCTCCCTCTGTTCCGCAAACCGCGCAGACACAGCAAAGGTGTCTCCCTTCGCGCTCCGCCTCGGCTTTCGCCGTTTTGATCGCTTCGGCCAGATCCTCCGCCGGGTTTGGATGCGACCCATAGCCGATTACGCAATCCGCCATGATCACCGCGCAGGACGGATCTTTTCCGTCTGTCACCACGCGTTCCGCGCGGAGACTTGGATCGATCATCGGATGCGGCCTGCCAACGGTGAACGCATCGTCCCCGAAATCGAGGAACGTATGTTCCCTGCTCTTGCCACCTTTGGGGTCTTCCAGCGCGTCTTCCGGATTCAGCGGAATGTTGCTGTAAATATGCCCGAGATTGCCGATCATGAGCTTCATCGCCTCGTCGCAAAGCGTGCCGCCGGTATAGAACCCGCGCACATACTTCTGCCCGCTCGCCAACTTACTTGCAATCTCAATTGCCAGCGATTCGGCTTTTCTCTCGCCCATCGCAAAACCGGTATAGTCCGAAACCGCCTCTCCACGACTGAGCGCAACAGCTTTATGCGCCGCGTCTTCCAGCGACACCGCCGCCGTGAGACCGAAGGATTCGATCTCTTTGCGGTCTCCGCCGATGAAGCAAACAACGACGGGTTTTCCCGCCTTTGCCGCGAGGCCAAGCACCTCAGTTGCAATCTCCTTTGCCGGAGGTTTGCTGATCAGCGTAATAATCTTTGTTTTGGGGTCGTTTTTGAGTGCGTCGAGGCCGAGCTTCATCATCAGACCGCCGATGTCTTTTTTTAAATCGCGTCCGCCGGTTCCGAGTACCTGACTCACGCCACCGCCCAACTGATCAATAATGCTGGAAACTTCCTGCGTTCCGGTACCGCTCGCGGCTACGATGCCGATATCTCCGCTCTTAACCACGTTTGCAAACGCCAGCGGCACATGGTTGATGATCGCCGTTCCGCAATCCGGTCCCATCATGAGCAGCTCGTGTTCGTAAGCGTATGTCTTCAGCGCTTTTTCTTCTTCAATGGTCACGTTGTCCGAAAACAGCATAACGTTGATGCCGTTATCCAGACAACTCTGCGCAACGTCCGCCGCGTGTTTGCCCGGCACGGAGATGACCGCCATATTTAACGCGGGATCGATCTTCAGCGCGCCGTCCAACGTCGGCGGCATGTACGCCGCAGCTTTGGATTCGCTCTTTTTGTTCAGCAGTTCGTCAACCTTTAAAAGTACCGCTGCAAAAGATTCTTCGTTGCTGCAGGCTACGGCTACAAAAAAATCGTTCGCGCCTACATCATTTTCCAGTTCCGGCGTTGAAACGCCGATGTTCTGTGCTATCTCCTTGTTCAGATCCGTCCCCATGCCGACGAGCGCTTCCGTCACGCCGTCCAGTTTTTTGAGTTCTTTCGAAATGAGCATGAGGGTGACAGAATCAAAATAAGCGTTTTTTCTGATTTCCAGTTTAATCACGGTTCGTTCCCTCCGTTGTGCTGCATCAGCGCGAGCATAAGCCCTGTCAGGATGTCCGCGCCGGATGTGGAGCCGATGTCCAGAACGCGCCCGATTGCCCGTTCTGCCGCGGCTTCGTCTATGAATTGAAAGGTAGATCGATACAAATCGCGGACGGCAAGATTCATCAGCCCTTCTCCGCTTTGTAATAGAAATGTCGCACTCACGCGGTTTGTCCGCTCCGCCGCCGCCTGCGCCATGCGCGCAAGCATCCCGCGGAGATGTTCCCGCTTCTGCATTCGGTAGATGAGGCAAACCGCCGTCAGATACCCGCACAAAAAATCGTCTGACGAAGGTGTTAGTCCCATTCCGCAACCGGCAATCCGCATTGCGGCGGACACGGCCGCTTCCGTCGCTCCCGCGGAAACAGCCGCATACAGGTTTTCAAGACGCGGTGCGAGAAATCGGGTATAAGCATTCCCTTCGCCGCCGATTGCCAGCGACGCAAGGCTCATATCGACGTCCGCTTCCCGCAACGCTTCGGCAACCCGGCTTTTTAACAGGGCTGCTCCGGCATCCGGATAACGAATTTCGATTGAATCGCAGCTTAGGTCGACCGGTTCACAATTGTTCAGGTCGATCTCAAGCGCCGCCTGCGAAATCGTAATCCGACCGCCGCAGATCGCCGCCGCCATGCCCGCGCGGACATCCGTCTCTAAAAACGGTTGTGCCGTCCGCACGGACACCGCATACGGCGTTAGGGCCTTTTCCCTCGCAATCAGTCCGATGAGCCCATATCTTCCCTCAATCTCCAGATTCACCGCGTGGTCAAACACGGAATGCACCGTGCCGAGCATCGTGTGTTCCCTGGATAGCGTAAGAAGGTGGCTGCAAACGGCTGTTGCGATCATTGTTCGTTACGGCTTGTGGAAAACGAAGCCGTATTCTTCGCAGTCGATGCTTTCTTTATAAAGTATGCGGCGCGTACGAACGACGCCAACATCGGCAACGAGTTCCATTCCGCTTTCAATGCCTTCGTCAAAGCCGATTTGACCGGTTGCGCGGACGCCGTTTTCAAACTCGACAACGCCAAAGTGCAACCAAGGCATCATATATCCTTCCGGCAGGTTATATACGCGCGTCCAAGTCAGCAATTTGCATTTGCCGCCGAGCGGCACGGGCTCGAATTCGCGCCCGTCGCAGTCCGGATTTTGACACACGACGTAACGGGGATGGTGCAGCTTTCCGCATTTTAAGCATTGATAGGCGTACATCTGTTCCATATTGATTCCCTCCTTACTTCGTGGTCACAATCGTCGAAACGACGTTGTTGCCAAACCCGCCGAAGTTAACGGCCAGGCCTGTTTTCGCGCCGACTACCTGACGGCCCTCGGCCTCGCCGCGCAGCTGGCGCACGAGTTCGATGATCTGCGAAACACCCGTTGCACCCAGCGGATGGCCTTTTGCCTTGAGTCCGCCGGAGGTGTTAATCGGCATCTTGCCGCCGACCGCTGTGTCTCCGTTGCGCGCAGCAATGTGTCCCTGTCCGCGCGGGAAGAGACCCGCTTCTTCGCTCTCCTCGATTTCGAGAATCTGGAACGCGTCGTGCAGTTCGGCAACGTCTATGTCTTCTGGCTTCATACCGGCCATCTGATAGGCTTTTTCTGCGCTGAGGCGAACCGCAAGCAGGTCGCTCGGGTTTTCACGGTTGGCGACCACGTGTGTGTCCGTCGCAGAAGCGATGCCCGCAACGCGGACAAACATCTTATCGCCGAATCCGAGTTCATCCTGCTTATCTTTTGCGACGAGCAGCACGGCGGCCGCGCCATCGGACACCGGGCACATATCAAACTGCCGCAGTGGATCGGCCACGATCGGATTCGTCGCGTTGATGTATGCGGGGTTCGTGATGCGCTCCAGCACCACAGGGCGCTGAATATGCGCCACGGGGTTATGGCAGGCGTTATCATGATTTTTTACAGATACGATGGAGAGGTCTTTGCTCTCCACCCCGAATCGGTTCATACAAAGACGGGTGAACATGCCGGCAAACGCGGGCAGTGTAAGGCCATATTTATACTCCGCCGTCGGATGAAGCATTGTGGCAACGAAATCCGTGCCTTCCCAGCCGGAAACTTCGCGCATTGCCTCGCCGCCGATGACGAGTACACAATCGCACATGCCGCTGGCAATCGCCATCACGCCGAGTTTTACAGCGGACGCGCCGGATGCCGGTCCGTTTTCAACCGTTTCCGCCATCGCTGGGCGGATGTTGAGAGAATCCACGACCGCGCTCGCCGCGCCGCTGACGCGGTTGACCATGCCCGCACCCATGGAACCCACGAACACCTGATCGATCACATTTCTGCGTCCGGTTTTTGCCCCCGCATCATCCATGGCAAGCAGCGCCGCTTCGCAGAGCATCTCAAGAAACGTCCCGTTCGTCTTTCCAAACTTGGTGTGACCAACGCCAACGATTCCAACCTGTCTCATTAGCTTCTTCCTTTCTTCCTGCGCGCGCTTAAAAAAGCAGTCGCGCAATCCTGCAATCGAATCAGACGTTGATCGTTTCCGGCATATGTACGACTTTGTTGGCCTCGATCACATCTTCAAACGCGGGGCGAATGCCGACGTTCTTGTTTGCCTTGTGTTTTTCCCAAAGCGCGCGGGTAAGAACGAATGTGGGTACGCCGCCGAGTTCGTGCGGGCATTCCGGACGGGATTCGAGTTCATACTCGATCATCCAACGCTTAAAGCCGTTCGGGCTTTCCGCAACGATCCAGACTTCGTCCTGATTCATATAATCGAAGTGATATTCCATCTTGGCGGCAAAAAGCTGCGCGCCGACGCGAGCGCCGCGCTTGAGCGTCATGGTGTGATAGCTCATGCCGACTTTTTCATTGACAAAGCGGCCGTTGACGATGCCGGCGATTTCCCCGTCCACCGCGCCGATGAGCAGGTATTCGTCCTGAACGCGGTAACGCAGCATGCCAAGCAATTCCGCAACAATGCGTGCGGAAACGATATCATAGAAGTCCTTCTGGTGGTCTAAAAGAACCTTGATTCCTTGCAGAACCATGTCGACTTCTTCGCGCGTCGCGGTGCGAACAAGCATGTCTTCACCGGTGGTCAGCGGAATCACCTTCGCCTCGTAGGGTTTCAGCCCAATCGTCGGCGGACGCAGTTTGGCTTCCATTTCGTCAACGAGAATATCATACTTACCCATGTGTTGTTGGCCTCCTTAAATTGTTGTTAGAATTGATGTTTGAAAAGAATATCTGTGGAATTACAAAAACATTGTATCGTCATTATGAAGCCTTGTCTAGTATTTCTTGCAAATATTTATTTTCAGGACTGGATCGAATTTCGTCGGAGAAACCGTTGCCATAAAACGATTCGAAATTTCGTGTTTTCGCTGTTTTTATATATCTTTTTACCATATTACAGCGTTTTTAATGCTTGTTTTTTCGCATTTTCGGCTGCATTGTTTTTTGCATGTTAAATTTTCGAGCCCGTAATTCCATGTTTTTTTGATTTTTAATCATCATTCTGTTGATTATTTTTGCAAGTTTTATATTTGTTTATTGCATTTTTGAGAATATTTCTAGTTTTTCTTTCTAATAAATTGTGTTTTCTTTTTTCGCGTAGTATACTGATAAACAATAATGGGGTGGGATTTTAATTTTTTACGGATTGCGTCTCCTCCGCCGCAAACGCAAGCGTGAGGAAACCGATCAAGAAAAGCATGATTACACAAAATCCGTTCAACGGATTTTAGAAACAAGAGAGGATATCAGAACATGGAACACAAAATTCGGCGAGTCGGCATCCTCACAAGCGGCGGCGACGCACCGGGTATGAATGCAGCCATCCGCGCAGCAGTGCGCACCTGCGTACTGCA
>QKAN01000112.1 GCA_003246365.1 Clostridia bacterium
TTGAATTTATTATGCAGATGAACTGGTGTGCTGTCAACATCCGCAGCAGGAATTTAAAGTATAAAACTTTTAATCATTATTAGCTGTAAGTGATAACAATACATATCAAACAAGCAGTAACCAACAGAGCAAGCATGTTTGCAAAAGAACGAAGAAATTTTTCCTAGGAGTCCCATAAAAATTGCCACGAATAACGGTTGTATAAGTTCAAGCAAGAGAATCATATTTGAACATCTTTATGGAAACACATTGTAACGTCATCCAACTTGTTTTTCTAGTACTGTCGTAAATGTTCGAGAGAAACACTAGATGTTACCGTCTTTTCCGCTTAATCTTATTCAAGATAGGTTGGTTTTGCTTATATCCAAATAGATAATCTTCATGTCCAATTGTGCTGCTTTCGTTAATGTTCATTAGTTTGAGAATATGACAAAAAGGTTCGTTCAAAAACGAGTAAAAAAACCAGGTGGACTTTCTTATATGAATTTTGGAATCAAGCTTTGGTGACGAACCCTAATTATAATCAATCATCTGACCCATCATGAGTCGATGAAATCAATACCCGTGTTTTGGCAGAACGTGCGGATAAATGCGGCGCGGTTGCCGTAAAGACCACCGTCGTTTTGCAATGCATTCCGGATTTGCTCAAACTGTGCGTTTGCTACAACCAGAAGCTCGTTTGCGCAGCGATCCATCAGTGCATTGAGTATGGCGTTTGCATCGGCTTTCTTGTTGTCTAATAGAAGAGCGATTGCCTGATCTTCCGTCGTTTTTGCGTCAGCGCTAAACTTGCTTTCCAACGCATCAAGCGCTTGCCTGACGATTGGAGCAAAGCGGGCATAATCTGCGCTGATCGCGATTTGCAGCCTTTCCATAACCCACCAAGCGGAGTCGCTCGAAAACTTGCCGTCTGCTTGCTGAAAACTCTTTGGCAGATAACCGGTAAAATAGATTGGGACATATACGGATGTACAGGGGTTGGAGAAGCAATGACGGCATTGAATGCCAAGAACATCGTGCCAAGTGACGATCAGCGAAGCGGCAGTCTTGCTGTCTTTTTCTGTCATGGCATGCATACAAACGCTGGCAAAGAGCGATTCGCCTGCGCTGTAACGAGGTGCGAGCAAGTCGCCCTCAAAATGATTTCGCAAGATGGAAACAACACTCTCCCTACTAAGAACACCGCGTTGGCGCGAGAGAAGCGACAGCAACATACGATAGCGGGGGACGGCACGCTGCTGGCGCAGCACTATTCGGGTGTAGGCCTGCGCAAAATCAAAAGGAGCATCAGGCGCTAAAAGCCGATTTTCCCGCGCAAAAGAGATGATGTCGTCGCTGGCTTCGTCGTATTCGTTTGTAATGCTGTAGCAGTTTGAAATAGCGGAGAAATCCGTTACCCGTTTAGCAACCCATCTGCGGCCTGCCGTTTCTAAAATCCATGCTTCTGCTGCGTCGGCGATGATATAGGAGTTATCATAGCGGTACTCTGCGCTTACATGCGCATTTGCATTTTGCCCCCATTGTTCCAATAGCGAAGTAATGACATGCATCGCTTCATAGGCGGATGCTCCGCGCTCTAACGCTAACCTTACAAGATCCATGCCCAGTAATCCCTCCGCCGCGTCAGTTGGCAGGCAGGAATCCTCGGCTTCGTTTCCAATTACGACGCCTTTTTCATTTACGCCAATTTCGCAACCCCACATCCAGTATGGCTTTGATGCGATCAAAGCATATGTTTGCGGTGCTTCGGGAATATCTATATGTGTGCAATGCAGCGTTTCGCCGATCGGATGTTTTGCAGCAGGAAAGAAAACAAGTGGTTGAGATTCTTGGAGAGGGCGATCGCTATTTTTAGCAAACAAGTTTTTTCCAGAGGATGTAACGCAACCTAACGCTACTAATGTGTCACACGAAAGCATATCAAAACTCCTTTTACAAATTGCAATTTTGCTGAATCGAACTCATAACGAACGATCCAAAAACGGATAAAGCAGGGTGCTGAGCGCCAACATCATATTGGTGTTGCGGTCTGAAAAATCGATCCCCGCAATTTGAGAAATTTGCTCTAACCGGTATCGGATGGTGTTGTGGTGCACGAACAAAGCGTCTGCGCATGGCTTAATTTCGCGATTTTTCTCAAAATACATACGGAGCGTTTTCATGAGTGTTCCATCATGCGCATTATCATATTCTTCAATTGGTTTTAGATATTTTTCATAGTAATCATTGAAGTGTTTAATCAACTGCGGTTCTGTCAGGAAATTGCGCAAATCAAACGGATCGAAGAAGATGACGTTCATGGAGAGATCGTTATCTTTTCCAATCCGCAACGCTGCGCCGGCTTGCTGATAACCAATGCTCGTGCTGTTGATGTCCGTAGGCATACTAACGCCAAATTTGAGGCTGACTTCCGGAATCCGGCTTTGAATGAACGACGTAATTTTTGTGAGCAGCTTTTTGCCGTGCGCCTCATCTTTATATGGAATAATGCAGAAGAACAAATTGTCATTTTTCCAGCCGCAAATGACGGAATACAAATTATAAAGTTTTGGGATCAGTTCCAAAACTGTACTTGTGATTTTATGCTGTGGATTTAATTCGGAATTATTGCGTACGTCAGGGCTGAACTGTATCAGATAATTCATTTTTTGAAGCACTAAACCATATTCTCCGGCAAGCGCTTGGATCCTTACGATATCTTTGATTTCGTGCGGGTGGGCGATAAAATCCAGAATCAGGTTGTTGCGGATAACTAGATCGTTTCGAGTCAATTCAAAAACATCCCGGCAGCGGAGTCGAATCATTAAAAGAATGTAGCGCAGCGATTCTTCCAGTGTTTCGTCGTCCAATATTTGGTTGGGGCTTTCGACAATAATAATATGACCGAAATAAACATTGTTAAAGGCCAGTGTGCTCACAAGCAGGGACTGACCGCTCATCAGATAATGACGATAAAGCTCGCTTGAGTTCTCGATTTTTGCGTTTCGAACTTCAAACTCCCGGATGGTCATGTCGATATCGCCCGATAGGTTGGTGTTCTCCGGGCAGGATATGATCGTGCTGTTATTGATGTTGTAAATCAAGCAGGATAAGCCGAAAAACTCATAAATAAGAGTTGGAATCTGCGAAATATCGACCAGACTTTTCATCGAGGAAAAGAAGTACTCCACAGTGTTATAAACATTTTTCTTTCGAAAACTGCTGTCTGATGCTTGCGCGGTATTGTTAATTCCAAATGAGAACAGGATACTGGCAAGCTCATACCATGTGATGGACAGCGGCAGGGCAATGATGGAAAAAGAATGTTCGCGGGCATACTCGATAATGTTTGCGGGGATGTTGATGTACTTTCGTTCCAGTTTTACTCCAAAGCCCGCCGCCTTTTTATGGATCAGTTGCTTCACAACGTCGAGCAGAAGAGCCTCGTTATTATTAAAAATATAACCGGTGGTGACAACCAACTCATGCTCCTGCACAAACATGGTTGCGTCCGGCGCGTCGAGCACCCCGAATTTTGTGACAGGGGTATCAAGCCCTTCCGTTCCCGTTAGCACATTTGCAAGGGAGAGCGGATATTTTGAGAGAACCTGTCTTAACTCAGGAGGTTGCTGCATATGTCTTCTACTCCTATCAGTGTAATTTGAATGGCGTGGAATGCTCTTTTACGTGTGAAAAATTCGGTGAATGAACGAAACGAAAGAAAAAGACATTGAATAATACTGATTTTCGAGGAAAGGGATAGCCGGTTGTTGAAGTGCAATTCTGCTAAATAATGACGTTCAAAGCGTTTCTACATTGTTTAAAAGTGAAACGGACAGGGCGATGATGTTTTTACCTGTACTGTCGTTTTTTACAATGGATTCCTATCTATTCATCCATTTTAAACAAATCAATACAAAGAATCAATTGTTAGACTTCACAATGAAATTGTTATTTTTTATGGAATTTACCATTGGATTGCTGGATTTTTTCGAGCATAATCAGACCATGGTCGAAAAGACAAGGGCATAAACAAAATTTGAGTTCATTTAGTCAGGTTGTAAAAAATTCTAAAAACGTTCCGAAATACAATACGTAAACTTTTATAAATTTGCACAATGATTCGCGAGGGAAACATGAAGACGACGACTGCTGTGGTAGTGGAACCGGGAAAGATTGATTTTTTGCGGCAAGAGCTGCGAACGCTTGGAGAACATGATCTGCTGATTAAGATAGATGCGGTCGGACTGTGCCACTCGGACGTTCCCAAGTTTACGGGCACGTGCGATGTGGATTTCAATATGGATGGATATCGGTATGTGAAATCTGTGGAATACCCTTGCGTCATCGGACACGAACCGATAGCGACGGTTGTGGAGACGGGGAAAGCCGTAACAAAATTCCAAGTTGGAGATCGAGTAACCGGATTCATCTCCGCCGCTTTTACGCAATATATGATAATTTCGGACGACTCGGTGTTTTCGCTTGTGCCGGAATCAAAATTCGATCCGCTTACCTGCATTGGAGAACCGCTGGGATGCACGATGAATATCGTAGACAACGCCATGAGTGAAAGCATCTCGCGCGTCGCCGTCGTGGGTTGCGGCGCAATGGGGCTGATGGCAATCGCCGCTCTGCGCGGGTGCAATCTTACAGACCTGGTCGCGATTGACCTTGCGGCAGATAAACGCGATCTTGCGATGAAAATGGGAGCAACCGCAGCGGTTGACCCGACGGCGAGCGATTTTCAAAAGGCGATGTTTTCGCTGACAGACGGCAATTTCTTCGATGCGGTCATCGAAATTACCGGCAGCTTGCGCGGCCTGGAGACAGCGGTCTCTATTATAAAGTTTCCGCACATCGGCGGCCATCACGAGCAACCGTATCAAACCCGCGGAAGAATCGTAAGCGCTTCCGTCTATGGAAAAGAAGAAACGTTTTCGCGAAGGCTCGGGTATGAATTGATGATACGATCGCCGATGATCTTCGTTTCGCACCCGATTGGCGCGGTTTCCGTAACCCGCAATGTGGAACGCGGGGTGGACGCATGGAAGAACGGAAAAATTCCGATGGAAGCCCTCGTAACACACCGCGTCAAGTTTGAAGAGATCGAAAAGGGATTCGAGTGGCTCCTGCACGCACCTCAAAACTATGTTAAGGGAATCGTTACGTTCAACTAAAGCAATACAAAACAGATTGGATGGGGAAATATGCCGTACACATTTGATTTGACAGGGAAAAAAGCAATTATTACCGGTGGCGCCGGGGATATCGGTTCCGCGATTGCGCGCGAAATGCATCTGCAAGGAGCGGAAATTGCAATTGTGGACGTAAGTTCGAACATCTCAGAAATCTGCTTGGAGATTGGCGGCGACTGCGCGCCGATTCACGGCATCAAAGCAAATTTGCTGGATCGAGACGATGTAAGACGTGCGTTTCATGCATGCGTAAACGCGATGCATGGTGTGGATATTCTGATCAATGCTGCCGGAATCTGCCGCAGGGGCGCTTCTTCCGAAGAATTCAGCGAAAAAGACTGGGACGAAGTTCTGGAAATCAATCTGACAGCTACATTTCTCTTTTCGCAGCTTGCGGGAAGCGAAATGCTGAAAAACGGATACGGACGAATTGTCAACTTCGCTTCGATGAATAGCTTCTTTGGCGGACTTCAAATTCCATCGTATGCGGCAAGTAAAGGCGCGATTTCGTTGATTACAAAATCGTTGTCAAATGAGTGGGCCGACAGGGGCGTAACTGTAAACGCCGTGGCGCCGGGATATATCGCGACACAGCTGAATCCATTTTATAGAACGCCTGCCGGCGCGGAGCAAAACAAGATTATCGTCAGCCGGATTCCCGCAGGGCGCTGGGGCAAACCGGAAGATATCGTGGGCCCGGTCATGTTCCTTGTTTCCTCGGCTGCCGATTATGTAACCGGTGTGACGCTTCCTGTGGACGGCGGATATTTAGGCCGATAATTGATTGTATCCGGACCAAACGGCAACGAAGCAATCACGAAAGGAGAGTTCCATGAAAATAGGGTTTAACGAATCAACGGCGTTGGGTTGCTCTACCTTGGAAAAAGATTTAGAGCTTTGCGACAAAGTCGGTTTTGATTTCATCGAGATTCGATTGGATATGCTTCGTGATTATTTGGAACATCATTCCGTAAAAGACTTGCAACACTTTTTTGAGAATCACGCGATCAAACCGCATGCGTTCAACGCACTCTACACCTATAAAGAGCTGTTTTCTGAAAATGACGTTTCAGCCAGACGTGATGCATTGATGGATAACTTCTTGCTTGGTTGCAAAACGGCACAGGAGATCGGATCTCATGAATTCATAATCGTACCGCCGATGAGCGCAGATGCGTCCATCCCCTATGTAGACACAAAAAATAATATCAAAGTTGACTGTGTAAGAATTTTCCGGAAACTTGCAGGTATTGCAGCCGATTTTGGCGTGAATTTATGCTTCGAATTGGTCGGAACGCCGAAATGCAGCGTACGCACTATACCGTTTGCGATTGAGCTTATTCACGAAATCGACGAAAAAAACGTTGGCTATGCGTTTGACCCGTGCAACATCTTTGGATATAAAAAAACTAATGACTATTCCGGCATGGCCGATGCCGATGTAAACAAGATTTTTGCAGTACATATCAATGATTACGACGACGTTCCGGAAGATCAGCTCATTCCCTCAAACAGATGCTTTTGCGGAGACGGCGTGCTCGATCTTATGAATTATCTAACGGTTCTAAAGAAAATGGGATACGAAGGAATGGTCTCTATCGAGACGTTTCGCCCGGAGCACTATGCAATGAAACCGGAAGATGTGATTCTACAAGCCTATAACACCACAAGACAGACGATGTTGCAGGCCGGGTGCCTGTAAACATAAAAAATTCTGACGGCAATCGCCGAATTATTAAGCGAATCCATAATATCTGAACCAATTCCAAACAGGATTAAGCGCGCAAACGCATCACACACAGTTTTTCTTCTGTTCAGCCAGTCAGTTCGAACTGCGATTCCCCAAATTATGATCAAACATTTTATTTGAGATACATGAGATACATTTGTTAAAGGAGAACATTGATGGACCATTCGATTATTACGCACGAAACCAAAGGCGATGTGAAGCATCTTGACGGACGTGATGTTTATTGGCTGCAAGTGCCGGCTACAACCGGAGGGAAATACTCTTCCGTTTGCTGCACGGTGTACCATCCCGGCGGCCGCGCCAAACCGGCGCATGCGCACGATAACGGGGAAGAGACCGTTTACATCGTATCCGGTACCGGAAAAGTAAAAATTGGTGACGAAGTCTTTGATATTGAACCGGGCTCGTTGTTTCTCTTCCCGCAGGGCGTGCCGCACATGGTCTGGAACAACGGAACCGAACCGTTGAAACTGATTTGTTTCTATGCGCCGGTACCGGAGGCGATCGAATATACGTTTTATGAAGAATTTGATTTTCCTGAATTTTTAAACAACAAATAAGCGCGAAATAATGGGCCTAAATTACCGGAAAAACTATCGAATGGAAATTTTTTGAAAGACAAGGTCTTTCAATTACCCGAAAGGGTCAATAAAAAAGGAGGATGAAAGATGAAAACCAGAAAACTGTTGCGCATGTTGACACTGATGCTTGTGGTCCTGATGATGGCAAGCGGCTGCGTATCGCAGACAGCACCGGCGACGGAAGCCACGGAAGCTCCAACCGAAGAGGCGGTCACCACCGAAACATCAACCGAAAGCGCGGATGCGACTGTTGTCAAAATCGGCTTTGTCTGGCCTCTGACGGGCGGCAGCGCCACGATCGGTCAGCAGCACAGCGATGGCGCCTTGGCGGCTATTGAAGAAGCCAACGCAAACGGCGGTATCCTGTCGATGGGCGGCGTAAAAATCGAAGCGGTTGTGTACGACTCCGAGACATCCCCCGATGTAGGCTCCTCCCGCGTTGAGACGCTCTGCACGAAGGATAACGTAGACATCGTCGTTGGTTGCTACAACAGCGCGGTTACCTTCCCGGCGTCCGAAGTTGCACAGCGTTACTCCACCCCGTTTATCAGCATGGGCGGCGTTAAAAACGAAATCACCGAGCGTGATTACGAGTGGGTGTTCCGCGTCAACAACAAAGCCAGCTACGACGTAGCTGAAATGCTCAAGGGCATCGATCTTTGCCTTGAGACCTATCCCGATGTTGCAGCAGAAGTCGAAGCCGATGGCGGCCTGACCTATGCACTGGTGTACGAGTCCACTGACTGGGGCAGCGACAACGCCAGAATTTGGAAAGAAGAAGCCGATAAGCGCGGCTGGACATGCGTTCTGGATGAACCTGTTACCTCTGGTCAGTCCGATATGTCCGCACAGGCTCTGAAGATCAAGAAAGCAAACCCGGACGTTATCAACTTCTCGTTCTACACCAACGATGCAATCGTATTCACCAAGGCTCTCTATGCCAACAAGATCAACCCGCGTCTGGGCGTATGGTCCGTTGGCGGCGGCTCTCAGGATGCGGCATTCTACGAAGCTTGCACACCGGCAGAGTATGAGTACACCTTCGTCCAGGAAGACTGGAACGTTTCAATGCCTTATCTGTATGACTGGGCAGCACAGATCTCCGAAGATTGCTATGCACAAAACGGCTACTACATCACCAGCTTCTATGCACAGGGCTGGACGGCTGCCAAGGTTGCCATTGCCGCAATCGAAGCAGCGGGAACAACCGACAAGGAAGCCATCAAAGTGGCACTGCAGAACTTCGACGTAAAACTTGAAGATTGTGAAGACAGCCACATCATTCTGACCGGCTATCCGGAAATCAAGTTTGACGAAGACGGACAGAATACGTATTCCTCCGGCACGATTATCCAGTATCAGAACGGCGTTCAGATCGGCCTCTCGCCGCTCACCGCCGCAACACCCGGATACACCCCGATCATTCCAATTCCGGATGATTTCGATACACGCGGAAGCAATTCCGAACCTTGGGGAACCAAACCGGCAGTAAAGTAAGTTAGTTCAATCAGTAATGGGTAGAAGGGTACTACCCCTTCTACCCAATTTTCAAACGCAGAAAGGATGGCGAATTTATGCTAGATTCAGTGCTGCTCGCCTTAATATACGGAATCTTGCAGGGAGGCGCGTATGGAGCAATTGCGCTGGGATTGAGCGTTATCTTTGGCGTCACCAGGGTAACAAACTTCTCCCATGGCGCTATGTTGATGCTCTCAACGTTCCTGTACTACGAGCTCTTTACAAGGTTTGGGATTGACCCGTACCTTGGTTTGGTGATTGTCACGCCGATATTGTTTGTTCTTGGCATGGCGACCCAGAGATATTTAATCACCCCCCTGCTTAAGAAAGAGAGAGGCACAACGCAGGATCCGGCGTCGCTTCTTCTGATTACGCTGGGACTTGGTTACGCAATCAACAACTTATTCATGATGATCTATGGTTCGGATTACAAAACCATTCCGACCGTTGCAAGCAGAAACTATTTAACGTTTGAAGCGGGGGACTTCCTCTTTACGACACAGTGGTCGAGAGTCGTTGCATTCCTGGCTGCGTTCGTAATCGGGATTACGCTGTGGTTCATCATCAACAAAACAGAACTTGGCAAAAGGATTCGCGCGGTTTCGCAAAACCGTGACGCGGCTGCAATTTGCGGCGTTGACGTATACAAAACGTATGCGATTGCCTTTGGTCTCGGCATTGCCGCTGTTGCGGTAGCCGGCGCTTGCCTTTCGGAATACTATTTCGTGCAACCACAGGTTGGAACTCTGTTTGGAACAAAATCGTTCTTGATCGTTGTGCTTGGCGGACTGGGTAGCATTCCGGGCGCGATTCTGGGCGGTTTAATATTCGGTATCGTTGAGTCGGTCGGAGCGCAGTTTATCACTTCGTCTGCGTCTTCCATGCTGACGTTTATCCTGTTTATGATCGTGTTATTCGTCAAGCCAAGCGGGTTGATGGGTAAAGGAGGTAAAGCATGAATTCAAAAGAACGACCCAATTTTTTCAAAGGGAAGATCTTTGCGATACTTGCCTTGCTGATTTTGCTTGTCGTACCAAACTTCGTTTCAACAAATGTGCAGATCGTGTTCATTCTGATTCTGTTTTATGCACTGTGCGCATCCTGCTGGAACATCGTTTGCGGTTTTGTCGGCGAGCTTTCGCTTGGACATGCCGTATTCCTTGGACTTGGCGCTTATATCTCCTCGTTGCTATTGATGGATTGCTCGCTTTCTCCCTGGGTTGGCATGTTCATTGCCGCAATTATTACCGCGATTTTCGGCGTAATTGTTGGCCTCCCATGCTTCAGACTGCACGGCCCATATTTTGCGCTTACAACGATTGCGCTGGGTGAACTGATTCGAATCTTCGTTGAAAACAACGAAAAGATATTTGGCATTAACCTGCGCGGCGCAATGGGTCTTGTGTTGAAACAGACCGGGAACCAGTTCATCGCATTTGAGTTTGCCAATAAAATCACTTATTACTATGTGTTGGTCGTATTCGTTGCGATCACAATCTTCGTAACATGGCTGATTAAAAACAGCAAACTCGGTTTCTATCTGACCGCGATAAAAAGCGATTCGGACGCAGCGGAATCACTGGGCATCAAGCTTACAAAGTACAAGCTTATCGCAATGGCAATCAGCTGCTTTATGATCTCTTTTGCCGGCACGTTTTACGCGCAGTATTTCCGCTATGTCGGCCCGACGCGAATCTTCAGCCACGACATGTCCGTTCAGATTGCGTTAATCGCATTAGTCGGCGGACAAGGCACCGTATTTGGCCCGCTCATGGGCGCATGCCTGCTGGTTCCGATCACAGAGTTTCTTTCCGAAGAATTCGGCGGAGCGTTACCGGGACTGCACCTGTTTATCTATGGTGTGGTTATGATTCTGGTCGTGCTGTATATGCCGAAGGGAATCTATCAGACCGTGGTCAAATTCTTCTCAAAGTTGGAAAACAAAATATTCGGCAATGAAAAGAAAAAAAGCAAATCGCTAGAGAAGGGAGTGAAGTGAGATATGGAGGAAATCATCAGGCTTGAAAACGTGACAAAGAAATTCGGCGGTTTGACGGCTGTCGACAATTTCAGCGGATCAATCGAAACCGGCTCAATCGTCGGACTGATTGGACCGAACGGCGCGGGAAAAACCACACTGTTTAACATGATGTCCTGCACATATCCACCGACTTCCGGCAAGATATTTTATCAGGGCGTGGATGTGACGAAAGCCAGGACAGATTCCATGGCGATTCGCGGCCTTGCCAGAACATTTCAGGTAACAAAACCGTTTGGCGACATGACGGTTGTGGAAAACTTTATGGTAGGCGCATTTTTGCACACGCGCGACAAGCACAAAGCCAGACAGCAGGCCGAAGAAATCTATGAGTACATCGGCATGAGCTGCGGCGACAAAAAGTGCGCAAACGAAACGACGACCGTTGACCGCAAAAAGCTGGAAATCGGCAGAGCGCTTGCCACAAAACCGAAACTGCTGCTTCTGGACGAAGTTATGGCGGGTTGTAATCCCCAGGAAAAACTGGAGCTGGTTGAAACTTGCAGAAAGATCCAGAAAACCGGCGTTACGTTGCTGGTAATCGAACACGATATTAAAACGATCATGTCGCTTTGCGGAAAGATCATTATTCTGCATCGCGGTGCGAAATTAATCGAAGGCACGCCCGAAGAAGTTGCGAACGACCCTCGCGCAATCAGTGCTTATCTGGGGGAGGATTACCATGCTGGATGTTAAACAGATTCACGCCGGTTATGGCGATATCGAAATTGTCCATGGAATATCTCTGAAGGTACCGGACAATCAAATCGTTGCGATTGTTGGCGCGAACGGCGCCGGAAAGTCCACTTTCATTAAGGCGTTGATGGGAATGATCCCGGTTAACAAGGGCTGCATCATGTTTAACGAGCAGGATATTACAAGCCTGGAGACGCATAAAATCAGCGACTGCGGAATTACGCTGATTCCGGAAGGACGCCAGCTTTTTCCGAACATGACGGTGGAAGAAAACCTTGACATTGGCGCATGCACGCCCAAAACGATGAAAAACCGCACTCAGAAGAAAGAGGAAATGTTTGATCTTCTGCCGCGTTTACGCGAGCGCGCAAAACAGATGGCGGGAACGCTTTCCGGCGGCGAGCAGCAGATGGTTGCGACGGCGCGTGCACTGATGAGCAGCCCGAAACTGCTGGTAATGGACGAACCCTCCTGGGGTCTTGCTCCGATACTCGTTGCAGAGCTTTTCCAAACAATCGAAACGGTACGAAGCGAAGGCACGTCCGTTTTAATCATTGAACAAAACGTTGCCAAGACGTTATCCATTGCAGACTGGGGATATGTTTTTGAAAACGGCTGCGTCACGATGGAAGGCGCAGGAAAAGAACTTCTCTGTGATGAAGGCCTTAAGAAGGCGTTCCTTGGTATTTAACCCGACTGATAATGTTGTGAATTTTTTAAATTAATTGAGGTGCTTTATGCTAAGCGAAAACAAGGTCAGGGAACTGAAGAAATTTTCCAAACAGATCCAAATTGAGACGGTCAAAATGATCGCAAGCCTCGGCGTCGGGCACTTAGGCGGTTCGCTTTCGATAGCGGATGCGCTGGCGGTGCTTTACGGCGAACAGATGAAATATGATGCGAACAACCCCAAGTGGGAGGGAAGGGACTGGTTTATCTGCTCCAAGGGTCATGCCGGTCCGGCGGTTTACTCTGCGCTGGCGCTCAAACACTTTTTCCCCATGAGTGAACTGAAAACGCTGAATCGCCCGGGGACGAACCTTCCCTCTCACTGCGATCGTCTCAGAACGCCCGGCATCGATATGACCACCGGCTCGTTGGGCCAGGGGGCGTCGACGGCCGCGGGCATCGCGCTTGCGCATAAGATGAACCATATGGACAACACCATCTATTTGATGTTGGGCGATGGTGAAATCGATGAAGGACAAGTTTGGGAAATGGCACTGTTTGCCGGAACCAAGAGACTTTCCAACCTGATTGCGTTTGTTGACTGCAATAAACTTCAGCTGGATGGACCAACCTGTGAAATCTGCGACTTGGGTAATGTTGCAAGGAAGTTTGAAGATTTCGGCTGGTATTCGCAGAACGTAGACGGGCATGACGTTGCTTCGATCAATCAAGCGATTGAAAACGCCAAGCGGGAGAATGAAAAACCGTCAATGATCGTTTTGAACACGGAAAAGGCGCACGGATGGACTATGTTTGCCAATAAAATAGGCAGCCACAGCGCAACAATTTCCGCCGAGCAGTTGGAAGATGCGATGAGCGAGATGAATGCGGCAATGAAAAGCATTGATGAAGGGAAGTAAGCATAATGAGCATCAAAATAACCAAAGATATGTCTCTTGAGAAGGAAGAGATGCGTCATGCATTTTGCCATCAATTAATGGATCTTGCAGAAAACAACAAGGACATCGTGGTTCTGGATGCGGATCTCATGGGCGCAATGGGAACCAGAGATTTTCAAAAAAAGTATCCGGATCAAACGATTAACTGCGGGATTCAGGAAGCGAACATGATCGGCGTTGCTGCCGGCTTGTCGGCGGTTGGCAAAATACCGTTTGCGCATACATTTGCGCCGTTTGCAACCCGGCGCGTCTGCGATCAGGTTTTTATGTCCGCCGCGTATGCCAGAAACAATGTCAAAATTGTTGGCTCCGATCCGGGTATCACCGCGCAGCTCAACGGCGGCACGCATATGCCGTTTGAAGACATGGGCATCATGCGCGGACTGCCGGAGTTGACCGTGCTTGAACCGACAGACGTCACGATGCTGAAGTGGATGCTAAAGGAGATGGCGGCGATGTTCGGCGTGCAGTATATGCGTCTTGTCAGGAAGAGCTGCATCAAAGTTTACGAGGAAGGCTCCACCTTCAAAATGGGCGAAGCGGTGCTTCTTCGCGACGGTACGGACGTTACGATTATTGCAAGCGGCTATTGTGTTTCGGAAGCATACAAAGCGGCAAGCATGTTGGAAGAATCCGGCATCAGTGCGCGTGTTCTGAATATCTTCTGCTGGAAGCCGATCGACGCAAAAGCAATTATTAAGGCAGCCGAGGATACAGGCGCGATTGTAACAGCAGAAAACCACAACGTGATCAATGGCCTTGGGTCCGCTGTTGCGGAGGTACTTGCAAAGAACAAACCCACGCCTGTTGAAATGATTGGCGTTCAAGACGAATTTGGCGAGGTTGGCCCATTGGAATATCTCTCGGAACGATTCAAACTGAATGCGCCGTATATCGTTGAAGCAGCGAAAAAAGCGATTGCGCGCAAAGCGAAATGAAAAACCCGGAAAAACATCCGGCGAAATCAAACGGAAACGACTGAAATATATGAGGGAAAGAATATGTTAGCGGCAATCATACAAAAACCTGAAGTTCTGGAACTTTGCGAAGTACCAAAGCCTGCCATTGAAGACGGCGAAGCTTTAATCAAGGTTTTTTACACGGGTGTATGCGGAACGGACGTCCATCTTCTGCATGGTCATCATGCAACGGCGACATTTCCGCTCATACCCGGCCATGAAATGGTAGGCGAGCTTGTCGAGATCAAAGGGAACGACATCGGAGCGTTTCAGCGCGGCCAGCGCGTCGTTGCGCAGGAAGTTCTCTCTTGCGGCCGGTGTACCGCCTGCGCAAAAGGCGAAGACAACGTCTGCGAATCGCTGCAGATTATCGGCATACACACCGAAGGCAGCTTTGCGGAATATGTCAGAGTTCCTGTAAAAAAGATGTTGCCTGTTCCGGACGGAATAGACGACCAGCTAGCGGCGATGACGGAACCGCTCGCAGTCGCGGTACATGATGTGCGGCGAAGCGGTCTGCAGGTTGGAGAGAAGGTACTTGTTGTCGGCGGCGGCCCGATTGGCATGCTGATTGCAATTGTCGCCAGAGCGGCCGGCGCAAAGCAGGTTGTGATTTCCGAAATCAAAAAATTCAGACGTGACTTTGCCTCTGGTATGGGATTTGACGTAATCGATCCGACAATCGCCGACTTTGATGAAAAACTGAAAGAGCTTTCGGGCAACGAAGGATTCGATGTCAGCTTCGAAGTTGCTGGAGTGAAGTCCGCAATGTCGGCCTGTATCAATCACACGAAGTGCACGGGTACGGTGATGGTTATCGCGATCACAAAAGAACCTGTACCGATTGACACGGGTAAAGTCTTTTCAAAAGAACTGACGATAAAAGGCGCTCGCATTCACAATTTTTACAACTTCAAGGGCGCACTGGAACTTTTGCAGATGAAATCTGTTGCCGATGACGTTAGAAAACTGATCTCCAAGGTATATTCGTTTTCCGATATTCGCGATGCGTTTGAATATGCCGAGCACGGTGAAGATGGATTTAAAGTGTTGGTAAAAATATTCGAGTAACTCAGCGGGAACAAACCTTATAGAACGATGGAGGGGAAGATATGCCATACATTCGATTTGAGTTGAATCAGCATTTATCGCAACGGGAAGAACTGGCACTCGCCGAAAAAGCCGCTGAGGCGGTTACCGTTATACCGGGAAAGTGCGCAGATAAAACAATGATCAATGTAGCAACGGAGTGCAGTATCTATTTCCATGGAGCGGATCGGTCTATGGCGTTTGTAGAAATCCGGTTGTTCAACCAGGCGGAACGAGAGCAGAAAACGGCGCTGGTCGAAAGCCTGTTTTCGTTGCTTGGTTCGGAGTTTAATATTGCGGCGGACGACATCTATATGAACGTAACCGAGATGTCGTCCTGGGGCAAGGCCGGTTCTTTGGCATATTCGGAAACCTGGAAAGGATGAGAGGAGACGTAAATGAACAACAAAGTCGATCTCCTGTTCGAAAGACATTCGCTCCGGCGTTATCGGCAAGAGCCGGTTGATCCGCAGGATATTCAAACCATATTGCAGGCAGGAATGTCCGCGCCATCCGCACACAACTCGCAACCATGGGAATTTCTAGTGGTTCAGGATAAAGAGCGGCTCTCCGCATGCGCCGGTATTCGAAAATTCTGGGGTATGCTTTCCGATGCACCGATGGCAATTCTGGTGCTTGCGAATTTGGAAGGATACAAGGGTTCCGCGCGCGAGTTCTTCCTGCAGGACTGTTCCGCAGCAGCGGAAAATATGCTGCTTGCCGCAACCGCGCTTGGATACGGCGGCGTTTGGTTGGGAATTTATCCGCTGGAGGAACCCCAGCAGCAATTGCGCGAAATATTCCAGATTCCTGAAGCTGTTCTGCCGGTTGTTATGCTGCCGATAGGCCGACCGGAAACCCCGCCGGAAGTGAAGCGTCGGTCTACACCCGAAAAAATACATTACGAACTCTACTGAACAAAGGGAGTTGAATAAAAAGACTCCCGCAGAGAGGCATTGAAATGATTGATTTTACCCTATGCACTTCTACAAAAATGATTTTCGGTAAGGGCGTCCACCAAAAGACAGGGGATGTCATTAAAGAATACGGATTTACCAAAGTTCTGTTGGTTTACGGCGGAAAGAGCATCATCCGAACCGGGCTTTACGATAATGTGACCAAGATGCTTCAATCTGCCGAAATTGAGTTTGTTGAAATTGGCGGCGTAAGACCGAACCCTACAATTGCGTTTTGCCGCAAAGTTGCAAAGCTTGCAAAAGAAGAACAAGTTCAGCTGATTCTGGCAATCGGCGGCGGTAGTGTAATCGACACCTGCAAATGCGCGGCGCACGCAGCCGCCAACGATGCGGACGCAGCGGATATTCTCTTTGGCAGAAAACCCGTCATCAAGACGATTCCGGTTGGCGTGATTGTCACAATATCCGCAGCTGGCAGCGAGACAAGTGACAGTTTTGTGCTGACTGATGAAGAAACAGGCTTGAAACGCGGTCTGGGCCATCCGCTCAACCGTCCGTTGTTTGCAATTATGGACCCGACCTTGACCTATACGGTTTCGCCCTATCAAACGGCAAGCGGCGTAACGGATATTATGATGCACACGATGGAGCGCTATATTCGACTGGATCAGGGGGATCATGATTTGATCGACCAGATCAGCGAAGGTTTGCTCAGAGCGGTCATCAGCGCGGGAAGAAAAGCGCTTGCAAATCCAGAAGATTACGATGCGCGTGCAACGCTGATGCTTGCGGGAAGCTGGTCTCACAACGGGATCACGGGTGCAGGCAGCAAATATAACATGGTTGCACATAAACTTGAACATGAGATGGGCGCGCTGGACCCCGATATTGCGCATGGCGCAGGACTCGCGGTCGTATGGCCCGCCTATCTGGAATATATCAAACATGGCGATATGCAAAGATTGGTACAGTATGCAAAGCGAATATGGAACGTTGAAGACGGGGAACCGGAAGCAATGGCGAGCGAGGGAATTCGCAGAACCAGAGCGTACTTCAACGAAATTGGAATGCCTGCGACGCTTCGAGATCTCGGGTTGACAAACGAAGACATTGAAAAAATGGCGGATAAGGCGACCAACAACGGAACAATAACATACCAGTCGTGTGTTCCGATTGATCGTAAGGCGTTTATCGATATCTATCATCTTTGTCTATAGGATAGGCAAACATACGGGGAGGATCACGTGAAGAAAATTAGAGTTGGCGTAGCCGGATACGGCACCATTGGACAGCGTCTCGCGGACGGCGTAGCGCTGCAGGGGGATATGGAATTGGTTGGCGTGGCGGACCTTGCGCCGACGCTGGCAATCCGCGCGCTGAAAGAAAAAGGAATGCCGTACAAGCTGTTTTTGGTAGAAGGCGCGGACAAATCGAAGTTTGACGCGCTGGATATTCCGGTCAGCGGAATGTTTGACGATTTGATCAAGAACGTTGACATCATGCTGGATAGCAGCCCTGGCGGGGTCGGCATCAAAAACAAAGAACTATATGAAAAAGCCGGCGTAAAAGCCGTATTCCAGGGCGGAGAAAAGAACTCCGTTGCGGATGTGTTTTTCCATGGTTACGCGAACTATGAAAAAGGCGTTGGCAAAGACTATTTAAAACTCACGAGCTGCAACACAACCGGTCTTATCCGCTCGGTGGATTGTCTCGATCGCGAATTCGGCATTGACCGCGTGGCGATCACCATCATCCGCCGCGTAGCCGATCCGGGCGATTATCACCGCGGACTGACAAACGCGCTGCAAATTGACAAAGCGCCGAGCCATCAGGCTGTGGATTTGATGACGATTATGCCGCATGTTGAAGCGACGGGCATCCTCGTACATACGCCGGTGACGCACGGACACATTATTACGGTTGTGGCGCACGGCAAACAGAAAATCACGAAAGAAATGGCGCTGGCCGCCTTCCAGAAACATCCGCGTATTCGCGTGGTATCGATCGACGAAGGATTCCTCGGCAACGCAAGCTTGTTCAAATACGCGCGCGACCTTGGCAACGCCCGCGGAGACATGTATGAAATCGGGCTCTGGTCGGATTCTATTGTGGAAACAGGCGACGAAATCATGTATGCCATCAACATTCCGCAGGAAAGCGTAACGATTCCTGAAACGATGGACGCCATCCGCGCGGCTTGCAACATGCAGACGACGCGCGAAGAAGGCACGAGCGTTACAAATAAATATCTCAAAATAGGAAAATGGAAAGCAGAGGAGCAATGACCGCGCGGGAAGAGTGCGGTTGAAGGAGGAACAGAACATGATACAACTGATCTTTAAACCGAGCGTCTGCAAGTTCAGTACATGCAGAGAATTTGCAGAAGAATTCAAAATTGGTGAAGGCGATCTGGTATTGTCCAACGAGTATATATACAAGCCGTACTTTGACGGTTTAAATTTGCCCGTGACAACTGTGTTCCAAGAGAAATTTGGAACGGGAGAACCGACGGACGTAATGGTAGAAACCATTATGGCACAAGCAAAGAAAACGAAGTACAAAAGAATCATCGCAATCGGCGGCGGAACGGTGGTCGACATCGCAAAAGTGCTATCGCTCAAGAGCGAGGGTAACGTAGACGACCTGTATGCGAAAATGCCGAATCTGGAGCGGGATTGCGAACTGGTTATCGTGCCGACAACATGCGGCACAGGAAGCGAAGTGACGAACCTGTCCATTCTGAACCGGACGCGGCTCGGAACCAAAATGGGTTTGGTATCGGACGCTATGTTTGCGGATTACGCGGTGTTGGTGCCGGAACTGTTGCAAAACCTGCCGTTGGGCGTTTTTGCAACCAGCTCGATCGATGCGCTGGTGCATGCGGTGGAATCCAGTCTGTCTCCGAAAGCGACGGCATATACCAAACTGTTCGGATACAAAGCGATCGAAATGATTTTGCAGGGGTTCCGCAAGATCGTAGCGGCGGGAAACACGAAAGAAAGCCGCGCGGAAGCGGCGGAGAATTTCCTGATCGCTTCGAACTTTGCCGGGCTGGCGTTTGGAACGGCGGGATGCGCGGCGGTGCACGCCATGGCATATCCGCTTGGCGGCGTGTTCCATGTTGCACACGGCGAGAGCAATTACGCGCTGTTTACCGGCGTGTTGAAGAACTATCAGCAGATACAGGATTCCGGCGAGATCCGCGTTATGAATGAATATCTGGCTTCGCAGCTTGGGTGTTCCGTGGATGTGGTATACGAGGAACTGGAGAAGCTTTTAAACAATATTTTGCCCAAGAAGCCGTTGCATGAATACGGCGTAAAGGAAGATGATTTGCAGGTTATGACGGATAGCGTAATAAAAACGCAGGGACGTCTCATGGCGAACAGTTTTGTTCCGCTGGACGAGGCATGCATTTTGAAGATCTATTCGGAACTTTATTGACAAAGGCAAAGTTGAAAGGAGAAATCATATGGCTCTCATGACAGGAGAAGAATATATCGAATCGATTCGCGGCATGAAGATGCAGGTGTATATGTTTGGCAAGAAGGTGGAAAGTCCGGTAGACGATCCGATCCTTCGTCCGTCGCTGAATTCGGTACGCATGACTTACGATCTGGCGCAAATGCCGGAGTACAAGGATCTCATGACGACGACGTCGCCATACACGGGAGAGACGGTCAACCGCTTTACGCATGTGCACCAATCGACAAGCGATCTGGTGAAAAAAGTAAAGATGCAGCGTTTGTTGGGGCAGAAGACGGCGGCTTGCTTCCAGCGCTGCGTGGGCATGGATGCGTTCAACGCGGTGTTTGCAACGTCGTATGACATCGATAAAAAATACGGCACAAGCTATCACGAGAATTTCAAGAAATTTCTGATCGAATGCCAGAAGAAAGACCTGACAATAGACGGCGCAATGACCGACCCCAAAGGCGACCGGTCGCTTTCTCCGAGTCAGCAACCGGATCCGGATTTATTCCTGCGCGTTGTAGAACGCCGTCCGGACGGTATCGTCGTGCGCGGCGCAAAGGCGCACCAGACAGGCATGCTGAACTCGCACGAGGTAATCGTCATGCCGACCATCGCAATGCGGCCGGAGGACAAGGACTATGCCGTTTCGTTCGCCGTTCCGCTCGACTCGCCGGGTTTGTTCATGATTATCGGACGCCAGAGCTGCGACACGCGCAAATGCGAAGGCAGCGAGATGGACGTTGGTAACTCCGAATTCGGCGGTGTGGAAGCGTTGACCATTTTCGACGATGTGTTCGTGCCCAACGATCGGATTTTCCTCAACGGCGAAACCGAGTTTGCCGGCGTACTGGTTGAGCGGTTTGCCGGATATCACCGGCAGAGCTACGGCGGCTGCAAAGTTGGCGTTGGCGATGTTCTGATCGGCGCGGCGGCGGTTGCGGCGGAGTACAACGGCGTTGCCAAGGCCAGCCATATCAAGGACAAGTTGATCGAAATGACGCACCTGAACGAAACGCTCTATAGCTGCGGCATAGCGTGCTCGGCGGAAGGTTCGCCGACCGAGGCAGGCAACTATATCATCGATCTGCTGTTGGCAAACGTCTGCAAACAGAACGTCACTCGTTTCCCGTATGAAATCGTTCGTCTGGGCGAAGACATCGCGGGTGGATTAATGGTGACGGCGCCGTCCGAAGCGGACCTTCGGGATGAGAAACTGGGGCCGTATGTTGAGAAATATCTCAAGGGTGTCGGCTCCGTTTCTACGGAAAACCGGCTGAGAATTCTGCGGTTGATCGAAAATCTATCGCTCGGCACGGCGGCGGTCGGATACCGCACCGAGTCGATGCACGGGGCAGGCTCACCGCAGGCGCAGCGGATTATGATTGCGCGTCAGAGCAATTTGGAACACAAAAAATCGCTCGCAAAAGCGATTGCACACATTAAAGAATAAGTCGCTTTCAATCGGGGAAACGGGCGCAGACTAGCACGAGTACAAAAACGCGGGGTGAACGGCATGAAGGCTGACGAAGAAGTAATGAAACGGATCAACCAAGTGATCGAAAGCCGGATTCGTCCACAGCTTATGCTGCACAACGGGGACATGGAAGTGACAGACTTTTCGGACGGCGTGCTGCGGTTTCGGATGCTGGGTCAATGCGCGGGATGTCCCTCGGCAGACATTACGACGGAAGAGCTGGTGGAGACCGAACTGGTAGCCGCGGTTCCAGAAGTCAGGCGCGCGGTTCTGGTGCAGTGCGTCAGCGAGGATCTGCTGGAACAGGCATACGCCATTCTGCGCCATGGAACGTAAAAGATCAGTCGGCGTTCGCTATTGCGGAGGCTGCAACCCCAGATTTGACCGTGTCGGATTCGTCCGCAGGCTGGAGAACGAATTTCCGGAAATCAACATAACATACGCGGAGGAAGGCGTGCAGTATGCAGCCATCCTGGTTGTGTGCGGCTGTTTGGCGGCGTGCGCAAGCCGAAACGGGCTAATGAACACGGAAAACCTGCTTGTGATCCGAAGCGATATGGACTATCCGGCGGCAAGAGCCCTGATGAAACGAGCGATGCAGCAATAGGAGGAAAACACGATGGATTGGAAATCCATATATCAATCGCGAATCACGACGCTTGAAGAAGCAGTTAAAAAAATCAAATCGGGCGACCGCGTTGTCGTGGAACACGCGTGTGGAGAACCGTCCGAATTGCTGGCGGCCATGGTAGAAAACGCGGAAGCATACCGCGACGTGGAAGTCGTGCATATGGTGGCGATGGGGAAGGCGCTCTACGCGCAGCCCGGCATGGAAAAGCATTTTCGCCACAACTCGATCTTTGTTGGCGGAACGACGCGGGACGCAATTGCCTCGGGCCGGGGCGACTTTACGCCGTGTTATTTTTCTAGAATCCCCAAACTGTTTACGAGTACACTTCCGGTGGATGTAGCGTTGATTACGGTCAGCGAGCCGGACGCGGACGGGAAATTCTCGCTGGGAATTTCGGTGGATTATACGATGGCTGCGGTAAAAGCCGCGAAGCTGGTTATTGCGCAAGTGAACGACCAGATGCCTTATACGATGGGAAATTCGTTTTTAACGGTGGACGATATCGATTGTTTCATACCGCTGTCTGCGCCGGTGATCACGCTGTCGCCGCCGAAGATCGGCGCGGTGGAAGAGGCGATCGGGAAAAACTGCGCCAGTCTGGTGCAGGACGGAGACACGCTTCAGCTTGGAATCGGAGCGATTCCGGACGCAGTACTGCTGTTTTTGAAGGATAAGAAGGATCTTGGGATTCACTCGGAGATGTTTTCGGATGGCGTAGTGGAGCTGGTTCGGGAAGGCGTAATCACAAACGCAAAAAAAACGCTGCATCCGGGCAAATTCATCGCAACGTTTCTGATGGGAACGCAAAAGCTCTATGCGTTTGCGGATCACAATCCAGACGTTGAAATGCATCCGGTAGATTATGTGAATCACCCTGCGGTCATTGCGCAAAATGACAACATGGTATCCATTAATTCCTGCGTGCAGATTGATTTAATGGGACAAGTTGCGGCGGAATCGATCGGATACAAACAAATCTCCGGCGTCGGGGGGCAGGTGGATTTCGTGCGCGGCGCGGCACTGAGTAAAAACGGGCGCGCGATAATTGCAATGCCTTCGACCGCGGCAAAGGGGACGGTTTCGCGCATTGTGGCGTTGCTCGACGAAGGCGCGGCGGTGACCACATCGCGAAACGATGTGGACTATGTGGTAACAGAATTCGGAATCGCGCCGCTGAAGGGCAGAACGCTGCGGGAGCGCGCAAGAAACCTGATCGCGATTGCGCATCCGGATTTTCAGGCTGAATTAAAGGAAGTTTTTGAAAAGCGGTTCAGTTGTGCTTTTTGAAGAGGCGTGACGCGTTCAGAGAGAGAGGAAACAATATGACAGAAGTTGTAATTGCCGGCGCGGTGCGCACGCCGATTGGAAAGATGGGCGGAACGCTGGCGGGCACGCCGGTTGTCGAGCTCGGATCGATCGTGATCAAGGAGGCGCTCAGCCGCGCAGGT
>QKAN01000150.1 GCA_003246365.1 Clostridia bacterium
AGAAGCGGGCGACGCGCTACTACATCGACGAGTTCCATCTGCTGCTCAAGGACGAGATCACCGCCGCCTACAGCGCGGAGATTTGGAAGCGCTTTCGCAAGTGGGGCGACATCCCGACGGCGATCACGCAGAACGTAAAAGACCTGCTCAACTCAAAGCAGGCCGAGAACATCTTTGAAAACAGCGACTTCATCTTGCTGCTAAACCAAGCCTCGGGCGACCGCGCGATTCTCGCCAAACTCCTCAACATTTCGCCGCACCAGCTCTCCTATGTGACGCATTCCGGCGAGGGCGAAGGGTTGATTGTCTATGGCGACACCATCCTACCGTTTCTCGATCACTTCAACAAGGAGTCGCGGCTGTATCAGGTGATGACGACGAAACCGGGGGAAGCAGAGTGAAGATAAAAAATGTCTTGAAGAGTCCATATATCATCACATCTATACAAAATATGATATAGTTTAGCAGGTAAGAAATAATACCTATCAAGGTGGTGCTATTAATGGACGCTATTTTTTATTGCGATGAAAGCGGCAATACTGGAACAAATTGGATTGATGCAGATCAACCTTTTTTTGTTTATGGCGGATGGCTAATACCAGCCCAAAGTGAAAAGGCGATTTTAGCGGGCTTGGATGAAATTTTCGGAACACAAAGTGGAAACGAAATCAAGGCTAAACGTTTTTTTAAAAGAACAAAAGCATATGAAGAGTTTAAAATGCTTTTTGATTTGATGCTTCACAACAATGCTTTCCCAATTTTTATCATATTAGACAAGGCTTATATTGTTGCGCCAAAGATTATCGAAACATTTTTCGATCCTGCATACAATCAAACCCTAGCAGCTGGAATCACAGCAGATATTGATTTAAAAAAAGGCCTTGCTGAAATTATCATGGATAAGCCGCTAATAAGTGATTTCGCGAGATTGATTCGTCAAGGAGAATATTCTCTTGATGAAATGGAGGACTTAAGAAAAGCGCTATCAAAACAATTTTCGGCTATGCCTAACATTTCGAAAAGCATTGATAATATTAACGACGAAGGAATTCTTGACATGTTAAGCGAATTTCACAGCTCTAACACTGACAGGACGCTTACTGTTCCCGGACTTACTTTTTTAATGCAAGTAGTACAAGTTTTTTGTGAAAAATTTGATATGCGCTCTACCATCATTCTTGATAATATTCGCGGTTATGATAATTGGCTCGATTCTTTAGCAGAGATATTCTTGTCACCGGGCGAACGACAAATACTTAAGTACAAGAGTTACGAGTTCCATTCTAAATACCCGAACATTACGAACCTAAAACTCATGGATTCAAAGGTTGAAATCTTCATCCAAATATCAGATTTGCTCTGTGGTTTTATTTCAAAGGCTTTTCGTAAAACCGCTGATGAAGTAGCACTCAACAAAGCCGAAAAAGAAATTTTGGAGCATTTACTTGTTTTACATGACGATTACTATACCTGGGATTATGTTATGCCAAACAAGCAAATCGCAAAGTATTTGAAGGCAATTGGGGTGGATGTTCATTTTCAGGATACGGTGGATTACCACGCGCTAGACTTTGCTTTCTCGCAATATTTGAAAATCTAAGTTCGATATTTAAAAAAGCCAATTCTCAAGTTAATTTTCTCTTGCCAAAAGGAGTTGATGAAATTTGATTGATCGAACTTTCATGCGCTTTGAAAGACACAGGCAAGCCGAACTAACGCCAGAAAAAATAAACCACGCACCACCAGAACAGAATACCTCAACCACTCAACAACGCACCGTCCATGCCGACAACGGCAAAAAGACGGTGCGTTTGCATTTTAAGGAGGCTGAGCAAAAGAAACCTTCGAAACTTGCCCACGTCGCAAAAGAAGCATTGGCAGCGGAGATTCACAAGCAAGTCGATGATTCGGTAGACGAGAATGTTGCCGTTGAGGTGGCGCACCGCACGGAACAGGCAGTTGAGACGAGTTATCGGTTTGTTGGTGAGCGTTCGCATAAAGCCAAGACGCAATCTGCGCGCACGGCGACAAGAACGGAACCGACTGAAACCACCACCAATCCCCTCTCCCGTTGGCTTCAGCGCCAAGCGATTAAGCGGCAATATGCCGCCGCAAGGTCAGGCGCGTAAACGACAGCCAATAGTTCCACTGTTGCGGCGAATGCAGTTCGATCCACTGCGGATAAGCTAAAACGAACGGTGCAGGTTTTCGCGAAGAACAACAAGGGGGTTCTGATTGTCGGCATCGTTGGCATGATGCTGCTTATGCTCATCAACGTAGCTTCCTCCTGCGCCGAGTTTGGCGTCGGTGGGCTGAATGCGGTGTTGGGTACATCCTTCGTGTCCGAGGATCGCGACTTGCTGCAAGTGGAAGCGCAATATGCCGCGCTTGAATCCGATCTTGATCGCAGTATCGATCGCATCGAATCGGATTACCTGGGCTACGACGAATACTACTATGAGATCGACGAGATTGGGCACAATCCCTATGAGCCGCTGTCCTACCTGACCGCGCGGCATGTGTCGTTCACGCTTGCCGACGTACGGAACGAACTCACGACGCTGTTCAATCGCCAGTATTCGCTCAGCATAGTGGAGACCGTCGAAACGCGTTATCGTAACGAGGAACAACTCGTTTGGGTTTACGACGAGGAGACCGAGAGCGGGAGTTGGGTTTGGGAGGATGTTGAAGTTCCGTACGAATACAAAACACTCAAAACAACTCTGCTCAATCGCGGACTGACCTACGCGATGGGTTCGGACATGAGCGCAGATCAGGCCGAGATGTATGCAATTCTGCTGGAATCGTACGGCAACAAGCCGGAATTGTTCGCGGACTCCGACAATCCCTATCTCGCTTCACTCGACGTAACACCGCCGGAGGCATACGAAATCCCACCGGAAGCACTGTCCGATCCGAAGTTTGCTGCACTGATCGCCGAAGCGAACAAGTATCTCGGTCTCCCCTACGTTTGGGGCGGCAGCAAACCTAGCACCGGGTTCGACTGCTCCGGCTTCGTCTGCTGGGTGCTCAACCACTCCGGCGCGGCCAACGTCGGGCGCACAAATGCGCGCGGGCTCTACAAAAAATCGACGGTCGTTTCCCGCGAGAATGCCCGCTCCGGCGATCTGATCTTCTTCACCGGTGCGCGCGCCGCCGAGATCGGGCACCCCGTCACGCACGTCGGTATTAACGTCGGCAACGGCATGATGCTCCACTGCGCGGGCAACGGCGTGGAGTACAAAAGCATCAATACGAAGTACTACAAGTCGCATTTCTACGCCTTCGGGCGGCTTGGTTAGAGGTCAAACATGAATCCTCAAATCGAACAAATCAACACCGAAATCGAGAAACACAAAGCGAAAATCACGCAATTGCAGGAGCGCATCAAGCGGCTGGAAGCACGGCGCACAGAGCTCCAGAACACGGAGATTCTGGGGCGGGTTGAAGTCATCACCACCACACCGGAGGACTTAGCCGCAATCATGCGCTCGCTCACAAACAAAGGAGGAAAAGCAAAATGAACAAACGAAAGCCACTCGGCATTCTCGCGCTGCTCGCCGTCATGTTTATCAGCATGACGGTTTTTTTATCGACATCCCATGCGGACGGTAAGACTTCCGATGACGATCCCACCCCGCTACCCTTAGCAACACCGACCGCTGCGCCCTTCATCACGACCAAAACGCTCACGCCGGAGGGCAATCTCACACTTGTGGACGACATCGCCAGCGCATCGTCCAGCGACAAGCAGTTCATCACGGTGGTCACGAAATCCGGCAACTACTTTTTCATCATCATCGACCGCACTGCCGAAACCGAGAATGTCTACTTCCTAAACAAGGTGGATGAAGCCGATTTAGTGTCCATTTTGGAGGAATCTGGCTATGAGATCGCGACCACACCCTCGCCTACGCCAACATCTCGCCCGGCTTCAGAAGTAGAATCCATGGATGACACGGATGATGGTAAATCGAATGGCGGTTCATTGATTCTCATTGGAGTACTTGCCGCAGCCGCCGTTGGCGCATTCGTATTCCTGAAGAAACGGAAGGCAACTCAAAAGCCTACACCGCGTATGGAGGATTTTGAGTATGACTATGACGACGATCCAGACGAAGAAGAACCCAAGGAACCAAAGCCACCCGTCTGCAACGAAGCCGTGCAGAAAAAGGGCAATTGGGACGGTGTGCTATGAGATATTTCACGGATAGCCCATACGAACGCATGATGCAGGAGGTGCCGCACGCGCGGCGAGAAGATGAGGTGCCGCCGGTGCTGCCGGGTAATAAGCCATGCAAAACGTGCCAATATAACAGGCCAGTGTGCATTGGCGTACTCTGCCGTTATTGGGTGAAGCGAAACAAGAAACCAGAGAATCAAAAATAGCGCGATGAGAAGCAAGCGATTTTTTCACGGGAGGTGATCTCTTGGCCACAAAACTGGACACTATGAAGACGTTGTCGGATGCCACCATGCGGCGCATCACAAGCTCGCGCAAGAATTGGATGGACTATCTCGACGCCACCGCATGGCTCTATAAATACCCATTCTACGACCAGCTCATGATCTATACGCAGCGCCCAGACGCACGCGCTTGTGCGCCGATCGAACTTTGGAATAGTGTTTTCAAGCGTTGGGTGAAGCGTGGATCAAAGGGAATCGCACTGATCGACGATTCCGGCGATCGGCTGAAGCTTCGGTATGTGTTCGACGTTTCGGACACAAGCACACGCTCCGATATCCCATTCAGGCTCTGGGCTGTCGAGCCGGAGCATCAAATGCAAGTTCTCGAAGAGTTGACAAATCGCTTTGGCGCGATCGACTCGACCGGCGAATTCGTGGAGCAGCTTCGTGAGGTCGCCCTGAATGTGACCATGGACAATGTCGGCGATTATGCAGACGTAATGCCGCTCATCACAGACGGCAGCGGGTTGGTCGGCATGGATCATCGCGAGATACTCGATCGCTTCATTACGACAGTGACGGAGGGGGTGATCTACACCGTTTTCGCCCGCACCGACTTGAACCCGCGCACACTGGAAGCGCCATTCGCGTTTGAAAGCATCGCGTATTTTGATACACCGCTCGTCGTTTCGCAATTGGGTTGTGCCACGCGGGATATCTCCGAGATGGTTTTGCGCCAGATTGAGCGGAGCGTGCGCGCCATCGAGCAACAGACGCGCGACAACATTGCAAAATCGCCGGAAGAAAGGGAAAATGATGTTGAGAGTCATTCAATTCAATCTGAAAGGAGCGAAACCGATGGAACTGACCTATCAACCGAGCGGGGATTACCTGCTCCCGAACCTGATGCTGGCGAAACAGCCGACCGAGCCGCTGGGAAAATACGCGCGGATGCGCAAGGAGTTTCTCCAGACAAACCGCAAGGGGCAATACAGCGCCCTATTACTCTCTGGGAGTTTGACGGAGCACCTGACGCAGATCGACCGACAAGCGCGCGAGCAGATCGACGAGACCATGCGCCAACTGGTAATCACCGAGGGCGTGAACGAACAGATGAAAGCGGCAAATCCGCTCCTGTGGACGCGCCGGATGAACAGCCTCCGGACGATGGCCGAGGAGACGGTGCTGCGGGAGATACTGTACACCTAATCTCCGAAGCAGTACAACTCAACCTGCTGGAAACAGAAGCGAATCGCGAGACCGCTTCTTTTCTTTTGCAACAGGATATCGATGCGGAACTTCTCCGCGGCAGCGGGTTTGAACAGGGCAAAAATCGAATCACCGAATTCTATCGAACCAATCCCGATGCGAAGGCCGCCGTTGCGTTCCTGAAAAACGAATATGGCATCGGTGGGCATTCCTTCACCTATCAAGACAGTTCGTCGGGTTTCGTCGACCATGATGGCAAAGGCTTATCCTTTCGCCAATGGGGCACCGAGCAACAGAAAACACTTGCGTGGTCGCTGGTGCATCGGCGCATTGCCGAGTTAATCCGCTCCGGTCGTTATAAGGCCGAAGAAGAGCCTGAGCGTGCTCCCGCTCCAATCGAACCTGATCCCGTAGAGCCGATTCAGATGGGCCAAAACTTCCGCATCACAGATGATGCCCTTGGCGCGGGCGGACCGAAAGCGAAATTTGCGATGAATGTTGCGGCAATTCGCACACTCAAACAGATTGAGGCTGAACACCGTCATGCTACCCAGACAGAGCAAGAAATCCTCTCGCGCTATGTCGGCTGGGGTGGCGTCGCGGACGCGTTCGACGCGACAAAAGATGCTTGGCAACATGAATATACCGAGTTGCGAATGCTTCTGACCGATGAGGAATATCGTTCCGCGCGCGAGTCCGTTTTAAATGCGCACTACACCAGCCCGACTGTGATCAAGGCAATGTATGAAGAGTTGGAGCGCATGGGATTCTCTGCGGGCAACGTACTAGAACCCGCATGCGGCATCGGCAACTTCTTCGGGCTCGTACCAGAAAGCATGGCAAACAGCCGCTTCTATGGTGTGGAACTGGACAGCATCACCGGAAGAATCGCGCAGCTGCTCTATCCTGAAAACCAGATCGCCATTCAAGGATTCGAAACGGCGGATTATCCAGATCATTTCTTCGATGTGGCGATCGGCAACGTGCCATTTGGCGATTATGGTATTGCGGATCAACGCTACGACAAGCATCACTTCTTGATCCACGACTATTTCTTCGCCAAATCGCTGGACAAGGTTCGCCCTGGTGGTGTGGTTGCGTTCGTCACGTCCAGCGGGACGATGGACAAAAAGAATCCGCAGGTGCGCAAGTATCTTGCTCAGCGAGCGGAATTGATTGGCGCGGTGCGGTTGCCGAACAATACGTTTCTCGCCAACGCTGGCACAAGTGTTGTTGCAGATATTCTATTCCTGCAAAAGCGCGACCGTCCGATCGAGATAGAACCTGATTGGGTACATCTCGGGCAATCACCCGAAGGCTTCGCGATCAATCAATATTACGTCGATCACCCTGACCATGTCCTCGGCGAATTGACCAGCGAAAGCACGCAGTATGGCAAGCAGGAATGCACGGTGAAGCCAATTGAAGGCGCTTCACTGGCGGAACAACTGCATGCGACGCTTTCCTCTCTTCATGCGGAAATCAGCGAAGTTGTGCGATCAGACGAGCTGGACGAAACTCCTGTGGCATCCATTCCCGCCAGCCCGAATGTGCGGAATTTCAGTTTTACTCTGGTCAACGAGACTCTCTATTACCGCGAGAACAGCCGCATGAATCCGGTGGAGGTCTCCATCACCGCGGAGCACCGCATTCGCGGGATGATCGAACTTCGCGACTGCACGCGGCGGTTGATCGAATTCCAGCTCAATGGCAGTTCCGACGCGGAGATCGCTACCGAACAAGCGCGACTCAATGAGCTATATGACACGTTTACTGCGAAATATGGCCTCATCAACAGCCGCGGCAACGACATGGCGTTTTCGGACGATTCCTCCTATTGCCTGCTCTGCTCATTGGAAATTCTGGATGAAGAAGGTAATCTTGCCCGCAAGGCCGACATGTTCACAAAACGTACGATCCGCCAACAGGTCGCTATCACGCATGCGGACACGGCGAGCGAGGCACTGGCGATCTCGATGAGCGAGCGGGCACGGGTCGATCTCCCCTATCTATCCGAATTAACGGGACTGAGCGAAGAGCAAATTGTCACCGATCTCACCGGGGTGATCTTTCGCAATTATGGTTCACTGGATCCGGAGCAAATCGCATGGGCATTCTTCGATCCTAAGCAATTCCACATGGTGACAGCAGACGAGTATCTTTCGGGCAATGTCCGCGAAAAGCTGGTTCAAGTACGAAAACTTCGAGAGATACTATCTGGCCACGGCGCGGATAAAACAATTATCGCGCAACTCGATACCAGCATTGCCGCGTTGGAGCAGGTGCAGCCGCAGGCGTTAACGGCGAGCGAAATTGACGTGCGGCTTGGCTCCACATGGATCCCGCCTGAGATCGTCGAATCGTTCATGCACGAGCTGTTTCAAACGAGCGGTTGGGCGCGTTCGCGGACGCACATCCTGTTTTCCAGCTTCACCGCGAACTGGACGATCACGAACAAGACCGCCGATTACGGCAGTGTGCCGGCCACCGTGACCTACGGCACCGCCCGCGCAAACGGCTATCGCATTCTGGAGGACACGCTGAATCTGCGCGACGTGCGCATTTTCGACACCGTACGCGATGCCGACGGCAAGGAGCAGCGCGCGCTGAACAAGAAGGAAACCATCCTCGCTCAGCAAAAACAGCAGCTCATCCAGGAGGCGTTTGCACAATGGATCTGGCGGGACGCGGATCGGCGTGAGCAGCTCATTGCGCTCTACAATGAGCGCTTCAACAGCACCCGCCCGCGCAAGTATGACGGCGGCCACATCCGATTCGTCGGCATGAACCCAGAGATCGAGTTGCGCCCACATCAAGCGGATTCCGTCGCGCGTGTGCTCTATGGCGGCAACGCGCTTCTCGCGCACGTCGTTGGAGCGGGCAAGACATTCGCCATGACCGCCGCTGCTATGGAACTCAAACGGCTTGGCCTCTGCCAAAAATCGCTCTTCGTTGTGCCAAATCATCTCACCGAAGTGAAAGTATTCAGTCGCAGGCAAGAAACAAAGTTGATTCGGATGCCTCAAGAGTAAATAATACTCTTGAAAAGTATGTTGATTCTTGTATTATTATGGGAGGGATGATACTATTCAAACGAAGATTATATATGTAATGCGGAGTTAGATTGACGGAGTAGCCTGTCTATAATGTGGCTCTTCTATCGATGTTTTAAAAATAATTAAGGTCATAAAGGAGAGAAGTTGACAATAAGAGGGAATATTAATGGTTAATATTATTAGTGGTGCTGCCGATATTATATCCCTATATGAATTTCTTAAATCCAAGTTACAGAATGATCATAAGGCATTTATTCATGGCCTTAAAAGGACAGTTAAAGTAGTATGCAAAAAGGCAAGGGATAATCTATCGGCATCATCTGAGTTCGCTGGATCAATACCTGAAGATGCTGAAGATGTTATTATAGAAAAACTATTGGAATGTATCGATGATGGTAGGGTATTTGAGGAAAAGGATATACTTCCCTTTGACGTTATTCCCAAACAAGTACGTAATAGTTTATCAAATGTTATTCTGAGTAACCTAAACAAATCACTGGAGTTCTTCCAACGAAATTATGATGCTTTGTCCCAGCAAGAGATTCAAGGTATCTCCAAAAAAACTGACGATATCATCGCATTATTGGAGAAATTGCTTCAGGACTATCGTTACGATTCTGCGATAAGATATCACGAAACATCAATAAACCGAAGCCGATTTCATTATAGTAATGAAAAAACAGAATTTATCGGGCGAGACATACAATTAAACAAGCTACGAGATTTTTGTCAATTCAGCCCTAGTCTCAAAGGCAAGGATTTTGCCTGGTGGGTAGTGACTGGAGAAGGCGGTTCGGGTAAATCACGTCTTTGCTATGAATTTTTAAAAGAAATGGATAAAACAGGGTGGAGCGTCTGTACACTACAGAACCACAATGCCGAAAAACTGTATCTCTGCAGCCAATCGGTCACCAACAACACTATATTCATCCTGGATTATGCGGAATATGATACAGAAGCGATTTTTAATTGGATTGTTTCATTCAATTCTAAGCAATATAACCAAAATAAAATCCGCGTGATACTTATTCAACGGCGTGCTTGTTGGGCCGATATAAAAGAAACAATTCACCACGAAATCATAAGCAGCGGTTTCATAGATGCATCCTTATATAATGAAGACTTTCTTCATATTGAAAAACTGGATCAGGATTACACAAAGAACAAAGTCCTGATTGGGGAAATTCAAAGGAGCTATGCAAAAAACGTCGATGCTTCGTTATCAACTGATGAAACCGATGCCCTTTTTGATCTTTTACAAAAGGTTGATGAAGAACTTTTAAGACCTCTATTTGCTATTATTCTCATTGACGCTTATCTGGATAACAGAGAAATCCCGTCAGCATGGTGCAAAAAGGATGTGCTTAATTATATTTGTGAGAGAGAAGAAAAGTTGATTTGGCATATGACTAAAGATATTTTTGGTACAGATCAGTGCAGAAAGATGTCTGAGATTGCCTATTCAGTGTTAGCTATTGCTACAATGACGAATGGCTTGACGAGTTACAGTTCTCTAAAAGAAATGTTGCCCGAAGATGAATGGCAGTATTTATCGCAGCAAAACCTCGAAAAGTTTTGTGAGAACAAGGTGCTATTTATCAATGAAAACAATGAAGAATTAAACTGCCCTGCACTTGAACCAGATATTATCGGTGAATATTTTGTGTTGAATCATCTGAATAAACTAAATAAGTCTGGACGGGCGGAAAACTTGATTAATGTGGGTTGGCACAAACCCTATTATATGAAACGGTTTATGAAAAGGCTTTTTCAGGATCACAAGGAACTGATTAATAGTGAATGCCCTGAACTGCATGATATGCTTAAAAAGGTTAAACTACCAAAAGACCTGCAATGTGTAAAAAATGCCGCTTTTGAGGGTTGTGATTGGCTGACTGAGGTCTTAATCCCAAAATCAGTTACCAGTATTGAGAAAAATGCTTTCTTTGAATGCACCAGCTTGACCAAGATTGTAATCCCGGATTCAGTTACCAGGATTGGGCCTAGAGCTTTCTGTAGATGCACCAGCTTGACCGAGATCATAATCCCGGAATCAGTTGCCAGCATTGAGACAGCAGTTTTCAGTGGATGCTCTAGTTTGACTGAGATCATAATCACGGGATCAGTTACCAATATTGAGCCATCAGCTTGCTGGGGATGCACCAGCTTGACCGGGATCGTAATCCCAGAATCAGTTACCAGCATTGAGAAATATGCTTTCTGTGGATGCACTAGCTTGACCGGGATCGTAATCCCAGAATCAGTTACCAGCATTGAGAAATATGCTTTCTGTGGATGCACTAGCTTGATCGAAATTGTAATTCCTGAGTCAGTTACTAGAATTGAGGAATATGCTTTCTATGGATGTACCAGTTTGAATAAGATCGTAATCCCGAAATCAATTACTAATATTGGGGACTGTACTTTCATTGATTGCACCAGCCTGACCGAGATCATACTCCCGGAATCAGTTATAAGTATTGGGAATGAAGCTTTCTTAAATTGCACCAGTTTGACCGAGATCGTAATCTCGGAATCAGTTATGAGTATTGGGGATAATGCTTATAGAGGTTGCACCAGCTTGAGTAAGGTAGTAATCCCGAAATCAGTTACTAATATTGGGAACTGTGCTTTCTTAGATTGTATCAGCTTGATCGAGATCGTAATCCCGGAATCAGTTACCAGCATTGAGTTAGGAACTTTCGCGGCATGCACTAGCTTGAGTAAGGTCGTGATTCCGAAATCAGTCACCAGTATTGGGGAAGATGCTTTTTTGGCATGCACCAGCTTGATCGAGATCGTAATCCCGGAATCAGTTAATAGTATTAAGATCCAAGCTTTCAGTGGATGCACCAGCTTGACTAAGATCGTAATCTCGGAATCGATCACCAGCATAGGGGACGATGCCTTTGTGCTTTGTGATTCACTTAAGGATGTATATGTATATGGCAAGGTCAATGATGTTATAAGACAAGCCCTTATAAATAGTCCAAATCAACCTTCATATCACGAAATATGATAATTCATTTTAGCGGTTATTGTAGTAAGATTTTATAATTTCATAAAGTGGGCTTTATATATGGAACAAAATAGCAGTTAGTCCAGTATTGCTTAACTGGCTATAGCCCTATATAATTTGTTTTTAGAAAATCTAAATGAACACCTCATTATAGCAAAGTGTAGATTTGAACTTTAAAATAGAAACCATATAATTCTCAAATTGACTCTCACAGAACAATGGGCGGCGGAGTTCCTGCAACTCTACCCCTCCGCTAATATCTTGGTCGCGACCAAACGCGATTTCGAGCGCACGCGCCGCAGGACGTTTTGCAGCCGTATCGCGACCGGTGATTACGACGCGGTCATCATCGGTCATTCGCAGTTTGAAAAGATTCCTATGTCGCTGGAGCGTCAACAGGCGCAGTTGCAGGAGCAGCTCGACGAGGTGCTCAGTGGTATTGCCGAGGCGAAGGAAGCGCGGGCGGAGCGCTTCACCATTAAGCAGATGGAACGCGCGCGAAAATCGATCAAGCTCAAGCTCGACAAGCTCAACAACACCACGCGCAAGGACGACGTGATCACGTTTGAGGAACTCGGCGTGGATCGGCTCTTTGTCGATGAGACGCACGGCTTTAAGAACCTCTCCGTCTTTACCAAGATGCGAAACGTCGCCGGAATTTCACAGACCGAGGCGCAGAAATCCTCCGATCTCTTCCTCAAATGCCGCTACATGGACGAAATAACGGGCGGGCGCGGCGTGGTGTTCGCGACCGGAACGCCGGTGAGCAACTCCATGACGGAGCTCTACACCATGCAGCGGTATTTGCAATATGACACGCTCCACACGCACGGATTGCAGCACTTTGACGCCTGGGCTTCCACCTTCGGCGAGACGGTGACGAGCATTGAGCTTTCACCCGAGGGCACGGGTTACCGCGCACGCACGCGATTTGCCCGCTTTTTCAACCTGCCGGAATTGATCACGATGTTCAAGGAAGTGGCGGACATCAAGACCGCCGACATGCTCAATCTTCCCGAGCCGGATGTGGAGTACCACAACATCCAGCTCGAACCGAGCGACCTCCAACGGTCGATGGTTGCGGGGCTCGCCGACCGCGCAGAGCGGGTGCGCAATCAGATGATCGATCCCTCCGTGGATAACATGCTCACGATCACAAACGACGGGCGAAAGCTCGCGCTCGACCAGCGGATGCTCAACGGCGCGCTACCGGACGACCCGAACAGCAAGGTCAACGTCTGCCTGCGAAATGTTCTGGAGATTTGGCGTGCCACGCAAGCTCAGCGGCGCACGCAACTCATCTTTTGCGATCTTTCCACTCCGAAGGGCTTTCGTGCATTCAGCGCATATGACGACCTGCGTCAAAAACTCATTTCCAGCGGTGTTCCGGCAGAGGAAATCACGTTCATCCACGACGCGAACACCGAGATTAAAAAGGCGGAGTTATTCGCGAAGGTTCGTGCAGGACAGGTGCGCATTCTGCTCGGATCGACGGCGAAGATGGGCAGCGGAACGAACGTGCAGCGGCTCCTGTACGCCGAGCACCATCTGGATATTCCCTGGCGTCCCGCCGATTTGGAGCAGCGCGAGGGGCGCGCCATCCGGCAGGGCAACACCTGCCCGACCGTCCACATTTACCGCTATGTGACCGAGGGAACGTTTGACGCGTATATGTGGGCGACGCTCGAGAACAAACAGAAATTCATCGGCCAGATCATGACCAGCAAGTCGCCTGTGCGCTCCTGCGAGGATGTGGACGAAACGGCGCTCACCTACGCCGAGGTGAAGGCGCTGGCGACGGGCGATGAGCGCATAAAGGAAAAGATGGATCTGGAGGTGGATGTCGCGAAGCTCAAACTCGTCCGCGCAAACTATCTTTCGCAGAAATACGCACTGGAGGACGCGCTGCTCAAGCGATTCCCGCAAGAGATTCAACACGAGAAATCACGCATCGCAGGATATGTCGCCGACATCGAACGGCTCGCGGCACACGACGCGAACACGTCGCTCGGAATGGAACTCGGCGGCATCGTCTTCACTGAACGGAAGGACGCAGGCGCGGCGCTACTTGCCACTTGCAAGGCGCAAACCTCACCGAAGCAAACAGAGATCGGAACCTATCGCGGTTTCGATCTTTTTCTATCCTTCGACGCGTTGAACAAAGCATTTCGATTATCGCTCAAGGGTTCACTCTCGCACAATTTGGAATTGGGTGATGATCTGTTTGGCAACCTCCAACGCATTGACAATGCGCTCAGCGCTCTACCGGATCGGCTGGAAAGCGCAAAGGAGAGGCTATCCGATCTTGAGCAGCAGAAATCAGCCGCCGCCGAGGAGGTCAAGAAACCATTTCTGCAGGAAGAGGAATTGAACGAAAAATGCGCGCGGTTGGCGGCTCTGGATGCGGAACTGAACATCGACAAAGAGCGCGGCGAGTCAGTTGCCGCGTTGGAGGAATCCGATTCGGATGGCATGACGGAGCAAGAGACGGATCAGGAAGAACGCTCTTCGGTGCTCTCACAGTTGCAGGAGTTCGCCGAAAGCGATATCCTTCCAGCACGGCAAATGCGCATGTGCGCGGCAATGGAGGAACGATGATGACGGAAGATGAAAAGCAGGATATTCAGCTGCACTTTCGTGTGACCCGCCGCGAAAAGGAGATCATTGACTAGAAGATGGCGCAGATGGGCACCAAACGGCTCGGCGTCTACCTGCGCAAGATGGCAATTGACGGGTATGTGGTGAAGCTCGACTTGCCCGAAGTCAGGGAGCTCGTCTCCCTGCTTCGGTACGCGGGCAACAACCTAAACCAGCTCACGAAGGTTGCGCATACGACGGGGAATATTTATGGAGAGGAGATTGGGGGGTTGGAAGTATACTTCAAGGAGAGTCAAAACATATTAATTACGCTCATTGAAAAACTATCTGCATATCAATAATTTCCCATTTCCTACATCATTAAGTTAATAGGTAGCTATAAGAAGCTCATCTCGTGCCAAATCGCTGATGCGCTCTAATTAACGCATTGTCATGGACGGTTTTATTATATCTTTTAACTGTTAGCTTATTCTATTGTCCATTATTGTTTTTTCTTGCCCACTGTTTGTTTTTTAATTTTCTGTTGGCTTCACAAACGGATGATAGATTTTAATTTCAAGCGCGGTTATCTTCTAAAGTTGAATAAAACACTTTGAAGTTGCGTGAAAAATACCAGTATAATCCAAAGATGATATCTGTATTAACAAAGCAAAGCGGAAAGCAAGTTTATCGAAAATTAACCATTGCTTCATGTATTCTTTCATGATAGTATGTTCTAGATCTCGTCACAATATTGTCACAAAGTTGGGAGGAAAGCTAACGTGAAAAAGGAAGCGGATATCCAAAGGAGGATTAAAGAAGAGATTAATGAACTTGCAGAAATTGATCATCGAATCCGAGTTTTTGTGTTCATTCTAGTCATTGCATTTGTCCTTTTTATTGTGCTATTCATCCTACTAAAAAACAAAATCTATTCCTACATATCTCTGATTGTAGCAGTCATAAATTTGATAGCTGCAATAATAAATTATGCTGCGAAGAATGATATAATTGGGAAGGAATAGACGCGATGAAAATTACAATGCTTGGAGCAAGTGGAAGCGGAAAAACATCATACATGTCGATGATGATGCAGCAATTCGTCAATGATACCCAAAACGGATTTTATTTAGTCGATTCCAGTGGTAATATTGAGCAAGAGGTCTATTTGAAACTGCTTATCGATAAAGTTAGTACAATAATAAACGGGAAGTTTCCTGATTCAACAGTTATAAATTCTGTGCTCCAATTAGTCCTGATGCATAATACCGAAGAAGTCATAGATATTGATTGGATCGACTATAAAGGTGGATTAATCAAGAACATAGATTTGAATAATAGCGATACAAATGAAATTTTGGCAACGTTAATAAGTAGTGATGTAATCCTCGTGTTCGTTGACACAGAGTTCTTAGCTACTGAGGAAAATGAGTATCAAGTGAAATCAAAGACCGGGATCAACGATCTTATTTTCCTGCTTAATCTTGTATATAAAAAAACTAATGCGAGTAAGCTTAATGTACTCTTTGTACTCTCAAAAGCGGATTCAAATCATTCTCAAGCTTATGGTGAAGATAGACTAATTTCTCGTTGTCACGAATTATTCAAACCTCATTTCTCTCGTTGTCCCAGGAATGCTCGCTATGCATATGTTTGTGTTGGAAGCATAGGAATTAACCGAGTAAAATCAACTGTCAATGAGACCATTGACACATTTGGAAATTCTACTAGGCGAATAACAAATGAAATAATCTCATCTGACATTGCGCCATATAATATTGCAGCTTCATTTGCCTACTGTTTATATATGGCATGTGTATCAGCAATAGAGAGTACTGCTAATGAGATTGCTGACAAATCGAGTGCATTAAATCAGCTTTGTGCGGGCTTTGATAGTGTCCAAAGAATCATTGACTTTCTTTTTTGTAAGTCGAAGAAAAGGTATGCAGTACATTCATTGAAAAGAGCAATTGAACTTGAACAAGTCGAAGTTGCTGCTCTAGATCGATACAGAGATCAGCTGTATCAGATTTGGAAAGGTGTTATCAAGACTGTTCCCACTCTGTAGAAGGAAGGTTAATAATCTCATGATTTCATATCCTATTCTCTTTACTAGAACACTTCTTGAAGATTATAGATGGGCTTTCTTAGCCAGAGACTTCGAGAAAGACTTGCTAACCTCTCTAATGCGAGACTATAGTTACTTTGATGATCATAAAAATGCGATGATAGATATGTTGTGTGAACGCCAACATATAATTATGAAGTATATGAACGGTCAATGCATACTCTACGATATAATTAAAGAGTCTCGGCAAGATGGTTTTGGGCGAGATGTATATTCACTTCGAGGATTACTGTTTGCGGCACCAATCGGAAGAATTGCTTTCATAAATATACCTTGGTTGATTAATTACATCTTACAAACCAAAGAGGATTTCTTTGATATTATAGTGCCAAAGGACAATGATGTAGCGACAGAAGAGACAATTCATTTATCATTCGATGAAGTTATTGAAAAGTGGATTCAGTCCCCGAATCACTTGATTCGTACTAATCTTGCGGTTTTTAATTCGTACCCCACTGCATTGTATATTACAAACTCTAAGATTTATAATTTTCAATCGCTAGAAGACGCCAGCCGCTCTCGCTCAAACCCCACTTTTCCTAAAGTATATAACCAAAGTGATATACACCGTGGTGTTAGTCAAAAGGATAGTCGAACACTTTTGAGTGACACTATTAATGCAGACAGTAAATCGATAATCATTACAAATAGCCCTAAAGAAAGTAATTTGATTACACATGAAAAAGATATAATAGAAGAAGATCCTAGACCAAAATTCTCATTTTGGAACAACAAGAAGCCCCCCCGAGTGAAATAACGTTTTATTAGCTTTAATAACGCATCTCATATGCGTTATTTTTTCGAGGTATCATGGCCACTACCCGCCTAATTCCCATGCACGCAAGCACGAAACATCCCCCACCGCAAACTATCCACGACCGCATCGCATACGCGATGAATCCCGCAAAGACCGATCACGGTCAATGGGTCACCACCTACGGTTGCGATCCTGCCATCGCCGCGGCAGAGATGCTGCTCACCAAGCGCGAATACGAGCTGCAAAACGGGCCGGAGCGCGCAAAAGCCTCCAACATCCTGCTCTACCAAATCCGCCAAGCCTTCGCCCCCGGCGAGATCACACCGGAAAAAGCGCAACAAATCGGCTACGAACTCACCATGCGCTTCACAAAGGGAAAGCACCAGTTCATTGTCGCAACGCATGTCGACAAGCAGCACATCCACACGCACATCATTTTCAACTCAACCACCATGGACGGCGTACGAAAATTTCGCAACTTCCTCGGTAGTAGCTTCGCTCTGAGAAAGATCAGCGACCGCCTCTGCCTGGAGCACGGAGTTTCCATCATTGAGCACCCCGGCAAGGCGCACAAGCACTATGGTAAATGGCTTGGTGACGAGAAGCCGTTCTCTCAGCGCGATCAGCTCCGAAACGATATCGATGAGGCGCTGGCGAAGAAGCCCGCAACGTTTGACGCATTCTTGTCGGATATGCGAACTGCTGGATACGAAATCAAGCATGGCAAATATCTGGCATTTCGTAAAGCTGGACAGCAACGTTTCATTCGGCTGCGCTCTCTTGGAGAGGCTAATTCGGAAGATTCCCTTCGCGCAATCATTGCTGGAGTAAAGCCGCTCAACACGCAAAGCAAGCGCACACGTGCGCTCACACCAGAATCGGCAGATCGTGTGAACCTGTTGGTAGACATTCAATCGAAGCTGCTCGCTGGCAAAGGTGTTGGTTACGAGCGCTGGGCGAAGAAATTCAATCTCAAGCAGATGGCGCAGACGCTGAACTACCTGACGGAGCATCAACTGCTGGACTATAACAAGTTGGACGCCCGCGCTCGTGAAGCTTCCGCGCAGTTCTACGCACTCTCCAGTGAGATCCAATCGGCGGAAGCACGGATGCGCAAACTAACCGACCTACGGGAACAAATATTTCATTATCGCAAGACACGCGATGTGTATATCGCTTATCGGCAAAGCGGCTACAGCAAGCAATTCTACGCGGAACACGAAGCGGAGATCCTGCTGCACAAGGCTGCAAAAACGGCGTTTGATGCGATATCCGATAGAAAGATTCCGTCACTCACGGAAATAACCGCAGAATTTGATGCGTTGCTTGCTGCAAAGAAAAAGTCTTATGGCGAATACCAGCAAGCGCGCAGGGAGATGCAGGATGTACTGACCGCCAAGGCGAATGTAGACGCAATTCTCGGCATCGACCGTATCAAACCAAGGACGGAACCGGAACACACACAATAATAGAAGGCTCGAAGAGACACAGCCGCCCCGATTGAATCGGGGCTTTTTTTATGGGGTTTGGGGTACCCCCAACAAGCAAAAAAGGTCGAGTGGTACCACGAGGCATTGCTTGCCAAGAGCGAATCCCACTAAATACTTCCATCGAAAGAACGTTCACACCAACCGTGTGGGCGTTTTTTATGTGGAGCGTGACATGATCTGTACACCTTTTCCCCCACAAGCCAAATTTAGTAACGAAACGGAGAAAAGCAATGACAACACGGTGGAAACGAATACTTGGAGCTGTCCTGCTGGTATTACTGCTGGCGGGTATCAGCGCGACCGCGATGGCGCTGAACGTGACCGACCACGACCTCTACGATTGGTTTGAGTACTATCGCGACGGCGCATGGCACGACCTGAACACCGTCATGTATTTCGATATGTCCAACGGAAACGTTGGCTACTGCGTCGAGCATGAGGCGAAACCACCGCGCGAGTCCATCGAATACACGCCCTTCGATCCCGCGACAATGTTCACCGGAACCACGATGACCGGCATTCAAGCGATCCTCAACCACGGCTTCCCTGCCAAGAACGCTGGCTTTAGCGACGACGACGCGTTTTACGCAACGGCGAACGCGATCCGATTTTGGATCAAGGAAAGTTGCGGACAAGGGTATGATTTCATGCTATTGAGCAACGGATGTATCCGTGTGAAGTCCGGTGGCGAGGCGGTGTGGAGCTGGTGCATGGAACTGCTCAACTACGCCCGCGCGCAGGATGTCGGCAGTAACGCGACCGTGTATCTTTCAACGCTCTTCCCAAAGTGGTCGCTCATTAATGGCCAGCTCGTCACCACGCTGAACGTGACGTCCACCTATGGATACTCGGTCACGGCCAATCAATCCAGCGTTACAATCAGCGGTTATACAGGCGGACGTAACGACACCTTGACCATCACTGCGCCAACCTCCCTCATCGGCAGCGAAGTCAGCCTGTATTTCACCGCCACTGTCGGCAACGTGAGCAGCGTCGATCTGGGTTGGTACGAGCCGTATGACAGCACACGGCAAAAGCTCGTGTTCATCGAGATGATCACCGGCACAACGGGCATGAGCCAGATCATCGGAATCACCGGGTCATTCTACAATCTTACAATCAGTAAAACCGATGCCGTTACCGGCAACGCGCTCGACGGCGCAACATTCCAGCTCACACAAAACGGTGCAGCCGTCGGGCTGGTGCAAACGGTGGAGGGCCAATATGCTTCCGGAGGAACCGTAACGCAATTCACAACCAGCGGCGGAACAGCGATCCTAAACAACCTGCCCGCCGACGACTACGAACTCGTCGAACTTTCAGCGCCCACAGCGTATGTCGCTGCTGCAACCAAGTCGATTTCCCTGACAAACGATTCTAGTGTAACGATTGCAAATAATCCAACGCAATTTATGATCACCAAGACAAATGCGCTGACAAACGAGACTATGAGCAACGTGGTATTCACTCTATTCGACGACGGAGGTAATCCCGTAAGCATTTCGCAAATCGCCGACGGACAGTACCGTTTCGACAATAGTGGAAACACTACATTCCTTACAGATAACAATGGGAAGGCCGCCGTTTCATATCTTCCCATCGGTTCCTATACCCTCCGTGAAGCAGCCACAGACGGCTTTGTCACGGAATCCGACCTAGCCGTTTCGTTCACCGGCTCCAATGCTGTTTCAATCCGAAATCAGCCCACAGTGCTGACCGTAACGAAAACAGACTCTGTCACTGGTGAATCGCTCGACGGTGGCGTTTTCCAGATCAAGGATGAAAACGGTGACGCAATTTTGCTTTTCGATGTGAGCGGTGGCGCGTACTACAAAAACGATGCTGGTGGATCGACCTTCACGACCAGTGACGGCAAAACTACGATCTACGGCCTTTCTGCGGGGCAATATACCGTTACCGAAGTTCAGGCCCCGCAGGGTTACACGAGAAGTGAAACCCGGACGGTGACAGTGTCCAGCAGCAGTTCGCCGTCCTCACCAGCTGCTCTTTCCATATCGGACAGTCCTCTGGCGCTGCGTTTTACAAAGACGGATGCGCTGACAGGCAAACCGGTCGACGGAGCATCGTTCAGCCTGTATAGTGGTGAAACGCTCGTCAAACTCAGAATGATTTCGGAAGGCGTATACACGCCGGACGACAACGGCAACACTACTTTCACGACAACCGTTGGTTCTGCGCTGATCGCCCCGCTGACCGCCGGCACTTATACCATATCCGAAGAACAGGCTGCGGATGGATATGCGCCAGCCGCGGACGTGCCCGGCACCATTATGGAAGATCATTCAAGTGAAAATCCGCTGGCCGTTACCATGGTCGACGCCCCTCTTGCGTTGACGATACAAAAGCTCGACAGCGTTACCGGTCAGCCTGTCGGTGGCTCGACGTTTCAGCTTTTCGACAACCGCGGAAATACTGTTTCAGTCTCCCCGATTGCAGGCAGAGACGGTTGGTATCGCGTTGACGAAAACGGTTCTGCCGATTTCGCAGTGCCCGATGGCAGCGCAACGATCGTTTGCCTGCCGCAGGACGCATATGAGCTTCAAGAAGTATCGGCTGCATCAGGCTATGCGTTGGCGGCAGGAACGACGACCACCGTGGTCGGAAGCTACAATACCTACACTTCTCCAGCAACAGTAACGGTTGAAAACAAGCCGCTTGCGGTGTTGCTGGAGAAGGTGGACGCCTTCGATAAATCCCCGTTGGCGAACGTGTCATTCCGAATCACAGATGCAAACGCGGACTGTCTACATTTTACTTTGCAAGAAGACGGCACCTACCATGTTACCAACACCGGCGAAGATTGCTTCCAAACAGACGCCGACGGCAAGGTTAGTATCCTTTATATCCCGGTTGGGACTTATACGCTGGAGGAACAGCAACATCCCGGCTTTGCTCCAACGGGATCGCAGGAGTTCGCCGTGACTTCGGAAAACACGGTGGATTATTCGTCGAGAATTGCCGTGGAAAACTGGCCGCTGTACCTGAAGGTGACGAAAGCGGACAAGCTAAACGGTGAAGCTTTGGAAAACGTCGAGTTCAAGCTGCTCGACAGTTCCGGCTCCGCACTCCATTTCACTCTGCAGAAGGATGGTCGATACAAGGTTACGGCTACCGGAAGCAATACGTTTCGTACAGATGAGAGCGGCGAAGCACTGATCTCACATGTCCCGGTGGGAACGTATCAGCTCGTTGAACAGCCATATGACGGCTACGGCGTACACGATCCGATTACGGTGACAATCGGCAGCACCAACACGGAAGAAAATCCTGCTGCGGTATCGATCGAAAACTGTCCTACGGAATTGGTTTTGACCAAGATCGATGCAGATACAGGCGCTGCAATCGTCGGAGTTGAATTTACACTCAAGGATATGGGCGGCGAGATGGTTTCACTGGCGTATATGAAGGATGGAACCTGTCGACCTGCTTCAGACGTCATTGATACCGAAGACGTGGAACGATACACCGATCGTTTGGTTACGGATTCGTCTGGTATGTTCCGCATTCAGTATCTGTCGCAGGATTTCTACGCGCTTGACGAACAGCAGGTTTTCGGCTACGCGCCGCTTGCAGAAATTGCGTTTGAGATTACGTCGGCGCATTCCACCGAATCGCCACTGACTATGATGGTCGAGAACATTCCAGCTTCTCTCGTCGTCTCGAAAACCAATGCCATCACCCAAACGATTTTACCGGGAACTCGATTCCAGTTGCTGGACGAAGACGGTGTAATTATCAGTATGGTGCTTGAAGAAGACGGAACCTATCGTCCAGCTGTCGATGCGGAAAATGCGGTGGACGAATTGACCATAGGAGAAGACGGCACCGCGACGGTACGATACATCACCGGCAAGGTGACAATCCATGAGAGCTATGCTCTGCCGGGATTCGCATATGCTGAAGATCAGCTTGCCGAAATCGGAATGGCAGTTACGGGAGGCGATCCATCGCTTGCCGTAACCAACGTAGAAATCGAGGACTTGCCCCTGACGCTGAAGATCAGCAAAATCCACGCAAAGACGCTAAAGCCGCTCAGTGGTGCGGCATTTCAGATCATACCCAATTCGGCAGAGACACCTTTTGCTTTCGTCTTGTTGGATGGGGTGTATTGGTACAGCGAAGCGGGAACCATCACGACGATTACGATGGACAGCAATGCACAGGCGTATGTCTGTGGTATGCCCGCGGGCAAATATCGTCTGGTCGAATCCGTCACGCCCAGTGGCTTCTTTCCGGCTCCGGCGCAGGACTTCACGTTGCAGCTTACCGACACTGCCGATGACCCGTTGGAACTCGTCGTTACCAATACGCCGGAAGTAAAGCTGGGGCTGGACAGCGATAAATGGGATGACGTGCTGTTGATTGGTGGCGGTATCCTGCTTGCGGTGGGTGCGGTTGTCTTCGTTTTTATCCGCAGAAAAAAGCGTAAATCTGTCAGATGAACCACATTGATAGACGGGAGGCACTGCCTCCCGTCTATCTTCAT
>QKAN01000060.1 GCA_003246365.1 Clostridia bacterium
CAGTATCTTTCCTATATGGATCAGTTGGACGAGCTGGACATGGACACCGCAAGCGAGTTTTTAACGATGGCTGCAACGCTGCTATACATCAAATCGCGCCAACTCCTGCCCCGTCCTCCGAAAGAAGACGAAGCGGAAGAAGATCGTGAATCACTTTTAATCCGACAGCTGCGCGATTACAAAGCGTTCAAAGAAGCCAGCGAGAAACTCAAAACATTGTTTGAAACCGCAAGAGATGCATGCACGCGTCTACCGGAAGACGTACCGCTCCCGCCAAAGGAAGTCGCTCTCGACGGAACGACGATGGACAGCCTGTTTGCCGCGTTTCTGGAAATGTTGGAGCGCAAGAAAGACGCGCCGGAACCGATTCGTTCACAGCATGTGAATCCGGATCGCTATACGGTTCGTTCGCAAACCAGTCGCATTCGTAACGTGTTACAGGATAAGAGCGCGGTTTCGTTCGAAGAGCTGTTTACGCCGAATGCGGAGCGTCTGGAGATCATCGTAACCTTTATGGCATTGCTGGAAATGATCGCGCGCGGAGAAATCCTGCTCCGGCAAAAAGCGCCTTTCGCACCGATTCGCATCAGCGCGGATAAGTTATTGCTAGACGACGACACATACGAATACATGGACGAAACGGAAGACTAATCCGCCTGACAGAGTCCATCTTATGGGTACATGGGGGAAGAATGGAAGACAAAACGCTTTATCATAAAATCGAATGCATGTTATTCGTCGCTGGCGATCCGGTCGCGATTCAGGAACTCGCGCGCGTATTGGATCAGCCGCTTGCTGAAACGAGAAAAACGCTTTCGAGTATGGAACAGCTTTATCTTGAAGAGGGTCGAGGAATCCAACTATTGGTCACGGCAGATACCGCCCAGCTGGTGAGCAACCGGGATTATATCGACGAAGTGAAAAAGCTGATCAATCCAGACGAAACGAAGAGCGTATCTCAGTCTCTGCTTGAAACCCTAGCCGTAATCGCATATCGTCAGCCTGTGACCAGAAGCGATGTGGAACGCGTTCGCGGTGTTCGCTGCGATTATGCTGTGACGCAACTGGTGAAACTCGGGTTGATCGTAGAAGTCGGTCGAAAAGACGTCGTCGGTCATCCGACGCTTTTTGGCACAACCGATAAATTTCTGCGGCAATTCGGCATCCATAGCGTAGACGAAATGCCCGATTTCTCGCATTACTCGCAAGAAATCATTGAGGAAATCACCGAAGAAATCCCGGCCGTATAATGCTCTATATTTCAAATAAAACGGTCTCTCGTTGAGAGACCGTTTTTTGATTGTTGAGCTTATAGAATTGGAATCATCTTGACGTTGATGTCTTTCCCTTCGATCTCCAGCAAGGCGCAGGACGATCTGCTCCCTCTGCGCGGCAGTGACAGACTTCCCGGGTTGACGATTAATAATTCTCCATCCGCCTGCAACAACGGCACATGCGTGTGCCCATACAGCACGGCAGCGCAGTTTGCCTCCCGCGCGGTATTAGAAAGCTGATACAGATTATAAAACTTATCTCCGTGAACGAGCATGATCCAGCAATCTTCTACGCGCTCAATCCTCTTTTCCGGATAAACGCTCCCTAAGTCGTTGTTTCCTTTGACTGCAAAATACGGCACATTGCCGAGCGCAACCGCAATTTTCTCGGCATCGATGGCATAATCGCCAAGATGAAACAACAGGTCTACCGGAACGAGTTTTTCAACCGCGAGCGGCAGGCGCGAAAACATGTTATGAGTGTCCGCAAACACGGCAATTCGCTTCAAGCCTGTTCCCGCCGCAGAATCTCCTGCAACGCCTCCAAAGCGCGTTTTCTATGGCTGACTGAGTTTTTTTCTTCCGCGCTTAATTCCGCAAACGCCTTGTCAAACGGCGGATAGTAAAAATACGGGTCATAGCCAAAACCATTTGTTCCGTGCGGTTCGGTCAGCAGGATTCCCTCCACTGTGCCGAGTACGCAGATGGTATCTTTCCCTTTCCGCGCGAGCGCAACAGCAGACGCAAACCGGCAAGTGCGTCGATCCCAAGGGACTCCAGCCATATCGCGCATCAGCTTTTCGTTATTATCCGCGTCGTTGTGCTGCTCTCCGGCATATCGCGCGCTGTATACGCCCGGCGCGCCGTTGAGCGCATCTACGATCAATCCGCTATCGTCCGCAAGTGCGGCAGGATAGCCGGAAGCGATTAATACTTCTTCCGCTTTTTTGATCGCATTCGCTTGAAAAGTATCTCCATCCTCCACAACGTCAATTTCCAGTCCTGCTTGTTTGAGCGTGACCATGTCCGGATATTCGTCGCCTAGGATTTCAAAAATTTCGCGCATCTTGTGCGCATTGTTGGTTGCAAGTATCAATTTCATGCGCAGATTATAACAAAAATTCCGACCTGCGTAAAGAAAAACGAAATGCAAACATTCGTTCTTTTTATTGTTTTCGTATGGTTACGGGTTCAAAGGTACCCCCTTGCTATGATATAATATTGCGAACAGTTTCAGGGGGACAAACATGGATCTATCCTTACTTAACGACAGACAACGCGAAGCGGTAAAAACGACCGAAGGGCCGCTTCTTGTTCTCGCGGGCGCAGGCAGCGGAAAAACGCGTGTTCTTACGCACCGCATCGCATATTTGATTCAGGAAAATGGCGTCGCGCCGTGGAATATCCTCGCGCTGACGTTTACCAATAAAGCCGCAGGTGAAATGCGCGAACGCGTTGGCAACCTGCTTGGCGCAGGCGTCAACGACATGTGGGTCATGACGTTTCACTCCTGCTGTGCGCGTATCCTGCGCAGCGAGATTGAACAGCTTGGCTACGAGCGCACGTTTGTCATTTATGACGACGCGGATCAGCAGTCTCTGCTCAAAAAAATCATTCGAGATTTGAACCTGAATGATAAGATATTTACGCCGCGCGACCTTTCCGGCAAAATATCGGAGGCAAAGAATCAGAGTCTCGACGCACTCTCCTATCTGCGCGACGGATATGCGCAAAAAGAAGTCGTCGCTGTTTTTCAGGCGTATCAACGGCAGCTCAAGCAATGCAATGCGCTCGATTTTGACGACCTGCTTCTTTTCGTGTTGCAGCTTTTCGAGCGCTTCCCGGAAGTACTGGAAAAATATCGGAAAAAGTTTCACTATATCCTTGTGGACGAATATCAGGACACCAACCTTGTGCAGTATCATATTGTCCACAAGCTCGCGAGCTTACACCGCAACATCTGCGTGGTCGGAGACGACGACCAGAGTATCTACGGCTGGCGCGGCGCGGACATCCGCAATATTCTCGAGTTTGAAAAGGATTTCCCCGGCGCTTCGGTCATTCGCCTTGAGCAGAACTACCGTTCGACCGAGGTCATTCTCAACGCCGCGAATATCGTGATTTCCAACAACCGCTCCCGCAAGAAAAAAGAGTTGTGGACGCAGCAAAAAGGCGGCGAACCCATCGACGTTTACGAAGCGATGGACGAGCGGGACGAAGCAAACCGCATCGCAAACCGCATCCTCGAAGGCGCTCGTTATGGCGACCGCAGATATGACGATTATGCGATTCTCTACCGCACGCATGTGCAGAGCCGCGTGATTGAAATGTATCTGCAAAGCTATGATATCCCCTACCGTGTTTACGGCGGACTATCATTCTTCCAGCGCGCTGAGGTAAAAGACATCGTCGCATACCTGCGTTTGCTGCAAAACAGTGCGGACGACGTCGCATTTCTTCGCATCATCAATGTGCCGCGCCGCGGCATCGGCGATAGCTCTGTTGATGCGCTACAGGCATTCGCCAGTGCGCGCACACAACCGTTGCTGCACGCGATCATGCAATTGCAGGATGGCGACATCGCCAAAGCTGCGCGTGAGAAATTCTCCGCATTTGCTGAAATGCTTTCAGACGTCTATATGCAGTTTGGCGTCAAATCGTTTCCCGATGTGGTAGAATATCTGCTCGGCGTTATCGGCTACGACGCATATTTGCAAGCCGACCGCAAAGAAAACTACGAAGCGCGCGCGGACATCGTGAAAGAATTTGTAGGGTACATCCGCGAATTCACGGAAGCGATGGACGAAACCAAGGTAGATGTACTTTCTGCGTTTCTGGAAAACGTCGCTTTGTTCTCCGCAACGGATCAGATGGACGACCAGAACGGTCGTGTGTCCATGATGACACTGCACAGTGCAAAGGGGTTGGAGTTCCCCGTCGTATTTCTCTGCGGATTGGAAGACGGATTATTTCCATCGATGCAAAGTGCCTATGATCCGGAAAAACTTGAAGAAGAGCGCAGGCTCTGTTATGTTGGCATTACGCGCGCGCGGCAAAAGCTGTATCTTTCGCACGCGAAACAACGCATGTTGTACGGTAAAATCACGCCAGCCATGCCATCAAGATTTTTAACCGAGTTGGAAGAAGCCCTGCCTGAGAGCAGTAAACCTGCGCCCAAACCGACGCAGTTGAAAACCGCTCCCCCGCAGCAAGCGTTCGGCATCTCCATGCATGCGCTCAAAACCGGAACGCAGCAAAGCGCCATCCGACATGAAGCATCCAAACCGGAGATGAAACCCGTTGAACACGATGTCAGCTACACGCCCGGACAGCGTGTTCGCCATAAAGCGTTTGGCGAAGGCACTGTGCTTGCGGTCAACGGCGGTGGCGCATCGTCTATTGTCGAAATCGCGTTTGATAACGGCGCAAACAAGAAATTCGCGGCGGCTTTCGCGCCGATTGAAGTCCTGTAATTGATTTGGAGGCGGATAGAATGACCCGTCAGGAAGAATTAACACAAGCTCTTGTGCACTATGCCGAGGCTTATTATGACGCGGACGCGCCTGTCATTTCAGACGCGGAGTATGACGCGCTTTATGACGAGCTTGTTCAACTTGAGCAGGAAAGCGGTTTTGTATTACCCGGCTCACCAACCCGAAAAGTTGGCGCGAATGCCGGTTCATTTTTGCCGCATACGCATTTACGCAGACTATACAGTCTCGACAAAGTCCGCACGGAAGAAGGCATTGCCGACTGGGCAAACCGCGCCATCAAAACCGCCGACGGACAAACCGTTGAATTTGCGTTGGAATATAAGTTTGACGGATTAACCGTGTGCCTTACCTATGAGAACGGCATTTTTACGCAAGGCGCAACGCGAGGAAACGGAATAACGGGCGACGGCGTTTACGAACAGCTTCTTACCATCAAATCCATCCCGAAAACAATACCGTTCAAAGGCAAAATAGAAGTGCAGGGTGAATGCATCATGCGCCTTTCGGTATTAGATGAGCTCAACAAGACCGCCGACGAACCGTTGAAAAACGCACGCAATGCCGCAGCAGGGGCGTTGCGCAACATTGACCCAAAGGTAACCGCCAGCCGGAAACTCGATATATTCTGCTATAACGTTGGTTATATCGAAGGAAAAACTCTGACGAATCAGCGCGAAATGCTGACGTTTTTAGATGAAAACGGATTCCCCGTCAGTCCCTATATCCGCTATTGCCATACCGCCGACGAACTCAAGCAAGAGATTGATCTGGCGGAAACCACGCGCGGCACGCTTGACTTTTTAATCGACGGCATGGTCATCAAAGTGACCGACTTTGCCCTGCGCGAGATGCTCGGCGAAACAGAGAAGTTTCCGCGCTGGGCAATAGCATATAAGTTCGCCGCTGAAGAAACAACGACCATTGTAGAAGACGTTACCTGGGAAGTAGGCCGCACCGGCAAACTCACACCGCTTGCGCATCTTACCCCGGTAGAACTAGCCGGTGCAACTATTCAGCGCGCAACGCTGAATAACTATGACGATATTCAAAGAAAACGCGTCAAAATCGGTTCTCGCGTGTTTATCCGGCGCAGTAACGATGTCATCCCGGAGATTCTCGGCGCGGTGCCGGACGATACGGCGACGAAATCGATCGAAAGGCCGACCCGCTGCCCCGTCTGCGGCGCGCATGTGGAAGAAAACGGCGCACACATCTTCTGCACCAATTCACTCTCCTGCAAAGCACAGATTACGCTGCGCATCGCGCACTATGCGTCGCGCGACGCAATGGACATTGAAAGTTTGAGCGACAAAACAGCCGCGCAACTGATCGAAGACCTCGGCATCGACTCTATTCCGCAGCTGTATTCCCTTACGCATGATCAGCTTATCGCGCTCGATCGTTTTGGCACGAAGAAAGCGCAAAATCTGCTCGCCGCAATCGAGAAGAGTAAAACCAGACCGCTCGGTGCGTTTCTCTTTGCGCTCGGCATTCCGAACGTCGGCAATAAGACCGCAAAAGACCTTGCGAGAAGGTTCGGTAACTTGGAAGCCGTTCGCAGCGCAACGCGCGAAGAACTGCTTGCTATCCCTGACGTCGGAGGAATTGTTGCAGACAGTATTCTCTCGTTCTTTGGTGATGCAAACATTTCGGCGCAGATCGACACACTGCTGCGTTACGGCGTTTCCCCCGAAAGCGAGCAGGCGGCGAATACGCT
>QKAN01000232.1 GCA_003246365.1 Clostridia bacterium
AAACGATACTTTTGAGTTACAAATCGTTCCGATGATTACTTATCATACTATCATATTTATGTGACTTAATAAACACAAACGGAAAAGAATTCATTTAAGATGATGAGACGTGTGCAACTTTTAGCCGTAAATAACCTAAATAAGAAGCAGCTCCGCTGTAAAGAGCGGAGCTGTTTGATTACGAAAGCATGATAGACGTTATTTTTTGTTTGTTTTAATTTTAAACAGCGAGTAGAGGGGGCAATAGCCCGCAATACCGGTGATCAGGGGAATCAGACCGATCAGTCCGATCCAGCGAATTCCGCCGGAGAGGAAGAAAATCAAGCTCAAGAGAGCTACGCCAAGCACAATGCGAATCCATTGATCGACAGTACCAACATTCCGTTTCATAATAATAACCTTCTTTCTAAATATACGAATGAGTTCTTTCAATGCGCTTTCGGAGTTTTTTGTTCCGTAATCACGCAAGTTCAACAAAAACTTCAGTTCCTTCCACCTTGACCGGAAGAGCCTTTGCATCGTTTACCTTTACGCTGACGAACGCAAGTTTCGCGTTTCCGACGGACTTGCCGGTGCGGACGTCAAACTTTGCGCCGTGTCTCGGACAAGTAATCGTTGCGCCTTCCAGATCCCCGTCTGCAAGAGAACCGCCCATGTGCGGGCATTTGTTGTCCAGGGCGTAAAACACGCCGTCGACATTTGCCAGAAGGACCGTCTTGTTGTGAACGGAGAAACGTTTCATTTCACCGGGTTTCAAGATGTCCGCCTCGGCAATCTTAAAATATTCCATACAACAATCACCTCACTGTTGACGTCATTATAACATATATACGACCAAAAACTGTGCGAAAGTCACACGAAAATCAATTGTTCAACTCAAATCAGATCGTGATTTTAGCACAGTGATCCGCCTGAATCGGCGTTATAGTATATACAAACAAAAGAGATACGACACATAGCACCGAATTGATCCGGTTGAGCATGAAAGGAATGAAGATTATGTTTAGCGAAAGAGTAATGAAATTATTAAATGAACAGATTACGAAAGAGTTTTTCTCCGCTTATCTGTATTTGCATTTTGCAAATTATTATGAAGAACAGGGACTGAAAGGCTTTTCCAATTGGTTCACTGTTCAGGCACAGGAAGAACGCGACCATGCGCTCCTCTTCATTAAATATATGCAAAACAACGACATAAAAGTCACTTTTGAAGCGATCGGAAAACCCGACACTGAACTCAAGGAGCATATCGATGCGTTGAAAGCGGCTCTCGTACACGAACAATATGTCACCGCTTCGATCCATTCGATTTATGAAGCAGCCTACGAGAACAAAGACTTTCGAACGATGCAGTTCCTTGACTGGTTTGTAAAAGAGCAGGCGGAGGAGGAAACCAACGCCAGCGACAACATCAAGAAAATGGAACTTTTCGGTTCCGAGAGCAGAAGTTTGTATATGCTCGATCAGGAACTGGGAACGCGGGTTTATACCGCACCGTCGCTCGTTCTGTAATATGACTGAAACAAAAGCCACCGGCTATCCGGTGGCTTTTGTTATGTTGCTGATAGAAGAATTGTGAAACTCAGAGCGTAGACGCTGCTCGTTCCGCGATAAAGCGCATTTCATCCCAGTTCGCATCCATCTCCTGAACGAGTTGAAGCTGCGTTCGCGCGCGATCCAAATTGTGGTCTTCGCGCGAAATATGAAAATAAACATCTCCCGCGATATGGTCGGCCAGAAACCGCAGACCGCATTCCAGCGTCATCATCTTTGCACCGACAGGCAGCATTGCCAATTCTGTTTTTGTCAGGCTGTTGCCGCAGGTGGAAAGATACCCTTTCACATAGGTTTCATACAAACCCAAATCAAAATGCACACGATTCAAATCGCGTTCGTCTTCGGCGGCGGTGGATGCACCGAACCGAATGGCGTCTCCGAAATCATTGACCGAAAGACCGGGCATGACCGTATCCAGATCGACAACGCAAAGCGGCTTTCTCGTTGTTTCGTCGAAAAGAACGTTGTTGATCTTGGTGTCGTTGTGCGTCACGCGCAGCGGCAATTCGCCCTTAATTTGCAAATCGGTCAGCGTAGCGGCAAACGGTTCCTGCGACAACACAAAATCAATTTCCCGCGAAACCTGCACGCGTCTGCCGGATGCATTTTCCTGAATGGCACGGTGAAACGCGGCATATCGAACTGGCGTGTCGTGAAAATGCGGAATCGTCTCGACGAGCTGTTCCGCCGGAAAGTCCGCCAACTGGTTTTGAAAGCGACCGAAAGCGACGGCAGATTCATAAAACAAATCGGAATCCGCGGCCTGAAAACAAACGCTGTTTTGCACCAGCTCATATACGCGCCAATACTCGCCATCCGATACGGCATATGTTTCTCCGGTTATGGTAGGGATCAGGCGGAGCACACCGCGCGGATCGGACACCTTTTTGCGGAGATGTTCCGTGACCAGCGCGATATTATTCATCAGTGCGGCGGGGTCGCGAAAAACCGTTGTATTAATGCGTTGCAAAATATATCGTTCGCCGCTTTCGCAGCGCACGAGAAACGTGCCGTTGATATGACCGCTTCCATACGGTTCGCTGGAGATTGGCGCGCTGGAGAGCGCAAAGCGAAAAAGAACGGATTGCATGCGGTCGGCTCCTTCAGGTTACTATCACGCCTGCAAGGAACGTTTATTTTCCAAGCAGCGCGCGGAATCCACTTAATATTTTTTTGTTGAACAACATGACAATGCCTTCGATTTGACGGGGCGTAAACCCTGACTCCATACTCATAATGCGCAACGGTGACGTGTATAGAATATGGTCGACAAGCCCGTTGTCTACCTCATCGGTATCGGTTGCTTTTTCGGCGATTTTTCGTCCGATAAAAACAAACAATTTGCCAAGCAGCGTGTTCTGAACTTCGCTGAGGGTAACGTTCAACGTATGCGGTTCGTCCTGTTGCCGTTCGTGCGGCGGAATCGGGCGACCGAGCACCGCTTCAAATGCGCTGTCCGGCACACTGATACCATGCGATAAATCATAATAACAGGGGGCATCCGCTCGATGATCCGGAATTTGCGCGTCGGCATCCGGTGCGGCGGAGATTGTTGCGGAAAGACGGATATCACGGCTGGATGAGCTGAGGCGGATTTCATAATCACCACCTTCTACGCGCCAGTCATTATTTGCCGTATCATAATAACACAAATCGCGACGTGTGAGCGAAAAAACAACCGATTTTGTTTCGCCGGGTGCAAGCGTAATTTTCTCAAACGCTTTGAGTTCCTGTTCCGCCGTAAACATGATATCCGAACGGTGGGAAACGTAAAGCTGAACAACTTCCGCACCGGAATACGCGCCGGTATTCGTCACATCGACGGAAACCGTCAGAGGCGTTTCTCCGTCCAGCGCGTTCCCATCCAGCTTTAAATTGGAGTAACTGAACGATGTATATGACAGTCCATGCCCAAAAGGATAGCGAACCGGCATTTTCGCCGTGTCGTAATAGCGATAACCTACAAATATGCTTTCGCGGTATTCAACGGTTCTCGTGTAGCCAGGGAAATACTGATAGCTCGGCACATCCTCCAGCTTGAGCGGCCAGCTTTCCGTTAGTTTGCCGGAAGGGCACACTTTGCCTGTTGCCACATCTGCGACCGCGCCGCCAACTGCCTGACCGCCGAGATAGGACAACAAGATCGTTTTTACGCTGTCCGCCCACTCTAACTCTACAACCGATCCGCAGAAGAGGATTGCAACAACGTTTGGATTCGCCTCTGAAACGCGGCGAATCAATGCTACCTGATTTTGCGGCATGGCTAGAGACGGGCGGTCAAATCCTTCCGATTCATACCGATCCGGCAAGCCGACATAGAGCAGGACAACGTCCTTTTCCCGCGCGAGCGCACAGGCTTCTTCGATCAAGCGTTCATCCGGATCGTCGGATGCGGCATCATACCCGGCGGCGTATTCAGCAAAGACACCTAATTTTAGCAACTCATCAAAGGGAGAGTCAATTTGCAGCGGAACAACCTTGCTGCTGCCGGCGCCCTGATAGCGCGGTATTTTTGCAAAAGCGCCGATGACGGCGACACGCGCACCCGCTTTTAGGGGCAACAATGAATCCTCGTTTTTTAGCAGAACGGTCGAGTTGGCGGACGCTTCCCGCGCGAGCATATGATGCGCCGCAGAGTCGTATGATGCGTGCGCGCGCGATTGCGCCTTTTGCACGAGCTCCACAACGCGCGCTGCACAGCGGTCTACGGCAGCCGCATCGAGCTCGCCGGCAAGAACCGCTTTTTCAATTTGTTGATCGTGATATGGCCCGACATATGGCATTTCAAGATCCAGCCCTGCGGAAACCCCTTTTACGCGTTCGTTTACTGCGCCCCAGTCCGACATGACGAGACCGTTGAATCCGAATTTTGTGCGAAGCACGTCCGTGAGCAGCCATTGATTGTCGCTCGCGTTAATGCCTTTTACGCGATTGTAAGAGCACATGACGGTCCAAGGATGAACCTGCCGTAACACACGTTCAAATCCGGAAAGATATAGTTCGAAAATGGCACGTTCATCGACCACTGCGTCTGTGGTCATGCGCCGGTATTCCTGATTGTTGAGTGCAAAGTGTTTCATGGAGGTACCGACGCCCTGGCTTTGCACGCCTTTAATATAGGCAGCGGCAAGCTCGCCGGAAACGACAGGGTCTTCGCTGAAATATTCGAAGTTTCTACCGCAGAGCGGACTGCGTTTGCAGTTCAACCCCGGACCGAGCAGTACATCGACATCTTCAGATCGGCATTCTTCCGCCAGAGCGACACCTATGCGGCGCAGCAAATCCCTGTCAAACGAACATCCGGTTGCCGAAGCGGTCGGAAAACACGTTGCTGGAACCGTCGTGATGCCTTTCACAGGATCGCTGACTTCTTTGCGAAGGCCGTGAGGTCCATCGGCAACCATAATAGAAGGAAGGCCGACGCGACTGTTCTCTTTTGTGTGCCATTTGTCTGAACCGCTCAGAAGATTTGTTTTTTCAGAAAGAGTTAATTGAGAGACGAGTTGAAATGCATCGTTGATTTGTTCCATACCGCACCTCCTGATTCTTGGAAATTATACCATGCCGGACCGTTTTGCGAAAAGAACCGCCGGTACACTTTCCTGCGGGTTCAAAAAATGTAATGCTGTAACATCTATTTGTTTTTGTATTGTTAAAATACTCGAATTTTTGAGCGATTATCAGCGATTATACTGATATATTTGATAATTTATAAACAAAAAACGTTTTGCGTTACAAAATTGTCATATTTTACATATTGACAATGTAATAAACGTGTGATAATTTATACGCAGGTTTAGGAGATACTCCCACGAAAAAGGCAAAACCCGTGAAAGCGGGTGACGCAAAGCTAAAGGGCCTAATGATACGAAGTGTCGTATCGATGGTAGCCAGTTGCCGAATTGAGTTCCTTACCGCGATCAGTTTTGTATTTATGCGGAGAACACAGATCCGGCAGCTTGGCAATGAAAGGCAGGCTGTCTTTTTATTGCTTCGTCGCTGGAGACTCCAAACCGAAACAAAATTCGTTTCGGAGGAGAACTAAAATGAAAAAGAGACTGATGAGCATCCTGATTTGCGTATTGTTACTGGTCATGGTTATCCCGGGCGTTGCGAACGCTGCCGGTCCGGACAATGTGAAAGTTGCCGTTAGACAGGAAGTTACCACGGACAACCAGTATGACAAGCTGGTTAAGATGGTTGACAAAGCCAACCAGCAGATTGCCAAAGCGGTTGCAAAAGCGCAGAGCACTCCTTATGATGATGTTGATGAACTGCTTGCGACCGTTGAAGGAATCGTAGCAAAAGTCATGGCTTATGCAGATTCTATTGGCGCGGTCGTCGTTTGCGAGTATACTACTTATTATATCGACGGTCAGTATGTTATGATCGATCCGCTTCGTGTCATTCCGCTGTAAGTAACGGTTTTTTGACACGCGGCTGTAAGGAGTCGACGTGATCAAGGTTTGCAGTAATTTCGACGAGGTATTTGGCAGGCATGCCGCGTGCATGCGCGATGTATGCCAACGAATCTATACCTTGCCGGAAGTAGACAAGATCGTTTTGTTCGGTTCCTTTGCACGAGGAAATGCTAAAATAGAAAGCGATATTGACCTCGCAGTCTTCTTTGATTGTCATGATGCGCGTCTACTGGGGCGTTACCGCCAGTTGGCGCGCATTTGCGTCAACCCGGTTCTGGATATTCAGGTTCAGCCATTTCATACCTATGAATTAGCTACGCCCTGTGGTATTATAGAGGAAATTGAAGCATACGGGTTGGAGCTTCACCCCTAATTTGAACCACATGGCGGTTGGAAACTTTGGTGATGGAATGGACGGCATATACTTTAATCGAATAGCGGGTTCGGGAGAAATCTACGCAGAAAACGAACCGACGACTACCCTGCTTGCCAAGCAGGGCGATCTTGAGGTTATGCTTTATCGGATCGGCGGCGAGTCCGTCGTTTGGCTTTTTCCGGCGAGCGATCCAAATGCGATCGAGTTCTTTTTTGTCCATGTCGGGGTCGTTGAGCTTGCGCTTGACGACGGCGTTGTGGCACTGGAACCGGGAGAGTCGTTTTCGGTTTCCGGGTTAACAAGCGAAGTACCCGTGAAAATGCACGGAGACACCCAAATCTTATACGTTACAAATTGTCCGGCTTACGAGTCCGTATCCCGTTTTGAAGAAAGTTTGAGCGATTTGCTCAAGCGCGTCAACGAAAAGGATCACTATACATTTCGACACAGCAAAGCGGTTTTGCATTATTCTCTTGCGCTGTATGACGCGATGCACGAAAACTGTCCTGCCATCCCTCGGGACGACCTTGCGGTTGCCGCGTTGTTTCATGATGTTGGGAAGTGCTTCGTTCCCGTAGAAATTTTGCAAAAACCGGAGCGACTGGAACAAAACGAACTTCGTTATATTCTCAGGCATCCGGTTGACAGCGGACGCATGCTTCTGCCGAAATTCGGGGAGCAGATTGCTGAAATCGCTCGAAATCATCACGAACGTCTCAATGGCACCGGATACCCGCGCGGCCTTACAAAAGAGGATATCAGTCTCTCCTCTCAGATTGTTGCCGTGGCGGACGCATTTGACGCGATGACGAGCGACAGGGGATACAACATTGTAAAAACATTTCAAGAAGCGGCGGAGGAATTATTCTCTTTGCCGCAGGAATTTGACACCAGAATTACAAGCGTATTGAAGCGGCTCGTAAAAAACGGCGCGCTGGACGAAGGAGGAACGGCTAACGCATGAATAAATTAGAAAAATGCGGTTATTGGATGATGCTCTCGGATTATGATATCGGAACGATTGACGCTTTGATCAAAGGCGAACGTTGGGTATATGTTGCGTATCTCTGCCAGCAGGCGGTGGAACGTCAACTCAAGGGCATGTATGTCTATTTTATCGAATCGGAACCACCCAAAACACATAACGTAAACTTTTTGTTTTCTAAAATCACGGCCTGCGAATCATTTCGTGCGGAAGCCAATTTGGAACGGTTTGAAGCGCGAAAAAACGATTGTGAAGACTTTCTGATGGACGTGATGTTTTATTATATGTCGGACTATCCGTTTTCTTACAAGAATATTACGAATCGCTTCGTAGATCGTACCCTCGCGATGGAGCTTTGCGAAAAAGCGAAGGAGTATGTAATTTGGCTGCGCTCGTTCCTGCCGGAAATTGAAATTCCGAATATTCCATCCTGATTCGTCGAAACCAATTTTCAATACAAAAAGACCTCCCGTTTGGGAGGCCTTTTATTGTTATCTTTGCATTAACCTACAGGCGTTACTTCAGGTGTAGGCGTTGAAAATGCGTCCGAACCCGGTTGACTGGTTTCATGCGGTTCTATACTTTCCCGCAAGTACTCCGCCCCTTGATCGAGCAACCCCGCCGCGTCCTCCGCGATTCCGGAATCTTGCATGAAGATGATGGTTTCCGACCATGCGGCTTTGCAAAGAACGCGCATGGAGCTGATATACCGCTCCAGCTTTCCGCTTAAAAGGTCTTTGGAATCCATATAAGAAAGCACCGCCATTAGCAAGATGATCAGCACCACCAGAACGCCGATCAGGCGAAAAATAAACTTTAACATACGCTCCTCCTTATCGATAAAAAGCACAACAACATTTGAAGCAACAGCGGATAGGGCATTATCCGCTACGCAGAGTATACCATGACGTACCGCCTGTTGCTGTGAATGTTGTGTAAAATCTACTTGAACGATTCTGTCAAAAAAGAATCAAAGTTACTATTCAAGATCGATCCGCTCGGTATCGCGAATGGCTTGTTCAATCATTTCCGAGAAGTCGACAAGCGCTTCGCTGCGGCGGATATCGTCAAGTTTTGGTCGGGTTACTGGGTGCTGCGGAACAAAAACGGTGCAGCAATCCTCGAAGGGGAGAATCGACGTTTCATAAGATCCCATTGCTTTTGCGCGGTCAACGATCTCTTCCTTGTCAAACCCGATCAACGGGCGGAATACGGGCAAATTCACCGCGTCGTTGGTTACGGTAAGGCTCTCTATGGTTTGGCTCGCCACCTGACCGATCGATTCACCGGTTACAAGGGCTTGCGCGCCGCAGGAAACAGCAATGCGTTCCGCGATCTGCATCATCAACCGCCGCATCAAAACTGTTGTTTCGCTCTTCGGGCACTTCTCATAGATCGTCAGCTGAATATCGGTAAACGGCACCAGATACAGCGAAACGTTACCGGCATAGCTCGCGAGAATGCGGGTGAGATCAATCACTTTTTCTCTCGCGCGTTCGCTTGTATATGGATAACTGTAAAAATGCACCGCAGAAATCTGTACGCCGCGCTTTGCGATCATATGACCCGCAACGGGGCTGTCGATGCCGCCGGAGATGAGAAGCATCGCGTGTCCGTTTGTTCCAACGGGCATACCGCCGGCGCCAAGCTTTTCTTCCGCAAACAGGAACGCCTGTTCCTGTCGAACTTCTACGCCGACATAAAAATCCGGCGTGTGAACGTCTACGCGAAGCTGGGGAAAGGCTTCCAGCAATACGCCGCCCATCACGCGGCAAATATCCTGAGACCGCATGGAAAAGCGCTTATCCGCGCGTCGCGCAATCACTTTAAAGCTTGCAGACGCAAGTCCTTCGATTCGGCGGGCGACGAGTTCCTTTGCCCCCGCAACCATTTCGTCCCATTCTTTTTCAACCGCAAGCGCCGGGCTGACGGAATGGATGCCGAACACGCGCGTGAGCTTGTCTGCCGCTTCGTTCATAGACTCCGCAGGCACGCCAAATACAAAAACGCGTCCCTGTTCGCGCACGACCTTTACGGGCATAGGACGGAGCGCAAGCGAGATGCGCTTCATGAGACTGCGTTCAAAATAGGGGCGGTTCAGCCCTTTTAAGTGAATTTCCGCGTAGCGGACAAGCAATACGGGTTCCATTGAATTCTCCATTAATTTTGAAATTTGTCAGTCGTTGCTTGAAATGTTTATTGTTATCTGCGCTGAAACCGGCGCAGGAACGTTACCTGTTCGGATAATACTTCCGCTGTCGCGTCCATTTCTTCGATCGTGTTAAAGGGGCAGAAGCTGAAGCGCAATGCGCCTTCTGCATTTGCGCCAGGAACACCCATTGCAGCGAGAATTCGGTTTTGCCCTTTCTGATGCGTAGAGCATGCGCTTCCGGTGGAAACACAGATGCCTTTTGCGGAGAGCGCGTTGACCAACACTTCGCCCCGAACGCCGGGGAAAGACACGTTTAATATATGCGCAGCGCCTTCCTCCGAAGCAGGACCGTTTACGAAAACATCCGGCAATTGCGATAGATGCTGCCAAAGGCGTAGTTTGCAGGCGCGCATATTCGCGATCCAGCTTTCCTGCTTTTCGCGATAAACAGAAAGCGCCGCATCAAGGCCGAGAACCCCGGGAACGTTGACCGTGCCGGAACGCAGATTTTTTTCCTGCCCTCCGCCAATTTGGCCGCCGGCAAAACGGACGCCGTTTTTAACATACAGTGCGCCGACGCCCTTTGGCGCATGGAACTTATGTGCGCTAATGCTGTATAAATCCACCGGCAGGCGCGAGAAGGGCAGTTTGCAAAAGGCTTGTACGCCGTCCGAATGAAACAGCGCGCTTGGTGCACGAGATTTGATGAGCGAAGAAATCGCGGTCAAATCGTTGACAGCGCCGACTTCGTTGTTCACATGCATAATAGACACAAACGTGGTATCCGGTGTCAACGCGTTCTCAAGATCGGTCAGCTTTACGGTGCCGTCCGGATTGAGACCAAGAAAAATGACCTCCGTGTCGGACTTGCTTTTCAATGATCTTGCTACTTCAAATACAGATGGATGCTCGCTGTGCGTGGTAAGTACGCGCCGCTTGCCGCGCGTCGCTTTAAGGGTACCGAAGAACGCCATGTTGTTGCTCTCCGTGCCGCCGGAGGTATAAATCAGCTCGCTTGATGTACAGCTGAGCGCTTCGGCGAGACGCGCGCGTGCGGTTTCAACCTCCTTCTCGGTGGCGACGGCGGGCTGATATGCACTCGCTGGATTATAAAACTGCTCGGTCATGGCGCGATAAGCTGCGTCCGCCGCTTCCGGCAGGACGCGCGTTGTCGCGCTGTTATCGAGATAGATCATTTCAGGTCACTCCGCATTGTTAATATGGATCAGCGCGAACAAAAAGCGCGCATTGGCAGTATAGCACAATTCTGCGCGCTTTGCTCGGTTTTTCAACTTGTTGTAACAATGCTTACAGCGTGAATTTCTCTTTCAGGTAACCATAACCTTGCGCATCCAGCTCATCCAGCGGAATAAAACGCAGCGAAGCACCGTTGATACAATATCGCACGCCGTTTGGCGACTCCGGGTCACCCTCAAAAACATGCCCGAGATGCGAATCTCCGGCACGGGAGCGAACCTCTGTGCGTCGCATGCCGTGCGAGACGTCTTCGCGTTTTATAACGACGGAAGATTCCACCGGTTTGGTAAACGAAGGCCAACCGCAGGAGGAATGATACATATCGTCCGAGGTAAAGAGCGGTTCGCCGGTTACGACGTCCACATATAGACCGCGCTGCTTGTTGCCGTAATATTCGCTGGTAAACGGGTGTTCCGTCGCGCTCTGCTGCGTAACGGCGTATTGCTCCGGTGTAAGGGAATCGCGAATGGATTCTTCGTCCGGTTTCGCATAACGGCCTGCGTCAATCGTACCCTTGGAAAACTGCGCGATTTTCGCAAACGGGATATGGCAATATCCACCCGGATTTTTGTCGAGATAGTCCTGATGATATTCTTCCGCGAGGAAGAAGTTGATGAGCGGGCCGATTTCAACCGCAAAACCAGGCGTTCTAGCTTTTTCTATTGCCGCGATTCGTTCTACTGTAGCTTGTGCTTCCGCGTCCGCATAATAGATGCCGGCCTGATATTGCGTTCCTATGTCGTGTCCCTGCTGGTTAACTGCGGTTGGATCGATCACCGCAAAGTAAACAAACAGCAATTGGTCGAGACTCACGCGATTCGGGTCGTAGGTTACGCGTACCGTTTCGCGAAATCCGGTTTTGCCGGTGCATACGGTTTTATAGTCCGCATCCTGTTCATCTGTGCCGTTTGCATATCCGCTTACCGCGTCTATAACACCGGGGATTGATTGCATGAGCTTTTCAACGCCCCAGAAACAACCACCGGCAAGATATATGATCCTTGCGTTGTTGTCTTTCATTATGGGTCAACTCCTTTGAACTAAGTACCATACTTCGGTACAATTGCATCCTATCACTATGAATCGATGTTGCAAAGAGATTAGGTCACCATATATATCAAAAAAGCCCGCATTTGCGGGCGATAAGGATAGTTTTTTTACTCAGCTTCTGCCGAAACGGGCGGACGAAACAGCCTGCGCAGCATTAATATGGAGTAAACGTTCAGCGTGAACGCGCACAATGCGCTGAGTGAAAGCATTACTAATATAAAATAGAAGGCTTCCTTTGAAACATGGATGGGGAGAACCTCGTCGAATAGCGTCCAAAGAGGAGCCACGCAACGAATGGCAGAAACATCATTGCAAGAAGCAACCAACCGATCGGTTTGGCATACTTTTTTATTTGCCTTGCACTGATAAGGAGGAATATTCCACCGAAGGTATGAAAAACGCGCAGTGAGATAATAAAGTCGAGATATTGGATACTGTTCAGTAGTTTGCCTTGCAAACAGGTGTAGAGGAAATACCCGACACCGGACAGAACAGGAATCCAGAGAAGAATAGTACCGATGATTGAATAAAACTTGATCGTTTTTATAGATGTCTTTGGTTTGGATGTTGGGGCAGGCGCTTCCTGCAAAACCGGCATCATAATGCTGCCGATGATCGGCGCTGAATCCGATTCCTTGGTTGCGCTGACGCGCTTTCCTTTGATGTTATCGCGCCGGTACACAAAGTTCGCTGACATATGTTAATGCGTTCCGGCAACTACCGGGCCTTTCGCGAGATTCAGTCAATTGACGGAATCGGATTCCTGTTTTTGCTTTTGAAACAGACGCTTGTTCAGAACGATGCCAAGAATAGCAAGCGCGATTACGATGAGGTTATAGAGGATGATCGTTGCGATGACGATGACAAAGGCTATGCTGTCAGTTGACGTCGTACCGTGGGCGAGCCCCGACAGCGAGGCAATCAACTGTCCGCCCCCAAGCGCAACGAGCGCGGCAACCGTACCCCAACCGAACCAGCGCGCAAATGTGCGGGAGAGGAGGCTCGCCAAAATGAGCAAAATAAAGCCAAATGCGACAATTGGGAACAGTTCCGCGAGCATCAGATAATCGCAGAGAAGTCGACCGTTCATGATGCTGCCGACAACCGCGGTCAACAACATAAACGCAATCGGTGCAAGTAGGAGGATGGTTCCAGCAATCGAGAAAATCTTCGTTAACGCCGATTTTTGTTTTTGATTCATAACAATACCTCCCGTCTTATGGTTGGGTTTTGACAGACCGGAATAGTTCTTTAATAATTATACCGGATTTGCAGAAGTATTGACAGAGTATCGGGAAATTATGCCATAATAAACAAGGTGAACACACACACTTGAATTGCCAAAAGAAGCATTGACTTGTTTCTAAGCCGGAAATGAGTATACTTGAACCAGTATGGTAAGGAGATTGGCTTATGCAAAAAAATCAACACATCGCTGAATGGGATGCGCGAGATCAACTGCTGGAAGAACTCAAACAGGGGGATAATATGCCGCTTCGTACGCTTTATATCCGGCGGGATGACGGCAGCGCGCTCGCTCTGGGAGCTCTGCCGGACCGGCGCGGGTTGGCGATGTTTGATTGGCGCGGCGCATCCTATGATCTCAAGTTTTTAAGGGAACCGGCGCTGCATATGGAGATATTTGAACAAAAAGCGGTCGGCTTTGGCGGCATGTTCGGCTTTGGTGAGAAGGGCGCGAACGGATGGACGCTACAGGTGACGGAACGGGGCAAAACGGTTGCTGAAATCATGTTTTTGCCGTATATCACGGCGTTTGCAGATCTGCCCATAAAGAATGACAAGTTTTATAAGAGCAAGCGAAAACCGAACCAGATTCCGCTTTGGCAACTCAGACCGGAAGAACGAGATGTCTGCGAAAAGACACTCACGCTTTGGAAACGGCTGATGCTGGAAGGCGTATAAATAGGGTTAAAAAGCAGGTCAACTTAGTTGTTCCAATATTGACGTTTGCATAGATAGAACATTTATATAAAACAAAAAGCAGGTATGTACATACCTGCTTTTTATGGTGCCGGTGGTCGGACTCGAACCGACACGGTATCGCTACCAACGGATTTTGAGTCCGTCACGTCTGCCAATTCCATCACACCGGCTCAGCGGGTCTATTCTAGCATAAGCAAGGCAGGCAATGCAAGCACGGAACAATCGATTTTGCAGTTAATATTCAATATGATTCAACAAAGATTTTACGAACATATTCGCGCGGTCGGTTTCAGATTTGCGCAGCAATTGAATCTGGTCATTCGAAATGATATACTCAACACGAATTCTTATTCTTGTTTATGGGAAAATCAACACATTTTGGAACGGAGGAACAACTTGAAAAAGCTCTTTTCGGAATTTAAAACATTCATCGCAAAGGGTAGCGTTGTCGACTTAGCCGTCGGCGTTATCATTGGCGCGGCGTTTAAAGGCATTGTCGATTCGCTGGTCAACGATATTATTTCGCCGATCATTGGCCTGATTGCAGACACGAATTTTACCGAACTCGTCTGGCAGATTGGCGGGGTTTCGATTCAATACGGCTCGTTTATCACCGCTATCATCAACTTTTTGTTGATGGCGATCGTGCTTTTCCTGTTAGTCAAGGCAATTAGCGCGACGCGCGGCATCGGCGGAAAGCTAAAAAAGGGAGAGCCGGAAACTGTCGCAGCGCCGACCGAAAAAACCTGTCCCTATTGCAAAATGGCGATCGCAATCGACGCGACTCGCTGCCCACACTGTACATCGGAGGTTAAATAACATTGGAACAGAACGAATCGCATATCCCGGAATCTAACCAGAACGATCAGCCGCCGGAAGAATTGGACGATCTTCAAAAGAAAGTGCAAGCTTATTCGGAAAAGCAATGGACTCTGATTCAACGCGTCGCAGGCGTGCTTCTGGGTTTACTGAGCGGTTTTCTGCTCACATACTTCGGTGCTTTTGAATCGACCTCGTTATACGGCACAATCGGCGCGCTGCTCATTGCGCTGCTTTTACCGAACATGGTTGAAAAAAGAATCAAGCGATCGGTGCAAAAAGGCCGGATTATGCTGATGATTGCGCTTGGTGTATCGCTGGTTATCTATGCTGTCTATATGCTTGCGTCGGGCGTTCCGATCATTTCCAAAGCTGCCTGATTTACCGGAGGGATTTATGGCTGAAAATCCGCTTGTATCGATCATTTGCCCTTGCTATAACGAAGAGGCAATGCTGTCGCTTTATTATGACGCCATGCAAGAGCGCGTGCTCTCACGGTTGACGAACTATGATTTTGAGCTGATTCTGATTAACGACGGGTCAAAAGACGGCACGTTATCCGTTCTTAAAAAGCTAGCCGAAAAAGACGCGCGGGTAAAATACATTTCCTTTTCACGCAACTTTGGCAAAGAGGCGGCGATGTACGCAGGACTAAAAAATGCCAAAGGCGAATTTATATGCGTCATGGACTGCGATTTGCAGGACCCGCCGGAAATGATTGAACAAATGCTGAAGCGTCTGAATGACGACGACTGCGATTGCGTTGCAACAAGGCGCGTAACACGCAAAGGCGAACCGAAAATACGCAGCTGGTTTGCGCGCGCGTTTTATCGGATTATCAACCGCATTTCCGACACGGAGTTTGTAGACGGAGCGCGGGATTTTCGCATGATGCGGCGCTGCGTTGTGGACGCAGTGCTGGAGCTTGAGGAGTATCACCGCTTTTCAAAAGGCATCTTCATGTGGGTGGGATTCGATACCGTCTGGTTGGAGTATGAAAACATCGAGCGGGTAGCGGGCGAAACCAAATGGTCCTTCTGGAAACTGACCCGGTATGCCATCGAGGGAATCGTTTCTTTTTCGACCGCTCCGTTAAAACTCGCGACCGCGGTCGGGGGCGTTATTTCGGCTTTATCGCTGATTTACATGGTCATCCGTGTTGTGATCGCCATGATTTGGGGGAATCCGGTAGCCGGTTATCCATCGTTGCTGGCGATTATGCTGACGCTCGGTGGATTCGTGTTGCTTGCGCTCGGCATCATCGGCGAATACGTCGCTCGCACTTATATGCAGGTGAAGCGCCGTCCGATCTATATTCAAAAAGAATCCAACATTCGTTAAAATACAAAATCATTAAGGACGGGAAAACACCCCGTCCTTTTTTAGCACATACATATTTTAGTACATATATGAATTTTGTGAATGGGTTACTTACGAACCAGCCAATGGATAACAGGCTCTGAAAACTCCAATCCGATCTTTTTCTGCAATGCAATAGAAGGTTCGTTATGGATGGAAATTTGGCAAAACGGAATTCTGCCCAGGGTTAGCAGGTGATTGATCAAATGCGCTTCCAGAGCGTAGGCCAGTCCCATCCGGCGGTATTCCGGCAGCACTTCGAGCAATCCCATCGAACGCTCTTCGTGCGTTCCCGCAAACCCGGCAATTTGACCGCGAATGAAGACGCCGAACATTCCTTCCTCAATTCGTTCTCGAACATAGGAGACATCATCTACCGTATGGTAATGCGCGTGTACAAAATCCAAATAAGAAAGATCCAACGGCCTGATTATTGCATCTTCCGGCAGGGAATAGGGAACCGGTTCAGAAGAGCGGTAGATTGCCTGATAGCAGTCGAACAAGCGCGAAAACCCATGTTCGGAAACGAGATTTTCAAGCAGCTCGTCGTTATGCAGAACAATCATCTGTTCAACGCCGCTTTGCAGATTTGCAACCAAGTAGGGTAAAAAACTTGCTGCTTTGTCTGGATCGGCGGCAAGCTCAAATAACCCTTCCCGATACAGCAAAACGCCGTCCCGCTCTGTCCGGAGTATTTCCGCGCCGGGCATGGAAAGCAGTTCGATCATGTCGATATTCAGGATTTCATTCTTGATTAAATAGTCAAAAGCCGATTGTTTCATGTGGTGGAGTGTAGCATATTTTACACCTGCTGACAACCAAAACGGGTGGTGAGAGAAGGCCTGTGTTTTCACTTTTTGCGTGTTGAAGCGGGAGCAACAGACGCGCTCGCCGCGTTTGACAGCCCACACGCCAAATGGTACACTACGATAGGTGCTATATAGCGTAAAAAAGGGGCACGAAGATCCCCCGGCGAGCGAAAGGAACCGCGTAGTATGGCGGATGTTACGGCAATTGTACTGACACTGAACGAGGAAAAAAACATCGGCGAGTGCCTCAAATCCGTTGCCGGATTTTGCAGCCGCGTTGTCGTTCTCGACAGCGGAAGTACGGACCGCACACTGGAGATCGCGCGCGAACTCGGCGCGGATATTTTCGAGCATGCGTTCACCTATTATGCCGCGCAGTATAACTGGGGCGTTGACAACGCAAACATTACAACTGCGTGGACGCTTCGGCTGGACGCGGACGAACGTTTTACACCGGCTGTGTGCGCGCATTGCGAATTGCTCATGAAAGAGCATGCAAACGACAACGTGAACGGCATTGTCATGGAGAGCGACTTTTTCTTTCTCGGCCGGCAAATGAAGCACGGCGGCAGCAAAAAACGCAAGATCATGCTGTTTAAAACCGGAAAAGGAAGAATTGAGGATCGCAAACGGGATGCGCATACGATTTTGCACGAAGGCACTACGGTAGCGATTAAAGAACGCTATTTGCATTACGATTTTAAAGACCTGACGAGCTATATCAGCCGCTATAACTGGTATGCAATTCGTGAGTTGCAGGATTATATCGCGTTTGAACAAGGCGCTTCGTTTGAGGCGAATACAGACGCGCAGCTGCAAAAACACCGCAAGAAAAAATTTACCGTCTATTATCGCGCGCCGATGTTTCTGCGCGCGTGGTTGTGGTTTATCTACAACTATTATTTTCGGCTCGGTTTTCTGGACGGAAAAGAAGGATACCTTTACCATTATTTTGAGAGTTATTGGTATCGTTTCCTTGTGGATGCGAAGATTTACGAATACCGGAAAACCGGACAAGCGCAGGAAGATCTCCGCGCTTTGGGAAAGTGAGCACACCTATGCCGGAACCCGTTCGGTTGCTCGCGGTTGTGACGGTGCGGTTTGGCAAAAATGGCATTGTCAACAGCGCGATGAACTATATAAAGCGGCTTGACCCCGCGCGCATCCGCTGCGATCTAGTCGCACTCAACGAGCCCGGGGAAGAAGTGCGTGCGGCGATTGCTCGCACGGGCGGAGAAACATTCATTCTCTCCGGACGCAACCGGAATCCAGTTGCATATATGCGCGAACTGTGCCGGATCGTCCGTCTACGCAACGAAGAAATCGTTCATGCGCACGGCAACAGCGCAACGCTGGCGTTTGAGATGCTTGCCGCAAAGCACGGCGGCGCGAAGACAAGAATTCCGCATTCGCACAACACCAGCTGCAAGATGAAAACAGCGGATAAACTCTTGCGCGGGTTATTTTATAAGAGCTACACACATGCGATGGCGTGTTCCAGTGCAGCGGGAGAATGGCTCTATCCGCACCGCGCATTCGAGGTGTTGAACAATGCGATCGACACGGAATGTTTTCGCTTTCAATCGAAGCTGCGTGAAAACACACGGGAGAGCCTGGGTATAGAGCCGGATGAAACCGTTTTTTTGCATGTTGGAACCTTTAACGACCAGAAGAATCAATCGTTTTTGCTTGAGGCGTTTGCGATTGCACTTATGCAGAACGAGAAAGCGCGACTGGTTTTTGCCGGAGACGGCATAAGGCGGGCATCCTGCGAAGCACGAGCGGAGGCGCTTGGAATTCGAAAACGTGTGGATTTTCTCGGGTCAAGGGACGATATCCCGCAACTGCTTTCCGCAGCGGATCTGTTCGTTTTGCCATCCCTGCATGAAGGCTTGCCGTTAACGCTGGTTGAGGCGCAGTGCGCCGGATTACCGTGTCTGGCTTCGGATCGCATTACACCGGATTCCGCGTTGACGCCGCTCGTTTCGTTTTCTTCGATAGATTCGGCGGATGCGTATGCGAAACAAATGGTTCAAATGACAAAAGTCGACCGCGAGAAAGAAAGTGAAGAAGCGATTCGACTCGTCGCCAAAGCGGGGTACGATGTGTCTCAAAACGCGGAAACCTTGATGCGGCGATACGAAACGCTCGCGCGCAGCTGAACGACTGAAAAAAATATGACACTGATAAAGGGCTGGATTCAATGAAGAAACTCATGATCGTAACGCACAAAATGAGCGGAGGGGGCTGCGAACGTGTAATTGCGCAGTTGCTCAACTGCTTTGCGCGCGACGGGATCGAGTGTATTTTGGTGACTGAGTGCGGCGTACCGTCGTTTTATGATCTGCCGGAATCGGTTGAGCAAATCTACCTGACGTTTGGAAAAACACTGCCTGCGTCAAAAATTCCCAAAGCATACAAGAAGCTCCGGAAACTTGTAAAAATGGAGCAGCCGGATATGGTGCTTGCGTTGCCGGAAAAAGTCAACGTTTGGACCGTGCTGTATCTTCTCGGCACGGGAGTCCCTGTCGTCGTAAGCGAAAGAAATGATCCGCATCGCCATCCGGAAAACCGAATCAAGCGAATGCTCAGGACGATTATCTATCCGCGTGCAAACGGATTTATTTTTCAAACGCAGGAAGCTGCGGCATTTTTCTCAAAGTCGATACAAGCGCGCGGCATTGTTTTGGATAATCCGCTTGACGCTGGCAGAATTCCGAACCGCTTTCAGGGTGAGCGCAGGCGTGTCGTTGCGGCGGCAGGAAGGCTGCACGAACAAAAGAATTTTGATCTGCTGATTCGGGCGTTTGCTCGGTTTTATAAGAAACACCACGATTTTTCGCTCGTTATATACGGCGAAGGATCGGAAAAAGAAAAGCTGATGAAAACGGCGAGCCGTCTTGGTATAGCGGGTGCGGTGGATCTGCCGGGGCAGAGCAAAACCTTGCTGGAAGACATCAATGACAGCGCGATGTTTGTGCTGAGTTCTGATTATGAAGGGATGCCCAACGTGCTCATCGAAGCGATGGCATGCGGGCTGAGCTGCGTGGCGACCGACTGCCCGATCGGCGGAGTTCGATCGCTGATGACAGACGGCGAAAACGGCCTGCTTGTACCCGTTGGCGATGAAGACGCGATGGTGCGCGCTATGTCCGCGCTTGCGGACGATGCGGCGCTTTCTGAACGATTGGGCAAAAACGCTGTGCAAATCAGAACGAGATTGGACGAAACGCTGGTCGCCGCGAAATGGAGGCAATATCTTGAAACAATCGCAGATCGATAAAGCACTGCCGCTGCTGGCAGATATTTCATTTGCGCTTTATTTTGCAGCCGAGGTCATGCGTGAGCATAGTATGCTTTCGCAGTTGCTGATGCTGGTGTTCTTTTGCGTAACCGCATTCTATGTGTTGCGCAAAAAGAGACTGTTTTTCTCCTGGTGGATGGCGGCGAGCGTACTGTTTATTCTCTGGGGAACCGTTGTTTCGTTTGGCTGGGCAATCGACCGCGCCACATCGCTCGCTATGGTTAAGACGCTGCTGATCAACCTTGTTTTCTTCTTTGTATTGTTCCAGTATTTGCTTTTGCAGGGGGATATGCGCCGCTTCATGATGGCGTATGTCGTCGCAATCGGTGCCGTAAGCGTTTATGCACTGATTCGCGAACTTCCGTTTGATCTGGAAAAAGTAAGGCTTGGCATTGCTGCGGGTATTAACCCGAACTGGCTCGGAATGCTGGCGACCGCGGCCGCGGCGTTTTGCCTCGTGCTGGGAAAACAAAAAAACGTGCTCTGGCTCCTGCCGATTTTAATACTGGCGCCCGTCGTGATTCTTTCGAAATCCGCAAAAGCGCTTGCGCTGGCTACGCTGCTCTTTGTGATCGTATTGCTGCTGCTTTATCCCAAACGCTGGTGGCTAAAACTCATCCTGCTGTTGGGAATCGGATATGTTGCATTCTACTTCTTGATTTTTCAGGAAAATTCGATCAGCAACGGCATATTCCACCGGATGCAGGTTGTTGCGCACTATACGCTGAAAGGCTGGGGGAAAGCGGATTCCATTGTGGAACGGGATACGCTGATTACGGTTGCGATGAACGCATTCCGTCAGCGTCCGCTTGGTGGATTTGGATTAGGCTGCTTCCAGTTTATCGAAGACAGCGGAACCTATACCCACAATAATTTTACCGAACTGCTGGTTTCCGGCGGTGTCGTGCTGCTTGCGCTTTATTATCTGCCGCAACTGCTGTCCCTCGGTATTTCTGCACGCGTTGCGAGAAAGAATCATATCGCGGGAGAACAGTCACTTCAGATTGCGGAGCGTGCGGGCATAGGCGTGTTTTTCACCCTTCTTGCTACGCAGATCATTATGGACTATGGTATGGTGTCCTATTTTGACCGTACTGCGGCGATCTATTTTATATTGCTCGTTGCGGCAACGCAGATTGGCAAAAACCGCTCTTCGGATGGAGAGCGATTTTTTGCGCTCGCAAAGAATCCACGATTGCTCTTTATCTGGCTTGCTGAACGCGGATGGTTTCGCAAGATGGATGATGAAGCATACCTAAAGCGGTTTTACCGCGCGCGGTTTGGCAAAGAACTGCACCTGAACCCGCCGGTCACTATGAACGAAAAGATACAGTGGCTGAAGCTGCATGATAGAGATACAGCGCACAGCTTGCTTGTCGATAAAGTAGAGGTGCGCGCTTACGTTGAGAAAAAAGCGGGAGTAGAACTGTTGACGGATTTACTCGGCGTTTGGGACAAAGCGGAAGAGATCGATTTTGATGCGCTGCCGGAACGGTTTGTGCTCAAATGCACGCATAATTCCGGCGGGGTCATCGTTTGCAGCGATAAGGCGCGATTCGACAGAAAAAGCGCTGTAAAGAGCCTTGCGGCACAGTTAAAAAAGAATTATTATGCGCAAGGTCGCGAGTGGCTGTATAAAAACGTGCGGCCGCGTGTAATTGCCGAGACATTCATCGGCGGTGTTGACGGAACGCTGCCGGACGATTATAAATTTTTCTGTTTTGATGGGATTGTGCGCGCGGTCTGCGTCTGCACCAATCGCAGCAATAAACACGCGGACTATTATTTTTTCGACAGGGAGTTCCATCGATTCCCTGTGAATGAAGCGACGGCGAATATGCCGGAAGGTCTTGTGATTCACAAGCCCGCGCGCTATGATGATATGATCCTTATCGCCGAATTGCTGGCAGACGGCATGAAACACGTGCGCGTTGATTTGTATGACACAGAATCTGGCGTGCGTTTTGGAGAACTGACATTCTTCGACCAGAGCGGGTTTGCCGACGATTATGTTGGCGATGGAGACCGTTTGATGGGCGAGTTTTTAAAATTGGAGGAGCAGGCATGAGCTTGGAAATTTTAATCGGTGCGGATGTAGTACCCACCGCGTCAAATGTGAACGCGTTTCAATCGGAAACGCCGAAGCTGCTGTATCAGGGATTGGAAGACGTCTGGAATGCAGCGGATGCGCGTATCTTTAATCTGGAATCGCCGCTGACGGACACGGAAGCCGCAGCGCAAAAATGCGGACCGAGCCTTTCGGCGCCAACTGCCTGTGCGGTCGGCATCGCGGCGTTGAATCCAACCGCCGTATGCCTTTGCAACAACCATATTCTCGACTATGGCGCGGAGGGATTGTTTTCTACGCGCGCGGCGTTGAAGGCAAAGCACGTTGCCGCGTTTGGCGCGGGCGAGGATGTTGACGAAGCGGATCAACCGTATTATTTCGTGAAAAAAGGCGTGCGCGTTGGGGTATATGCCGTTTGTGAGCATGAATTTTCTATTGCGACAGACCGGACGCCCGGCGCAAACCCGCTTGATCTGGTGAATCTGGGTGATCGTGTCCGCGAAATTAAATCCAATTGCGATCGCTTGATCGTGTTGTATCACGGCGGCAGAGAAGGATATCCGTATCCCTCGCCGGACGTGCAGAAAGCCTGCCGTAAGATTGCGGAATGCGGCGCATCGCTTGTGATCTGCCAGCATAGCCACTGTGTAGGTAGCAGCGAACGTTGGGATAACACCACCATCGTTTATGGACAGGGAAATTTCATCTTTGATGTAAACGACGGCGGCGAAGGATTCGATTTCGGTTTGCTCGTTCGTTACACAATTGGCGACTACGGTGCGGATTCGGTCGAGTTTGTTCCCGTGGTGCGTGTTCCCGGCGGAGCGGCGCTTGCAGATGAAGCGCAGAACACGAAAATCATGGAAGCATTCAACAAACGTTCTCTGCGCATTCGCATGGAAGGCTTTGTTCCGGCGCGTTATCAGGCCTATGCGGCGGAAGAAAAAGACAAGCTGTTTCGTGTATTCCTCAGCGGAAACACGATGCTGCGGACGCTCAGCGTGCTG
>QKAN01000066.1 GCA_003246365.1 Clostridia bacterium
ACAAAACAAAAGGAGGAAGTCTATGAAAAAACTGGTATCTCTCTTGTTGGTATTCCTGATGATCGGCTCCCTCTTCGCCTGCGCACCGCAGACGGAGACCACCACCGAGCCCGCCGAAGCGACCGAAGCCGCCGAAACAACGCAGGAAGCGGAAGCGACCGAAGCCGCCGAACCGGCAGAGCCACAGCAAGGCGTTACGGACACCGAAGTCCTCATCGCCAACAGCATCGCCGTCTCCGGCGCATATGCTCCCGTCGGCATTCCGTTTCAATACGGCATGGAAGCTTACTTCAAGATGGTCAACGACAACGGCGGCATCGCCGGCAGAACCATAAACTACATCCACACCGACGACGAATTCTCCCCGGAAAAGGGCATCGCGGCCTTTGAAAAGTTCTTCTATGACGATAAAGTATTCGCCATCGTCGGACACTTCGGAACCCCCGTTGTTTCCGCCACACTGGATGAAATGAAAGAACTCGGCATCCCGACCGTTTACTATGCAACAGGCATCGGCCAGCTGTATCAGGACAAAGCAGAGGGCAACGACCGTTCTTCTTTCCCGATTCAGCCGATCTACACCACCGAAGGTCAGGTCATGGTGGCGTATGCAAAAGGTTACTTTAACGCAACGACCGTCGGCGTCGTCTATACCAACGACGATGCAGGCAAATCTCTCTTTGAAGGAATTCAGGTTGCCGCAGAAAAATATGGCGTAACCATCGTTGCCGAATCCATTCAGGCAGGCGCAACCGACGCTTCCGCGCAGGTTGCCAAAGTTAAGGATTGCGACATGGTCATCGCTGCCATGATTCAGGCGACGTTCCCCGTGTTGATTAAGGAAATGGAAAAGCAGGACATCATGAAACCCGTGCTGACCACCTACGTCAACGTTTCCAAGACGCTCACCGACGCGAACGCCGAGCATGTACAAAAGCTCATGAAGACCGAAGGCGCAGGCATCTACGGTTTGGGTTGGGTTGACACAACGGACCTGACGACCGAAGAGTTTGTAAACTTCTATAAGTACATGCCGGAAGTCGGCGCAACCGAATCGGACATGAACGCCTTTGCCATGACCGGCTGGATCGCGGGCAGCGTGTTCTGCCAGGGTCTGGAACGCTGCGGCGAAGACCTCACTTGGGCCAACTTCATCGACGCGATGGAATCCGCCCCGATTCAGAACCCATTCGGCGGCTCCGTCGATTTCTCTGATGGACAGCGCAAGGGCACCACGGAGATGAACCTCTCCAAGATGGACGACACCGCCGCTTCCGGCTGGTCGCTCATCATCCCGATCAAGAGCATCGACGATATTCTGGCCGGCGTGAACTAAGCGTATCCATCGACTGAGCTCCAACGGTCGATGAAATAGGCTCCTTACCCAGGTCAGGCATCGTATACAAGCAACGAAAGAAGAGCTCCGCATTCCGGGAGCTCTTCTTTCTGTTTGTCAGCGCATTATGTTAGAAAACGTTTTGAATTGTTACAGTGAGTTTTGGCTCGTTCTCTATCGATCAATCGACGGATTCCCGCGCGAGAACCATCTGCTTCTTCTCCGCGCGCTGTGTGCCGAACACGACCAGAATCACGCTTAGAACAATTGCCGCGCACCCGATGATCTTTCTTATTCCCATCGCCTCTTGCAAAATCAGCATGCCGAGAATCGTGCTCGTTACCGGTTCCATCGTGCTCAATAGCGACGCGGCGGTCGATCCGGCATACCGCACACCAAGCTGGAACAAGCGCACCGCCAGCACACTCTGCAGCGGCACCATGATCATCAGAAGCGAAACCCCTTTTACCGTCGCGCCCGAAAGATCCAGCGTGGCGGTCGATAGTCCGAGCGCGGCAGATGCAATCAGGCATCCGAGCGAGCTCCAGAACGCAAACGTCCAAACCGGAATATCCCTGAGCGGCGTACGCTCCAGATACAGAATATAAAACGCATAGCTGCATCCCGAACCGATCGCGAGCGCCATGCCGATCAGCTGTCCTTGCGCGCTTAAATCGGTCATCAACGCAATGGCTCCGACGCTGAGCAGCAGGGCAACGAGCTTTACGCCGTTGATGCGCTCCCGGAAAACCAACACGCAAACAATCATGACGACCGACGGATACACAAAATGCAGCGACGTGGACATGCCCGCGGGCAGATAAGCATAGGATGAGTTAAGCAAAATCGCGGTTACGCCCTGCCCTGCGACAAATGCGAGCAGCGCATCAATCAGCAACCGCCCCTTGAGCAGAATCGGCTGTCGGTTGATGCGCGCGAGAACCGCCGCAAGCGCCATCGTCACAACGGAGCGCACAGCCACTTGCGTGGTCGTGTTGATTCCGGTTGCGGCAACTACTTTAAAAAAGATCGGTGATGTGCCGAAAATAACGGCGGACAGCACCGAATAGAGAATTCCTTTGCGGTTCATAACACCCGTTTTCTGTTAGCGATTCACAACGTTGGTCGGCGTTCCGGCAACCCATGCCGCGAGGTTTTGCACCGCCATATCCATCAGCCTTCCGCGGCTTTCTTTGGAAGCCCAGCTGATATGGGGCGTAATCAAGCAGTTCTTTGCAGAAAGCAGCGGATTAGCGGGATTGATCGGCTCCTCGGACACCACGTCCAGCCCAGCCGCATATACTTTTCCGCTGTTCAGCGCGTCCGCCAGATCCTGTTCTACCACGAGCGGGCCACGGCTGTTATTGAGGATAATCACGCCGTCTTTCATCTTTGCAATCGTGTTTTTGTTGACAATGCCCTGCGTCTCCGGAAACAGTGGGCAATGCAGGCTGATCACGTCGGATTCTTTTAAGAGCGTATCCAAATCGACATAGCTGCCAATGGCGCGTCCGGTGTCGTTTTGATATGCGTCGTAGGCGACAACACGCATGCCAAGCGCTTTCGCGATTTCTCCCGTGCGCTGCCCGATCCGGCCGAACCCGATGATGCCCATCGTTTTGCCTTCCAGCTCGATCAACGGATAATCCCAGAAGCACCAGTCCGGGTTGCTGCTCCAGCGGCCGCTATGCACCGCGTCGCTGTGATGCGCCACATGGTGGCAAATTTCCAGCAGCATGGCAATAGCGAACTGGCCGACGGCGGCGGTTCCGTAAGACGGGATGTTGCAAACCGGTATGCCGCGATCTTTTGCGGCGGCGGTGTCTACAACGTTGTAACCCGTGGCAAGCACACCGATGTATTTCACGCCCGGGCATTTTTCCAGCGTGTCACGGGTGATCGGGGTTTTATTGGTTAATATCGCGTCCGCGTTTCCGATGCGGGAGACGATTTCCTCCGCTGGCGTGCGCTCGTAAACCGTTACTTCGCCAAGCGCGGCGAACCCGTCCCAGTTTAAATCGCCGGGATTGAGCGTATATCCATCCAACACAACTATTTTCATGGTATTCTCCTCTGAATAAGCGTAACCCAAACGGAGCCGCGCCCCGCCTGGGTCACTGATTTTTTAAAGTTACGCTTGTTTTACCGTTCTGTCAACGTTTGCTCCGGTCGCAGATTTCTTCCGGATCGACAACCGCCCAGATCGCCGTGTCCTCGCGGCCCGCTTCGTCCACATAGTCCCTTGTTGCGTTCTGACCAAACGGAAGATCGACAGGCTGTTCATCCTGAAAGAAGATCCACTGGTCAACCGGATACCGTGTGAGCACAAGATCGATTAAATCCCGCATGCTAAAGCAGCGGATGACCGCGTTGCCAATGGTGGAAACCTTTACTTTGCCTGCCTCTTCCAGCCAGAGGCCGAGTTTGTTGAAATCATAGGGATACTCGTAATAGTCTCCCGATGTGGTCGGGCGCGGCTGGTAGTCCATCATCATGCGCTCTTCGAGTGTGCCGTCAGCATGTTTCAGCGTTACCTGCCGTTCGATCGTATGACGATCCGGCACCTGCGCGAGATACTGCCCAAAGTGATGACTTGTCGAGTTCACATACGTTACGCCTGCAAGCACGATTTTTGTATCGAGCGCGAGCATTTTTCCAAACGCACTGCGAAGGTCAAACACCGAAATCGCAGGATCGACATCCGTAATCATTTTTGCATGTTTCCCGACCGCGGAAAAACTATGGCGATACGCGATACTCCGAAGCGCGCCGGGAAAATGCCGGATTGCTTCGCTAATTGCGCCCATCTCGGATTTGTCGGTTTCCGGATCGATCACAGGGTGATCCTGCACTTCGTGAATAAAGCAAAAGGCGGGCGCAACCAGCGTTCCTTCTCCCCATCCCAAAGCTTCTTGCAGCGCTTCGCCGATGGTTTTGCCCGCCCCTTCAACATAGCCAAACGGGCGCATCGCGGATTGCAGCAGCACGGTATCCCCCGGCTGCACGCCAACCGCGCGAAACCCGTTCAGCGCGTCCTGATAACTAACTGTCTTCATCGTACATCCTCCTTGCATCGTATCCGGTTATGCCGCGTTCAACCAACGGCTGAAACGGCGTCGTCCACCTGCCGTTCGCTCTTCACGCCAACGATGGCGGAGACGACGGCGGGTTGTTCCAGTGTCCAGCGGAGCGCATATGCGCTCATCGAAATGCCGCGCGCGGCTGCGCTTGCTTCAATGGCTTCGAGTTTATCGTATAGCGAATCGTCCGGTGCGGCAAGCCATGCCGGTTTTTCTTCCGCGCGGGAACCCTTCGGCGGCTCCATGCCGCGTTTGTATTTCCCCGTCAGTAATCCGCCCTGATAAATCTGATACGGTATGACCGCCAGATCTTCCGCCGCGCAGAGGGGAATCAGTTCGCTGAGCGCATCCTGTTTTAAGAGGCTCAGCGGCGGTTGACAAACGACGGGGCGCGGCAGATGGTTTGCGTCCGCAGCGGCAAGCAGCGCCTTGAGCTGTTCCGCGGAGTAATTACTTACGCCATAGTAGCGAATTTTTCCCGCAAACACGGCTTTCTGCATCGCCGTCAAAATTTCAATTACGTCCGTATTCGCGTCGAAACGATGCAAATAATACAGATCGATATAATCCGTCTTCATGCGTTTGAGACTCGCGTTGAGCTGTTTTTCAATTGCAGCTGCGCTTGTTCCTTCGTCCTCCGGCGTGTCGCCGACCTTCATGCCGACCTTTGTGGAGATAATCACGCTGCCGCGGGACAATCCCTTGACCGCGCTGCCGACGATTTCTTCCGCAACGCCGCCCGCGCTGCCGGCAAAACGATTGTATCCTTCATACATATTCGCGGTATCGATGTGGTTGATGCCGCGCGAAAGCGCATAGTGTGTGAGTTTCACCGCGTCGTCAAACGCGACGGGGGAACCGTACGTCATCGTGCCCAGGGTCACCGGGGACACGGAAATTTCAGTTTTCGGAATGCGATTCATCGATGTTGCTTTCCCTTCTTAATTTGGAATTGCGCTCACTCCACCGAGCGCAGGCGTTCAACCAGCGGTCGCGCTTCGGCAAAAAATGTTCTGGCAAACGCCGCGTCATACTGCGGCGCAGGCGCGCGGAATACTCTGTCATACATACCCAGTTCGTGCAGAATGCAGGCAAAGCTTTGCAATAGTCCATGCCGCATGACGACCACACAAAGCGCGTTAAGGTCTTTCTGCAGCTCGAACGCACGGGCAATATCCCCCGCCTTTGCCTCGCGGTAGATGCCGGCATAAGCATTTGGAAATACCGTCGCCCACATGCCGATTCCGCCGTCCGCGCCGTGGATTACGGCAGGCGCAAGATATTCGTCCTTGCCATTGAACACCGCGCAGCCATCCGGTTTTTCGGCAATCAGCTGCTGGGTAAAGAAAAAGTCGTTGGTTGAAGATTTGATGCCGGTAATGCCGGGAATCTGCAGTGATTCGAGCACGTTATCCAGCGTGAAACTCACGCCCGGCTGCGGCATATAATACAAAACAACGGGAATCCCCGCCGCCTGAACCAACGCGCGGTAATACTGCATCTGCTGCGTGTGGTTTGCGCCGGGCAGCGGAACGGACGAAACCCCGTCCGCTCCGCTTGCCGCGGCATGCTGCGCAAGATCCAGCGCGTCGCGCATCGTATACGCCCCCACCTGCACGAGCGCCGTCTTGCCATGACGACGGCAAATCGAGATGCCGATTTCAGCGGCGGATTTTCGCTCCTCCAGCCGCATTTTCATGCCATCCCCGGTACCGCCGCAAAGATAAACGCCGTCGAGAGGGCCGCAAAGTCCCTGTTCCAGAGCATCGGCAAACTGCGTTTCCAGAAAACGGTCCCGTTCATCGCAGGGCGAGACGGCAGGCACCAGCACACCGCTCTTGATCGGCTGTAACGACATATCGTTCTCCTCGGTTCGTCCGGTTATTTCGCTGCCTTGAGGTCGGCGATGGCGCTCTTGATCGAATCCGCGATGGTCTCGATCACTTCGTCTTCCATGCCGCACCACATCGGAACGGAGAAGCTGTTGTCCCACCAGGCTTCCAGCACGGGGCAGTCCTGTTCGCCCTGACCGAGTTTCTGGAACAGCGGGTAACGATAGAGCGGATAATACTGCACGATGCTGCGGATGCCGTATTTCGTGGTCAGCAGGTCGAGCAGATCGTCGCGGTTTTTGCCGAACGCGCTGCCGTCGAAATGCTGAATATACTGGTGCCGCACATGGCGATATCCCGCCGGAATTTTGTTGAAGGTGATCTCCGGCACATCTTTGAGCAGCGCGCGGAGCTTGTCGTTTTGCGCGATGATCATATCCGAGAACTTGGAGAGATTTTTCAGTTCTACGCTACCGAGGGCGCACTGCGCCTCGCCGATGCAGAAGTTATTCGGCCAGAAGCCTTCGATATCCATGTCGACATTGCTCATAGCGGGGACCCAGTAACGGTCTCTCGGATAGTTAAATCCGCAAACGCCGTTGTGACGGATGCCGGGCACGAGCTTCGCGTCCGCATCGCTCTTAACGGTCAATATGCCGCCCTCGCCAAGCGTGGTCATGGTCTTTGCGCCATGGAAGCTGAAGCAACCGAAGTCACCGAACGTGCCGACGTGTTGTCCGTTGATGCGCGCGTCAAGCGCCTGTGCGCAGTCTTCCACCACGCGAATGCCGTGTTTCTGCGCCAGCGCGACGATCGCAGGCATATCGCAGGGCATGCCCAGCAGATGGACGCAAATGATCACTTTGGTCTTTTTGGTGATTTTACGCTCGATATCTTTTACGCTTACTACCCAAGTATCCGGGTCGATGTCCGACCAGATGAGTTTTGCGCCCGCTTTGCCAAACGGAATTGCGGATGCGCAGAAGGTGTATGCCGGAACGATAACTTCGTCGCCGGGCTGTACGCCGCAAAGCGTTGCCGCAAGGCTCAGCGCCTGGGTTGCGTTGCCGACGGCAAAGGCATGGTTCGCGCCGGTAAAGGTTTTAAAGTCCGCCTGAAACTGTTCCTGCATCGCGCCCTGCGTCTGGCCGGGTACATCCCGCATAACGCGGACAACTTCCGCAATCTCTTCTTCGGTATAGGGACGCTGACGCGCCGGAATGGAAACGCGGTATCCCGCAACTGCGCCGCGGCCGGATGCGTCGCCCTGCATAGCTTTGTTGGACATGATCGTAATCCTCCTGAAAAACTGTCAAATTCATACTTCTTCAACCAAAATGTTGAAGGCGCGGCTGTTCTGGCCGCTTTCATTCGTATCATATCCGTCCGGCCAAACCAGAGCCATGCCGAAACCGAGCGACTTTCTATCGTTTCGCACGGTTTTCATACTCGGCATCTCTTGACGCTGTACCGCTGGTACGCGCTATAATGGATGCGAAGCGGAGGATGCGAAATGGAGAGCCAAACGACATGTCAGGTTTTCACCATACGCGCTTTTGCGGGCGAGCTGCCCGTAGAGTGCTTTCTTTCCGCGCGCGGATTTTTTGAGGATCTCAGCCAGCGGCAGCCTTCGTTTTCCGAAGACCATGTTCACGCCTGCCACGAACTGCTGCTCTGCAGAAAAGGCGGCGGTTATCAGTTTATCGACGGCACGGCGCACGCATATACGGACGAAACGCTGTTTCTGCTCGCTCCGTTTGTAACCCATGCGCATATCAGCGGTTCGGATGCCGCCGAGGTGCGCGGTTCTATCCGGTTTATTCTGCCGGAAAGCGCGGCGTTTTCCGGTCGTTGCGAACCCGCCCTTTCCGCCGCGCTAGAGCGGCTGCGCCGCGAACAATACGCTTTCTTTTCTGCCACGCCGCAGATCATCGCCATCGCGGATCTGTTGACCGAGGCAGTCTGCTCCCCCGAAACCTCCGCGCAGCTGGTTCTTTCCGGTCTGCTCTCGGCGCTGTTTTCCAGCGTATTCTCCGAACTCACACGCGTGTTCGGCGGCGGCAAAGACACCGCGCCGCGATTGTTTTCGGACAGCGATTCCTCCAGAAGACTCATCATCGACAACTTCTTCAGTCAGTCGCTCGATGGCTCGGCTCGCATAGAGGATCTCTGCGAACTGGTACACTTAAGCCAGAGCAGTCTCAACCGCGTAATCCATGAACTCTACGGCACATCGTTTAAGCAAAAGCTGATCGAGGCGCGCGTAGCATACATTAAATATTATCTCAAATATACGGATCTACCGATTCGGGCGGTTGCGGAGAAAACAGGCTTTGCCGAAGACAACAAGCTCTCGCTCTTTTTCCGGCAGCACGCAGGTCTTTCCCCGACGCAATATCGGCAGGCGGAGCGCTGCGCCCCGCCCGACCCCGTGCAGCGCTAAATCAAATTCGCGCGCAAAAGGCAGCCAAACAGCTGCCTTTTTTATGTGTGTCTCTTATGCACCAATCGTCCGCTCGCTTGCCATTCCGATGTCAACACGTGCGCCGGTCAGTTTTGTGTTGATGTGCTTTTCCACAACGTAGTTTGCAAACGATGCCGACACAAACCGCTCAAACGATAGCCCGAAAATCGCAAAGAATGCCAGCGCCAGCACAACCAGCAATCCGGTATATCCGGGCAGCAACCAAAGCAGCAGCGCGAAAACCGCAACTGGAATCAAATTGATCAATGCTGTCAATGCGCTTTTTGGCAGCTCCAGAAACGTCAGGAAAAACGCATTCCGTATGATCTGTCCGAATTTGAGACGGTATGTTATCGCAAGCGTATACACGAGCTGCCGCATTAGTAGCGCAAGAATCAGAACCAGACCGCAGAATCCGAACACGACATAATAACCAATCCCCGCCGTATCGCCGAGATTGCCGTAATAGTTCAGCGCGCTGTATGCCGCAAGCGGCATAATCCCTTCAATCAGCGAAAGCAACAGCGCCTGTCCGGCGTTTCGCTTCATGCCGCCAAACAATGTTTGCCAGCGCATGCAGGGTTCGCCGCGGGACCAGTTTCGCATCAGCAGCGTCAGCCCGGCAAGCATCGGCCCCGTGATAAAAAGGCAAAGCGCAAGACCGCCGAGATATGCGCCCATAAAGGAACTTGTCTGAAATACGCCGCTCTCTTCGGAAACCAGCGAGGCAAGCGACATCTCCGTCCAAACACTCGCGGGCAGGTAAAACAGATAACAAACCAGATTGACGGCGAAAAAGCTGCTCCAATAGTTGCGAAACGTCTGTTTGCGCAAACTCTTTCGCGTTTCCGGCCGCTCCTGCGGGGGCAGGTCTTCAATCGGCGGCGCAGGAAAAAACAGATTTTTAAACATTGCGTTCGCGCTTTCTGAGCGTCGAGTTGCTTCGGGCGGGTCCTGTGGATGCCCGAACAACCAAACGCGGCGCATACTCCACCTTGCTGATGACCGGCGGAAGCGTCGTTTCGCTTAGCTCCCTGCGTCGCGCGGTAATGTGATCGACCGCTGCTTTGCAGCGTATCTGCAAGTGGTGGTCGATTGTTGTCAGCTGCGGCGCAGAAATAACGGAAGTAAAAATATTATCGAATCCGCATACCGAAAAGTCTTCCGGCACGCTGTATCCGCAATCCTTGATTTCATCCATCAGACCGATGGCGGTCATGTCGTTGACGCCGATGATCGCCGTTGCGCTCAACCCTTGATTCAACGCCTGGCTGATGAGTTTTCTGCCAACCGCATACTCATAGGGCATCGCGTCCGGCAATGCGTCCGTTTCCGTCTGCGCCTCGGACGCAAGCAGCTCCATGCTATCCTCCCCTAATCCGTGTGCTCTTAAGTGCGCGCGGATGCCTTCGAGCCGCTGCTGACGCGCGAGCGTGAGCTGGTTAAACGGCGTTGAGACAAACAGGAATTTCCGGTGTCCGAGGGAATAGAGATGTTCCGCCAGAATTTTACCCGCGCGCTCGTTGCTCAATTCAATCGAGCAAATCGGCTGATCGATTCGCTTTTCTCCAATCAAAACCGACGGAACGGTGGCGGCAACGCTTTCGATGATGTCCGGAAAACTCGGCAGGAACGTAAAGATCATACCGTCGACGCGTGTTTTTAAAAATGTTTCCAGATAGTACCGCTCCAGTTCCGGTTTGCGCAATGTGTTACAAACGATCACGCAATATCCGCATGCGTCAGCATAGCTCTCAACCGTCTGTACAAGCTCGGCATAAAAAGGATTGTTTAGCGTAGGCGTAAAGAGCAGCAGGATTCCCGTGCGGGACGAAGGTATCTTCTTTTTCCGCTTCGGCAGTTCGTAACCAAGCTGATTTGCCGCCTCGCGGACGCGCGATTTTGTTTCTTCATTAAAGAGCACTTTGTCGCTATCGTTCAAAATTAGCGACACGGCGGATTGCGAAACACCGGCAAGCGCCGCAACGTCCTGCGAAGTAACTTTTTTCATGTATTGCTGCCCCTTGTTCGATCTAAAAATAACTAATATTTCCTAATAAATCTTATCGTATTTAGGGTGATCTGTCAATCGTTTTGATGCTCTATTCACCGTTTTTGGCCTATATTTAAAGCTTTTCATCAAAAACGCGCGGTTTGGTGATAAAAAGCATGCTATAAATAAGAACCAAATCTTGACTTTTCGTCACTTATTTGCTATTTTATTAGATGTGAGTATTAGTAAACCGTTTTCAGTCGCATTGCAATAACGTCATCAATCAAAACGAAACCCGGCGCTATAATTTGCGCCCGAGGGGAACGCATTATGACAAACGCATGCGACTCGCAAGCACAACCCCGCAAAGGCGGACGAATTCTTTCACTCGGTGAACTTTTAGTAGACCTAATCCCCGTTGAACCAGGCGGACGAATTGATCAGGCAGGGCCTGTATTAAAGACAGCCAGCGGAAGCGCTGGTATATTTGCATGCGCCGCTGCGGCGCTTGGCGGCGAAAGCGTGTTTTTAGGCAAAGTCGGAAAAGACGCGTTAAGCCGCATGGCTTTCGAAACATTACGCGCGTCCGGCGTAGATATGAGTCGGGTTATCGTATCCGACGAAGGTCAGATTGGACTCGCGTTTATCGAATATCTGCCGAACGGCACTCGCAACTACGAATATTACCGTTCCCGCTCCGTCGGCAGTTTATATCGCGCCAACGAATTGAACCTGAGCGATATGGAAGGCACGTTTGCCCTCCATTTTCCAGGCATGCTGCTCGAACTGAGTCCCGAACTGCGGGAAACGAGCCTGCAAGCCGCGCGCGCCGCGAAAGAGAACGGCATATTGCTCAGCTTTGATCCCAACATCCGTTTTGAACTGAGCCGCACGGAGTCTCTGGATCGTTTGATTTCGGTCATTCAAATGGCGGATATCATCGCGCCTACCCTTGCGGAAGGCCGTCTCATCACAGGATGCGAATCCAAAGGAGACGTGCTGCGCGCGCTGCACGCAATGGGACCTTCCATCGTAGCTCTCACGCAGGACAAAGACGGCGCCGCAGTCAGCAGGGATGGAGTCGTCGCCATTTGCGACGGCATCGACGTTCCCGTTATCGACCCGACCGGCGCGGGAGACACATTTGCCGCGGCGCTCATCGTTGCGCTGCAGCAGAATATGTCGCTTATGGATGCTGCGCTTTTCTGCAACTGTGCCGGTACGCTTGTCGTCACAAAACGCGGCGCCATCGGGCAGGCGATCCCGACGCTGGAAGAAGTCAACGCGTTGGTGGCGTCCAAGCCCTGTCCGGTTCGGCTTGTCCCGCTGGACGAGCTGCCCTGATCTGTTTAACCGGAGGTAATCATATGAATCTGAAACAAAAACTGAAAAACGGCGAACATCTGCTAGGCACAATGGTGACCACGTTCGCCTCTGCCGATATGGCAAAACTGCTGCAGCAATGCAGTTTCGACTTTTTCATCATCGACTGCGAGCACGGCTCGTTTACCACACGCGAGGTTGCGGATATGATCGCGGTTGCGCGCGCAATCGGCCTGCCGGCGATGGTCCGCATTCCGGAAATGCGGCGCGAACACGCGCTGAAGTTTACGGAAATGGGCGCAAACGGACTTCTGCTGCCAAACACGGAAAGCGCGGAACAGGCGCGGATGCTCGTTGACTGCACCAAATATGCACCGATGGGACACCGCGGCGTCTCCCTCTCCCGCCCGCACACGGATTTTGCGAAAGTAGACGGACGCGAATACATGGCGCGCGCCAACGAAGAAAACATTCTACTCTGCCAGATTGAAAGTCGCGAAGGTGTTTCGCACATCGACGAAATCATGGCGGTAGACGGCATCGACGCTGCGCTGATTGGCCCGAACGATATGACGCAGGACTACGGCAAGCTTAACCGCTTTGACGATCCGGAAATCGTAGACGCCATCGGCCGTGTGGTTGCCTCCGCCAAAGCGCATGGAAAATTCTCCGGCGCGCACTTTGGTGCATCGGCTCCGCTGATTCCCTGGATTTCCCGCGGAATGCAGCTGAATATGTGGAACAGCGACATCGGCTTGATGACACTCGGCGCGCTCAACGGCATGCCCGCGCTCAGAGACGCAGGAAAATAAAAAACGCACAAATCCAATATGATCACCCTATTGCTTTGATTCACTCATAAGTGCAATAGGGTGATTTTAATTTGTCAAAAATTTATGATAACTCCTGTCTTGTAAATACTTTTAAATTTAGTATAATTGGCTCTAGCTATCTGTTTAGATAGTACTTCAAAGTTTATGAGAGGTATTATGGAAAAACCAATCAGATCAAAAAAGCAAGTTGTCATTCTTGAAATCATAGCCGTTTTTCTTTGCCTTGCCGCCTTCGCTTCACTCATCCTTTGCAGCGCGCTAAAAGACAACGGTTACGGTGATTTTTGGTTCCCTGCTCTCGGTTTTATTAGTTTTGGTGTATTAGCAGTTGCTTCGATTGGACTGTTGTTTTTCGTTCGAAAAGACGCACTGACACACGAAGTTGAACAACGCGAGAAAAAAATCGACGCCTTTGCATTAAAGAGTTGCCTCGGGTTATACGCAGGTACGATTCAAGAACGTTTTCTCCAAAATCGATTTGAAGATGTCGGAGATGGTTTCCTAAGAAGAAAAATGTTTTCCGCCGCGAAGGATTCCATCTGTTATTATGTAAAATACGAAAATTCCAGCGGTTTAAAAGAATCGTTCGAGCGGTATATGCACGCCGTTGAAGATCGTAAAGAGTCCGGAAATGTCTGTTTATTGTTGTTTGTTTCGAAAGATCAAGTAAGCACAGAAGCTCTTGAGGAACTTCGTAATTTATCGAAATATTATCTGGTTTGCGAAACCGTTATGCCTATGCCAAACTGGCAGTCCTGTGTTCCTGTTTTGATCGATTCATCAACAAACGAGGGACGCTTTCTCGACACAAATAAAAAATATCCGCTCAGCATATATACGCATGGTTGCAAACTGCTCAATCAATATTTCTGCTGATCCGGCGCAACAAACAAAAAAGGCCTTGCGGCCTTTTTTTTGTTGTTTCAATCGTCAAATGTACCAGTCTCCGCTGCCCATGTCGAGCGCTTCAAACGGATCTTTGGGATGCACGCAGGCGTACCATTCGTATCCGTTTGGCGACTCATGCAACAGATTGCACGCGAGTAGCTTTTGCAGCAGTGCGTCGCTCAGCTCGCCTTTTTGCACCGGTCTGCGGCTACCGAGTGCGTTGATCTGCCCGATCGCATCCGGAATCTCCGCCTGCAGACGGGGCGAAACGAACACCTTCCCTTCCGCAAGATACAGGTCGTAAGGCCAGCGTTCCGCGCGGTGCGGCGTCAACCCGGAAACGCACATCATCGGCCCGTCGCAAGGAGCGAATCCCGAACCTTCTTCCGGGCGGAACACCACATCAATATTATAGTAAAAGTGGATGTCGGGTCTTCCGTCGAACATCGGATACGCAATTTTCGCTATGCCGTCCGCATCGGTCTCAACCGGGGTTTGAATGCTGGCTTCGCTCTGCGGAATCGTGCTGTAGCTTCCGTCTGCATTCCACACCGGATGCGCACGAAACAGCACCTTTTGTCCGGCAACCGGTTTGCCGCCCGCCGTAAGCCGCGCGGAAAACGCATTGATATAATGCGTCTTCCCTTCGTCCATCTCCCGCCCCAGCGAAAGCGTGCAGCTCTGCGGCATGCGGTTTTCAACGCGGAACCGGTCGACGCCGATATACATATCCTCCTGCCCGAGCGCCATATCGCCGCCCTTGTGGCCGAAGTTGAGAATCGTTCCGTCCGCCGCCGCGATCAAAAACGGCTGATACAGGCTTGTCGGCAGTCCGTCCACCTCATACCAATTTTCGCCAAAGTCCGTGCTGGCGGAATACGGCTTGTTGCGGCGACTGCCAATGATGAGCCCATCCTCCCGCATCACGAGGCTTTCGGGTACAAATCCGCCCATCGGATCTTTCTTCGGATCAGATGGCGCACCGCGGCGAATGCCGAAAAATGTGCCGTTGAGATAACTATCCCCTTTGCGCTCAACAAATTGCCTGCCGACCGGTGTCGCCTGCACATCTCCGGCAATAAACAGCAATCGCCCATCCGGACATTCGCAAACGTCGTATTCGTGCGCACCGATTCCCGGGAGCACATAGTGCGGGCCTGTAAAGTTGACGCCGTCCTTACTCGCCAGAAAACAGGTTTGAATCTTGTTGATATATGTTTCTCCCGGTAGCATGGTGTTCCGCGTAGAGCGCGGTTGACCCAGTCCCCAGGGTGTTCCGTACAGGCAGGTCAACAGCAGCAGCGTGCCGTCTTTTAGTCTGCGCGCACGCCAGAGATACGGCGCGGAGCCTTCCAGTAACACGCCGATTTCGCGCCAGGTTGACCCTCCGTCCAGACTTTCGCGCATTTTAATGCCGTCAAACCAGCCTGTTCGCGCATCGTTGATGCGGGGCACGTCATAACCGATGATCCGCCCGTCCGGAAAGCCGAGGTTACAAAACGAACCTTCTTCCAGCGGGCAGCGGCCAGTTTCCGTAAACGTCTTTCCGTTGTCGGACGAGACCATGTAGACGCGATAGGAACGTTCCAGTTCGCTGCCGCACTCGACGGAGCAATATGAAACCGGCGCGCCGACCGCCTCGCCCATCTCCAACCGCGGCGGTTGATAAAACGGGTCGCGTTCCCGCACGGTCTCTTTATAAGAAAGCCCGATCCGCCCGTCGCCATAGGTAAAACAGGTCGTCCACGCGACAAATCCGGGCCGCACTTCCGGCATATAGATTATATTGCGTTCCGCTTGCGTCGCGGTCAGGCCGTGGTGAAACGCTTGTTCCATTGGCATTGCTCCTTTTCAGGTTTTTGGATCGAAATTCGTCAGCCAATTTCCGAAACGGAAACGCTACGGTGTTCCTTTTGCGCGACCAGCGCGGCGGTCAATACGCGGTGGCTCAGCTCCGCCTCGTCCGGCGTAAAGCAGCCAAACGGACACGGCAAACCGCGTAACTCGGAAACGAACGCGGCAAACATCTGCAAGAGCGAATCGGAAAAGCCGAACTCAAAGATGCCGCCCGTAATGACCGGAAACGCGGGTTTGTTGCCGACGACAAGCCGGCTCCAGGCCTGCTCCTGTCCGTCGTTTTTTGTAAAGTGAATCGCGTTGGGGTCGTCTGTGGAAAACTTTGCCGAAAGATGGATGCCGTAGATTTCGTATTCTACGGTGTTTGTGCAGCCCGGCGCCATGCGCTTCATTTCGAACGTCAGCGGAAATTCGTCGCCCGCCTCATCCACGCCGTTGCAGAGCAAAATCGCATTGTCCCAGGTTTCGCAAGGAACCATGTTTCCGTCCTTGTCCGGCCGCACTTTTGCGATGTTCGCCAGCTGCGCGGAAACGCGCGCGGGATGTAAACCGAGGCGGAACGGCAGATGGTGCGTGTGGATGCCGAGGTCTCCCATGCACCCGTATTCACCGTTTGCCGAAAGCGTTCGCTTCCAGTTGATCGGCTTCTTTAAGTCCATGTCGGAGGAATGCTTGATAGCAAACTTTGCCTCGATAATCTGCCCGAACGCCCCTGCTCGATACCATTCTACCATCTTTTGTACCGCAGGATAGAAGGGAAACTCACTCGAACAGCGCACCAGAACATCCGGATGCTCCTGCATCGCCTTTTTGATTTCTAAAAACGCTTCCAAATCCACGCCAAATGGTTTTTCGCCGATTAGGTGTTTGCCTGCGCGAATCACGTCTCCATATACCTTCGCGTGCAGATGATGCGGCACCGCGGCATAAACCGCTTCAATTTCGGGATTATTCAGCATCTCCTGATAGTCGTGATAGAAATACTTCGTGTCCGCGTCCCGGCGGAACCAATCCAGATTTGCGTCGTTCGTATCGCAAGCGGCAAGAATAACAGGCCGCGGCAGATTCTGCGTCAGATGCAGCCAGCGGGATGACGCACTGGCAAATTCGCGTCCCATCAGACCGCAGCCGATGACGCCAAAGTTGACCGTTTGTTCAGGCATTCGTAGTTCCCTCCATTTGAGTCAGACAGGATTGAAAATGTTCCAGCAAAATATCAACCATATCGCGCGTAACGATGACGGGCAGTTTTGTCAGCACCGCGGGCGGACAGTTGGGTTTGTAGGTTTGTGCGCTGATATCGATGCAATCGGTGTGCTGCAAACGGCGGCAGAACGCAACCGCATCCTCCACGCGGAAGAAGTTGAGCGTGCTCATGTGCGCATCACCTTCCACACTGTGGATTAATTTTGGGAATTTCCGCTGCAATTCCAGCTCGCCTTCGTGATAATATCCGCCGACGTCGGAAACGTGTTCGCCGTTTATCCGCATGAACTCCATCGAAATCAAATACGTCAGACTCGCGAGTTCTTCCTGCCCGTTGGTAACGAGCGCGCCAAACTGGCTCAGGCAATCGAACGCGCCTGAGAAAAGCAGCTTGCTGGCCGGATAGTTACCGTCCGGAAATCCCTTTCCAACGGAAACGAAATCCGGATGAATGCCGTATTTGCGGAAGAGGAACAGTTCGTCGTACCATGCGCAAGACTGAATCTCGTCGCAAAGCACCGGCGTATCGGTTTCGCGGCAGAGCTGGTAAGCCGCCTGCAAAAACGAGGGCTTGAGCAAAATACCGCCGTAATTCATCATGATGATTTCATGGCAGAATCCCGCAACCTTATACGGCGGCGTGTTCCAGCGGCGGATGGCTTCGGCAAAGCCTGCCTCGTCGTTAATCGGGACGCCTTCCACACGATAGATGTTCGCATCCGTCGCTTTCTCGCGCAGCGCCGGCCAGAGGCCGCGCAATGTCTGCGCCCAGATCGTCGTGCCGTGATACCCCGCGGTGATGCCGCCGCTGTTATCCGCCATGACGAGAAACACAGGAATCCGGTCGGTATAAGGCGCCTCGGTTTTATCCAGCGGATAGAACCGCGCAAGCATCATCTTCAGCGCGGCTTCCACCGCGAGCGAACCGGTTTCAATGTTGATCACGCGGTTCATCACGCCAGGCTCGCGCTTTTCCAGAAGCTCTTTCATTGCAGCTTCATCCGAAACATCCAATCCGTTTGCCGCCGCAATCAAGCTGGCTTCCGTCAAGCGCGTAATATAGCCGCGCGAATTGTTGTGCGTCGCGTTCGCGATGCCGATTTTCTTTGCGTTCTCAATAAGCCGGAAACCGGGGAAATAATGTCCCAGCGGAATATGGTAATGCTCGCTTTTTCCGGCAAAGTATAACCGCCCGTCCTCGCCAACACGAAAACAGCCGTAGCCCGCCTGTGGGGCAATTGCGTCGCTATGCGCGGCGCGGAACGCGTCCGTCGGTGCGCCGGACTGCTGTTCGTTGAACACCGGGGCAATCTGTTCCCCGATCCGGCACATCAGCGTATTCTGTCGCTGAACATATGATTCAGGACAGCAATCGACTTGCTCGTTGGCAATCTCCAGGAGTGCGCGTTCGCTCTCCCCTGTGAGCGCCGCGTTTGCCGCGCAGGCGTGGCGCACATAGCTCTCTCCGAGCAGATCGGTCAAAGACCGCTTAAAGTTTTGCAGCATGTTTCGCTATACCTCCATGTATTCGATCCCGAGCAAACGCGCAAACAACCTTATGCGCGCGCGGTGCTCGCCATAAACCACCGTTTCATGATGTGTGCCGCCCGCTTCCAACCAGTTTTGCGCGAGCGTTGCCGCGCCGGAATCCGGTTGGAAAAACAGATATGGCATGTCGATCTTTTTTAATTCCGGCTGTTCGGGCAGCATACCGTGCGCGCAAACCAGACGGAACCGTTCCCCCTCCAGATGAACGATGCTCAAGAGGCTAGCCCGCCCGGAATCCGGCGCAAAAATCGGCGTCGGCGGATTGCTCAATCCCCCTTCGTTAAACACGCGATCCATCAAAAACGGTTTTCTGTCCTTGCGGCAGGTTTTCCAATTTCCCTCGCCCGCATGGCAGAGCAAAATGGCATCCCGTTTGAGATCCATCATGTACATCTCGGAAAAATTCGCCTCTCCGCAGAGTACGCGCATAGCCGCGACCATCGCCGCGCAGCTTGCGTCTCCTTCGGCGGCATAGCCGTATCCCTCGGCAAGCAGGTTGCTCGCCGCAAGCAGCGGCAGTTGTTCATATCGGCCATCCGCGCCGAACTCCTCAAAATGTGCGGTGTATCCCGCGTATCCGTTTTCCTCCACATAACGCTTTAACCCAAGATAGAGCTTCACCGCGTATGCGTGGCGTTCCGGCGGCATCTTCGGGTCAACATCAAACAGCGTTCTCTCCAGCGCGACGCGATCCGCAATCTCCGCCTGGGTAACCTGCTCGACGCATTTTGTCACCGTGCCGATCGAGTCGTAGATAAACTCCGGTCCAAGCTTGCGATAAAACGCCATGTCGTCGGTTACTACGTCTCCCATACCGGCAAGCTTTCCGATGATGCCGATGCGCATGGTCTTCATGCGCCGCACAGCGCAGGCCGCCGCGCCGAAGTCCGCGATAAACGCGGAAAATTCATCACTTTTGCGGCCCCCCGCATAATAGGCGCAGGGAATTCCCGCGCGAAGCAGCGCGTTTGCGTTGTCCTGCGAACCGTGAATGCCCTGATTGACGGTCAGCTCCAGTTCCTCAAAATCGTCTCCAACCGTTTCATCCGGCTGAATGAGCGCGAGCGCAAGCGGCAACCGGTTTTCCTGCATAGCGCGGACAAGATACTGACCCTGCGAATAGCTGCAGAGCAAAATTAGAATTCCATCCAGCCCTTCGCGGTTATACGCCGCCGTCATACGTTCGATATCCGCGCGGTTGAGCGCGAGCGCGTCAAACGTAAACTCCGCCGTGCCGGAAAGATGATCGAGCACTTCGCGCACATACGCGGTCTGCTGCGCCGTGATACCCGGAAAAATCGGTTCATACGCTTCCAGCATCAGCGCAAGAACACCAATGCGCGGTAAAGTTTGATCCATCAGAAACACTCCTCCTCGTCATAAACATGCCTGAGCGCCGAAAACAGCCCGTCAAATCTACGATATCCCTTGTCATATTCAACTCTTGACGCTTCGTTTGGCGCAAACACGGCGCTCTCTTTTTTCAGCGCATCGGGATAATGCCCCTTGGCAACGATGTCCGCTCCCCAGCCGGCCAGAAGCGCCGCGCCTGCGGAAGAAGCCTCCGTCAGCGCGGGAACAACCATCTTGCGTCCGGTAATATCCGCGCGCATCTGTGTCCAGAGCGCACTCTTTGCTCCCCCGCCGATGGCGGTAACCGTTTCAGCGGCGCAACCCTGCTCCCGCAACAGATCTAAAAACAACCGGAGTTCATATCCCGCCGATTCCAGAATCGCACGGACAAAATCCGCGCGCGTGCTTTCCAGCCGCGCCCCGATAAAACTCGCGCGTGCGGACGGAATCGGTTCCGGATTGACGCAGCCGCACAGATACGGCAAAAACGTAACGCCACCACATCCCGGCTCCGCTTCTTCTGCTAGGCGGTCCAGCGCGGCGTAATCCTCGCCGCGTTTACCGAATTCCCGCAAAAACCAGGTCAGCGACATGCCGCCCGTGTTTCCAATTGGCAGGCAAACAAACTGGTCGTCCAGCGCATGGCGGTAAATCGTTATTTTTCTCGTCTGGTCAAACACAGGATTCGCCGAAGCCGCGGCGACCACATGCGCCGTACCGAGCGTTTCGCAGACGGTACCCGCCCGCGCGCTGAGCGCAAGAACGGCGGCGGTTTGATCCATAGCGCCGGTAAACACCGGTGTTCCCGCGCGCAAGCCGAGATATTTCGCCGCCTGAGAGGTGAGCTTGCCCGCCTCAACGCCCGACGGAAGGATCTGCGGCAGAATTCCGTCGTCCACTCCTGCCAGCGAAAGCGCTTGTGTCCAATATGCGCCGCTGTGCACATTCAGCCAGCCAGTGCTGGTCGCGAGGCTTGCGTGCGTTGCGCAGTTTCCCGTCATCCAAAAGCGCAGGTAGTCTTCCAGCAACAGTATCTTATGCGTGTTTTCCAGCAGCTCCGGCTCGTTGCGTTTCCACCAAAGCACTTTGCTCAGCGGCAGACCGCCGTTGATCTGCGGCAGTCCGGTCGTTTCATAAAACGTCGCATCGCTGATCGATTGCGCAAGTTCATTTGCTTCCCGTTCCGCGCGTGCATCCAGCCAGACAACCGCGCGGCTAAGATGTTCTCCGCTTTTTCCCACGGGAATCAGCGTTTCGCCCTGCGTTGTAATGCCGATTGCGGCAATCGATCGCGGCGAGCCGAGCGCGGAAACACACTCCCGCATGGCGGCGAGATAATCTCCCGGTTCCATCTCCACGCGTCCGTTTTCCGTGCGTGCCTGATAGGATACCGACGCGAGAGAAACAAGCTCCAATTCTGCGGAAAACAGCGCGGCTTTCAGCGCGCTTGTTCCCGCGTCAAACGCGAGAATGACGCCTTCCTTCTCCTTATGAAACTGTTTTCTATCCGCGCGCATCATAGCAAAACCGTCTCCAGCCGTCCGCTTTCCGCGCTGCGTTTTGCCGCGAGGCAGGCCGCAGCGCTGTTGAGCCCGGCGCGTAGATCCGAATTGGGTTTTTTGCCGTCCATGAGTCCCATAAACTCGAGCGCAAGCGCCTCGTCCCCGCCGAAGTGGGAATGTGCGACGCTCTGGAACGTATGCGTCACGGTTTCCGGCAGATCATAGCGGTCTTCCCTGATTTCACCGGAGTAAAAATCGAATTCGACGCTTGCATCCGTGCCGATCAACCGGCAGCCGCGGCGCGCGCCGCCTTTTTTAACGACAAAATTCTGATTATAAGAAACGATCGCGCCGCTCGGCAGGGTGAAGATTACGGATGCGCCGTCTTCGTTTCCCGTGTCTACGGCAAAGCAGCAGGCATCCCCCGTGACTTCTTCTTTTAAAATATGCTTTACGACATAGCTGGATTCTCGGCAGCTTAGATACGCTTCGCAGTCCGGGCAATGCAACCCGGCCGGTTTGTTTCCTTTATAATGAAGTTTCGCCGTTCTGGCGAAGGCGTCCTTCGGCGTTTCACCCGTCAGATAGGAAATATAGTCCACATCGTGCGTCGCCTTCTGCAAAAACAGACCGCCCGTTTCGGTTGGGTCGCGATACCAGCTGTGATAATACACGCTGCCATAGGGAACGTTGTTCACCGCCTGTACCATGGTGATTTTTCCCAGCAGGCCGCTATCCACAATCCGCTTCATCTCCCGCACCAGAGGGGAAACGCGCAGAGGAAACGAAACCACCGCGCGGTCGGTCTTTCCCTCAGCCGCTTTGTTTAGGCGCGCATATTGTTCTTCATTGATGCAAACGGGTTTTTCCAGATACAGCGGAATGCCGCTTTCCAGCACCATCGCCGCATAATCCGCGTGCAGCGAGCAGCGCGTGCCGATGAATATGCCGTCCAGTCCGGGATGATTGAGCAGCGCTTTTGCGCTCTCTACATATTCTGTATTCGCAAAACGTTGCTCCCCCGCCGTCTCCGCACGGATTTCTTCCGCGCGCGGATCGGTTACCGCCGCGACGCTGATATCCGCTTCGATCACGTCGAACGCTTTCATCATCGTTCGCGAGCGCAGCCCGTATCCGATAAATCCAATTTTCTTTGTCATGCTGCCGCTGTTTTCCTTCCCGCGGCTTTCCGGTTGCTCCGGCTGATCCGCTGTCAAATACTAGATACCAATCGATCATTAATATTAGCATTTATTAGTAGCTAATTTCGATATTATTCTAACACAAATTATGTAATTGTTAGCAAGGTTTTTTGAAGTAATATTGACTTATTGAAAATTATTTAGTATGATTCCTTTAGAAAATTGATTTTGAAACGACCAAATTAGCGACTTTTAGCCCGTTTTCGAGGGGCATTCACGCAAAAAACACGAAAAGCGACATCAAGTCGCGAAAACTAATATTAACTAATATTTCAATTGGGGGTTACGCGATGAAGCGCAAAGGCTCGCCCTCTGCCGCTGCAGGCACGCGCAGGGCAAGCACAAATAATAATCAGCTCCCCTCCACGTTCTTTGCACGCATGGTACGGTATATCCGTAAATACTGGTTTCTGTATATGCTGGTGCTGCCGGGGTTGTGTTTTCTGTTGGTATTCGAGTATGCGCCGATGTACGGCATCACGCTCGCATTCAAGGACTACTCTCCTCGTCTCGGCGTATTGGGCAGTCCCTGGGTCGGACTGGATCATTTTAAAGAGATGTTTGCCGATCCGAGTTTTATCCGCGCATTCAAGAACACGCTCATCATCAACGTGTACAACCTGATCTTCGGGTTTACCTTCTCGGTGTTCCTTTCGCTGATGATCAACGAAATGCGTCTTAAGCGCGTAAAGAGCGTTGTGCAGACTGCCGTCTACCTGCCGTATTTTCTCTCCTGGGTAATCTTTGCAGGTTTGGTACAGGTCTTTCTCGAGTATCCGTCTTCCGCGGATATCGGCGGTGTGGTCAATCAGGTGATCAGCAAACTTGGCGGAACGCCGATCGACTTTTTAAAGTCTCCGCAGCTGTTCCGCGGCATCCTGGTCATTTCCAACATCATCAAAACATCCGGCTATTCCACAATCGTGTACCTCGCCGCCCTTGCCGGAATCAACCCGACGCTGTATGAAAGCGCGGCCATCGACGGCGCGAACCGCAAAGACATGCTCTTTCACATCACGATTCCGCGCATCATGCCGTCTATCGCGATCATGCTGATTCTGCAGCTGGCGGGATTGTTCGTCTCCAACTTCGATCAGGTGTACAACCTGTATAACAACTATGTGCTCTCTACAGGCGATGTGCTCTCTACTTATATTTACCGCATCAGCCTCGGCGGCAGCGGAACGAACTTTGAACTTTCCACCGCGACAAACTTCCTGCTCAACGCAATGGGCTTGATCGTAGTGCTGATTGCTAACAAGTTTGTGAACAAACTCGACGTACAGGGCATTCTGTAAGAAAGGAGGAACCGTATGAGTCGACGGATGAAACAGGCGGGATACCGCAACACGATGTTAGGCAAACTGGGCTTCAACTTCTACGATGTGTTTGTTTATGCTCTTTGCATTCTCTTTGCGCTTCTTTGTGTCTATCCGATGTGGTACGTGCTGATCAGCTCGATTACGCCGTATGAAGAATATGTAAAAGGTGGACTGATGCTGTTCCCCACGGGCGGAATCGACCTGCAATATTATAAGGCGATCTTCAATACGAAAGCCTTTACCAACAGCATGTGGATTTCGGTTTCCAAAACCGTTCTTGCCACCACGCTGAGCATGCTCATCACCTCCACGATGGCATATGCTTGCAGCAAATCCTATGTCAAGGGCATGAAGGTCATCAACGCGCTCGTCGTGTTCGTGCTCTTCTTTACCGGCGGTCTGATTCCGCAATACATGCTTTATAAAGGACTCGGCTTATTGCGCACCTTCTGGGTCATGGTGCTGCCGAGCGGTCTGAACATCGTTTATTTCGTCATCATGCGAAACTATTTCTCTTACTCCGTACCCAAAGAGTTGGAGGAGGCCGCACTCATAGACGGTTGTACCGAAGTCGGCGTCTTCTTCCGCGTAATCATCCCCATTTCGCGCTCCATGCTTGCGGCGGTCGCATTGTTTATCGCCGTCATCAACTGGAACGACTATTACAGCTACATGATGTTCATCTCGAACAAAACCAACCTGCAGCCGTTCGTTTGGATTTTAAGGCGCATGCTAGTCGACCAATCGATGATGAACCAGGTTCGAAACGGCGCCGTCTCCATCGGCATGACCCTGCCGCCGCCGATGGCGCTGCGCATGGCGACTATAATTTGCGCCATGCTCCCAATTATGATCGTATACCCGTTCCTGCAGCCGTATTTCACAAGCGGCATCACCCTCGGCGCAATCAAAGAATAAACGACGGAAACGCGCCCCGTCTGGCTTCGTGCTCTCTTTTTCGGGAGTAACGGCCCTAAAACAGGACATTTTTACCGCGAATGAGCGGTAATGATGAAAATAACAGGAGGAATCTGAAGTATGAAGAAGTTCTTGGCACTGCTTCTGGTGGCAGCTCTGGCCTTCACCGCGCTGGCCTGCACAGCTACCCCCGCAGCAGACACCACGCAGACTGATGCGAGCACATCCGACGCAGCAGCTGCAACCGAAGCGGTTGTCGAAACCAATGCCGACCGCGAGACCGTCAATGTCCGCTTTGCCCAGTTCGGCAACAGCATCGACGACGTAGACGGAATGGCCAACGACCCGATCAAACAGAGCATTGAAAGCGCCGTGAACGTAACCCTCGAGTACGACACCGGCACGGACGGATTTGACGACCGTATGCAGACCGAGCTCTACACGGGCGGCGCGCCGGACCTCTTCCCCACCTGGGGCGAGACCGACAAGATTTCCAAGTGGGTCAGTGAAGACCTCGTTTATAACCTCTCCGACATCGTAAACGCATCCCCGGATCGTTACCCGACACTGTACAAAATCATGAACAGCGCCGAGTACAAGATGTACAACAAGCTCTACACCGGCGATGAGAACGCCGCCTACGCCATCTATTCCATCGCGGCGTTTGCGGATCCCGCGTATGCCGGTATCTCGGTTTACAACCAGTCGATCCTCGACGCGGTCAACGGCGGCGCAGTGCCCCAGACCGTAGACGAATTCCTCGCCTATGCCTCCGCAGCCGGTCAGAACGGCTATGTCGGTTGGTGGCCGCGCAACGATAAGCTGACCAACTGGGCAGAAATCGACAAGACGCTTGCCGCCCCGCAGGGCACCTCGATCCTCGCGCCGAGCGGTGACGTTTGGAACGGCTTCGTCCTCTCCGGCGACCTCGGAACCGACAGCGAATACTGGACTCTGGCAACCACGAGCGACGCTTCCAAGGAAGTTGTCAAGCAGCTCGCCGAGCTCTATGCAACCGGCGGTCTGGACAGCGGCATCGGCGTCAAGAGCGATTTTGACGATGCATATGCTGATTTCGGCCTCGGCAAAATCGGCGCTATGAACTTCGGCTTCGGCTATCCGGGCCAGTTCCGTGACTTCTACAAAGAATGCTGGCTCGCGGCGAATCCCGACGCGCAGATGAGCGATTTGACCCTCGGCGTCGCGCTCACCTCTGACGGCAGCTATGGCGCAACCTACACCACCGGCACCTGGGTTGGCGCGCATTACTTCATCCCGACATCCTGCGAATATCCGGATCGCGTTCTGGATCTTGTGGAATACCTCGCCAGCACAGCCGGTCAGGATCTGCTCCACAACACGCAGAACTATGTTTACAACGATGCACAGGGCGTTGATTTCTGGAACAGCGCAACCGCTCCTTACGGCTACGGCGACGGACGCTGCAAGTATGTGTGGTTCAGCTATCTCTTCAGCGGCACAGAGTACGAAGTTGACTTCGCCAACAACGATTGGTGGACCGCAGTCTCCAACCCGATCGACAACAGCAACAGCTGGGCGACCGACGAAGACAAGGCGCTTGTCGACTATGCCAAGGGCGTGCTCTCCGGCTACACCAGTGAAGTTGTCAAGCAGCTTCCGGCATACTATGGCCTCATCGTGCTGCCTGCCGACGCGGCGGACATCCGCACGAAGCTTGCCGACCTGACGAACCAGTATCTGACACAGATGATCGGCGGACAGCTCGATATCGAGACCGCTTGGCCGGAATATGTTGCCGCTTATGAGGCAGCCGGCGCAGCCGATCTGGAAACGATGGTCAACGACGCGATTGCAACCGCCCGCGCGGCGCAATAACAACAACCAGCGACTGAAAAACGGTTTATCTCACACTCACACACTCACAAACACTCACATTGGAGGGCCTCCGCTCCGCACCGGAGCGGAGGCCTTTCGGGCAGTTTTATGCCGAACATATGACCGTCTCTCCGGCATGACGAATAGACGATCTGAAACAAAAAACGGTGCTATAATAGACTTGTTTTTAATGGTATTTTGCAAAGCGCGAAAAGGAGCGAAACAACACTATGGACTTCGGCGTAACCATCACGAGCGGGGTCTCCCCCTGGCAGATTTTTCAGCAAAACGAACAGGGTTTTGCGCGTCTGCAAATCGGCGGTCATTGCCGCCGCATTCACTTGAGCCAGGAACTTCCGCTCAGCTTTACCCCCGTGGACAGCGGAAAAATCGTCGTGAAAGCGCGCGTTGCGCTTGAATCCAGCGGCGAAAACATCGTCCCCTGGACGCTTTGCAATGTACACAACGACGAAACCTGGGAAATCGAGTTTAGCCGCGTTCCCGCAGGCGGGCCATACCGCATTGAAACCTATATGGAATACGAGGGCTGGGACGGTTTATCCTGCACGCGCGGAGACATGGTGCATCACATCGGCGTTGGGGACGTTTTCGTCATCGCGGGTCAAAGCAACGCCGCAGGCCGCGCAAAAGACCCCGTGGAGGACGCACCGGAGATCGGCATCCATTTGCTGCGCGACAGCGGAACATGGGATCTTGCCGCGCATCCACTCGGAGACACGACCGGATCCGTCCATCTCGGCCATTTCGAAAACCACAATCCGGGGCATACGCCCTGGCTGCACTTTGCCAAGATTCTCAAACGCACGCTTGGCTACCCGATCGGGCTGGTTATGTGCGCATACGGCGGTTCGCCGCTTCGCTGGTGGAATCCGGCGGAAAACGGCTCGCTGACGAAAAACATGCTGGAGATGCTCGCCGATTACGACCTGCACCCCAAAGCGATGCTCTGGTATCAGGGCGAAGCGGAAGGCTTTGAAAACAGCGCGGAAACCTATTTCGATCGTTTTTCCGCGTTTCTCTCCTCCGTGCGCGCCTCGCTCAATCAACCGGAACTTCCGGTGATTACCTTCCAGCTCAACCGCCAGTTCTGCGAATGCGACCTCGCGCTCGACCGCCAGTGGGGCATCGTGCGGCAGGCGCAGCGGGACGCGATGTACAAGCTGAAAAACGTTTGGACGCTTCCGACACAAGATGTGGCCATGTACGACTTTATCCATATCGGCGCAAGCGGCAATCTCGTGCTCGGCGAACGCGCGGCAAAATGCGCGCTCAGCAACCTCTACGGCATCCTGCGGGACTGGAAAGCGCCGGAGGTGGAAACGGCCGTTTTAATCGCGCCCGACACGCTGGAGCTGCGCTTTGACCACATCTATAATTGGGTCAATCCGTTTGATCCGCCCGCTTCTCTGCTCCCGTTTGAGGCGGAGGATGCAGAAGGGTTTGCAAAAGCAGTTTCTTACGAAACAAAAGCCGACTCTCTCGTGCTGAAATTTGCCCGTCCGCTCGGCGAGGACGCCGTGCTGCACGGTTCCTGGCGCAGCAATCCCGGTCAGGTTACCCCATGGGACTGCATGCGCTTCCCCATGCTCGCGTTTTACGGTCTGCCCGTTACGCGCGAATAATCACGTTTCCGAAGGAGGCATCCATGCCCGACGCGTTCCGCTATTGTTTTCGCTTCTGCTGCGACCCGGGTTTTAACGACGGCATCGAGATTCCGAAGCTGCTTTCTTTTGTCGAAGAGGCGCGCGTAGACGATGTCATGGTGTTTGTCAACGTAGAAGAAATCAACACCGGACATATGAGCGAGCAGGAGCAAGATGTCTGGCTCGATCTGCTGCGCCGCATCAAACCGCTGCTGAACGAGCGCGGTGTCACGCTCTCCGTCAACCATTGGCACTCGCTTATGCATGCCGACCTCGGCAAGCAGTTTCGCGCCGACCAGCCGTTTCGCGGCATGGTCGATCCATATGGCAATGTTTCAACTCTCTGCGTCTGCCCGCTGGACGAAAACTGGCGCGCATACATAGCGCGCATCTACGCGCGCTACGCCGCGCTTTCGCCGGACACGGTCTGGGTGGAAGACGATTTTCGCTATCATAACCACGCGCCGCTCGTTTGGGGCGGATGCTTCTGTGAAGAGCATATGCATCGATTTTCCGAGCGCGCGGGAAAACAGCTCACGCGCGAGGAGTTTGTCGCAGGGCTGCTTTCCCCCGGTGAACCTTCTCCATATCGGCAGATCTGGCTGGATGAATGCCGCGCGGGGTTGGAAGGCGCGGCACAAGCGATCGAACAAGCCATACACGCAGTCAATCCTGATGTAAAAATCGGGCTCATGAGCAGCGTGCCATATGTACACGCCGCTGAGGGCCGCAACTGGAAAAGTTTGCTGGGAACATTCTCCGGCGAAAAAAATCCGCCCGTTTCGCGCATCCACCTGCCCGCGTATCAAGAATTGGTTCCTTCGAAATATCTGCAGGCGTTCCACATGGTGAGCTATGTTAACCGGGCGTTGCTCACGCCGGAAACGCTGGTTTATCCCGAGTTGGAAAATTATCCGTATTCGCGTTTTTCCAAGAGTCTCGCATTTACGCGCTTTCAGCTCTTTGGCTCGCTTGCACTCAATCTTTCCGGCATGACCATCGACCTGTTTGACCTCAACGGACGCGGTATCATCGAGCAAGACGGATATCAGCAGATGCTGCGCGAAGCGAAACCCGCGCTCAACGCAATGAACGAAAGCGGCGCGTTTTCTTCTCCGCGAAAGGGCGTATGCGTGTTGGTGGACGAGAAGGCTAGCTATCATCTGCACACCGCTAGCGGAACACAGATGGAAGAACTCTATCCGGCAGAGGTATTCTGGGCAGGGCTGTTGCCCGCCATGGGTGTACCGATGTATATCGGCACCGCTCCGGAAGACGCATACGGCGTTGCCGCCGTGTCCGGTCAGTATTTCCGTAATCTGACGCCGCAGCAGATTGAGCAGCTGTTTTCAGACAACTTTGTTCTGCTCAACGGCGACGCCATTGATACGCTGGCTGATCTGGGACTAGCGCACCTGATCGGCATACAAAGCATCCACTGGATGGCACAAAACAGCGGCGCATACACCTATGAGCAGGTGACCAACGGCAAAATCTACACCGGCGTGCCCGCCGCGCGGGCAAGCAACGTTATCTCCGGTTCGGATGCCCTGAACATTGAATATCTGCCGAATGCCGACATAGAAGAGTATTCCGCGCTGTACGACAGTTTCCGTAAACGCACCGCCTCCTGCCAATGTGTTGTCGGCAACCGCGCGCTGATTTATCCGTTTGGTCATTTCGAATCGCCACAGGATATTCCGCCGATGTTACTCAACGACGTTCGGCAGGAGATATTGCAGGATGTGCTGGCAGTAAGCGGACGCATGAACGCGCCGATGGTAGACGGCAACCCTTATCTCGTGCCATATGCGTTTGACGGCGGTGAAACGGCGCATCTCTATCTGGTCAACGGCGCGATGGATGCCGTAAACGGCGTATCCCTCCGCCTATGCGGACTTTGCGGCACGTATTCCGTTAGCATTTTGCCAAGCCGCGGCGCGCCGGTCGTGTTGACGCTTCGCCTCGGCTGCGAACGCTGTATGCTACCGCTGACCATCGAACCGATGGAAACCGCGCTGGTCAGCATGCGCCGCATCGGCGAATAACCAAGAAACAATTTTAATCAAAACACAATCAAATGTTTGACGATTGACAGGAGTTTATTATGCAGGCAAAAATAATTGACCGCAAATGGGTCGTAGAATGGTTTGATGAACGGCAGTGTTACCATATGCCCAGCCTCACCATGGCGGAAAACGGAAATCTGCTCGCCGTTTGGAACGGCGGTTTCCTTCAGTGGAACGGAGACCCGATGGGACGCGACGCAAAGGACTGGGTCTCTATTCTCGAACCCGGCAAACAGGCTTGGTCCAGCCCCGACGCGGTCGGCTGCGACATTCGCTACTGCTGTCACGATCCGATCTGGATTAAAAACCGCAAGGGTGAAATCACGCTGCTCTTCGCCAAATTTCTCGACACCGAAGTGAACTTTGCGACATGGTGCAACGGGCGCGACGAACTCTGGATGCGCAAAACGCAGGACGGCGGACGCACCTGGCTCCCTTCACATCCGGCGAACATCACCTCCGGTCACGCGAGCAACGACAGTGTCCTGCTGCCGGATGGTACCATCGTGTTTGCCTGCACCAGCAGCGAACTGCCTGATAAATACTTCGGCGCAATCCGCATCTACATCAGCCATGACGACGGGGAAACGTTTGAACAGGGTCCTATCCTGTTTGCAGAAGACGGCAACCTGATTCGCGAACCCGCGCTCTGCCTTCGCCCGGGTGGAGTCATCCGCCTCTTTTCGCGCACCTGCCCCGGCAACGTCGGCTGGGGTTCCGCCGGGAACCATTCGCTGCCTTCCTATACCTGCGAAAGCCGAGACGGCGGACGCACCTGGACGAAGCCTGTTCCCAGCGGCATCCTGAACAACGAGTCGAAAATCGATGTGATCAGTTGGGATGACGACACCATCCTCATGGCATACAACGACACACCGGAAACGGACTGGCACGAGCGCAGCCCACTGACGCTTGCGATGAGCCGCGACGAGGGCAAAACCTGGAAGAACATTTTAGAGCTCGCCGCCGCCCCCGGCAACAAATGCCAACCTGCGATGTGCAAAGACAAGGATGGCCGTCTCAACGTCATCTATATGCACCGCCACACCGCGATTGAGCACCTTGTCGTCGAAATTACGGACTGATTTAAAACACAGCAAAAACCCCGGAGAAACGCTTCTCCGGGGTTTTCTTTTGCTTTGATTATCAATTTTCAGCGACTATTACAACGTTTCGACAGCCACTTTTGCGATGAACTTGCGCACCTTGCCCGGCTTGTCCCAAAGCTGCGCTGCAAGATGCCCGTCCTGCGGGAAGAAAATCAAGAACTGCCCAGCGGAGAATTTCATCGTTGCCGTATCATCGTCCAAAGCCGCAAGTGCACACTCTTTTTCGCCGTCATACGGCATCGTAATATTCGTTGCTTCCGCAAAGGGTTTATAGTAAATTCTCTCTTCCCCTTCCACTACATACATGACGTCCACATATCTTTGGTGCGCTTCCAGCAGCTTTGTCTTCTTTTGCTCTGTCGTGTAGTTCACGCCATTTGCAAAGATATTCTCGTTCTCAAGAACGGTACGCAAAGGTAAATCTAATCCATCATCCTGATACTGTTGAAAAAACGCGAGCGCAACAGCAACGCCTCTACCCAGCGAAGCGTACTGCTCCGCATGCTCCAGTCTATCTATAACCATATGATATCTCCTGTTTGATTTGTTTAGTGGATCGATTTTGCAAATTCACTTGGCGAAACGCCGAACTTTGCTTTAAACTGCCGCGAATATTGCTGTACCGTCGAATATCTGAGCAGGGATGCAATCTCGGTAAAATTGCGCTCTCCCGCGCGGATGAGTGTTTTGCTCTCCTCCAGCTTTACACGGCGGATATACTCGCCCGGCGTAACAGAGAGCCGCTCCTGAAACAGCGCGCTTAAACGGGATGGGCTGACATTGCAGCTTTTTGCGACGGTTGGCACGGAAAGTTTCTCGTATACATGCGCCGAGATATAGCTCAGCGCCGCGTTGATGATTGCATTTTCGCTGTGCAGTGAGGCGGGCGTTTTTTGCCGGGGTTCCAACTTGTTCGCGTTTTGCAGGATGCCTAGCAGTAGCATCTGCAGCGAACAGATGATCAAATCTCCGCTGTACGGTCCGTTCTTCTCCCGCTCTTCCAGCATGCGGCGCAGCAGACCAGCTTCTTCTAAATCCAGCCGGATGCGGCGGTTGGCGAGGCGGTCAACGCCGTCGCCGTCTAGCTCGAACGAAACCGTGATGAAGCTGACTTCAACGCCTTCTCCGGCAAATTGCATGTGCCAACTTCCCGCGCCGTAAATCATCATTTCGCCTTGCGAAAGAACCGTGTCCGCGCCGTCTACGACGTTATGTAACTCGCCCTTGTCTACATAGACAAGTTCCAGCAGGTCATGTGATTCACCCTTAAAGAAAAAGCCCTTTTCCTTTTGCTGATAAAACAACGTGTAGATATTACGCACGCTGAGGCGGTTTGTAATGTCGAGCCGGATCGATTCCGCATCCAGCGGATAAAGCGGCTGCCAGCGTCCTCCGGCAAGCGTTGCATGGCGTACCACGCACTCTTCTCGCGAGATAATGGCAAACAGCACGCCTGCGTTCAGGCGAACGGGCTTATCCAGATAAAAGTATTCCAGCGGCTCATCCTGCCGGGACGCCGCGAGAACGGCGATTCCTGTTTCGATATCAAGGCAAGTCAGCGCGCCCTCCGCGCGATAGAGCCAAACGTCGCCGGGCTGATAGGTTTTACGCTCAACGATCCATTCCGGCTCCTGCGGAAATCCGTTTTGCGCATCGGATTCCGGCAAAATCTGCCCGAACGCGGCGAACGTGAATTTATTCAGATTTTGAATCATGCCGCCCTCCGATCGCGTTGTTGTTATCTGTTTCATTATACCGCGCCGCGGGGTCGACCGCCATGATTGTGTTTCTGTCTTTTCTTGTTTACTCCAGCGTATATGCTGTTTTACTTTTTCGCGCAGTCAAGCACGATTTGGTTCAGCCGCGGCATATGCCGGCGGATATCCGCCGCCAGCGCAAACTGCGTCTGGCAGCGAATCAGGTTGTGATCCTCGCGCTTGATTTTAAAATAGTGGTCGCCTTCCAGATAGTCCGTTAAAAACCGTACGCCGCATTCCAGCGTCATGGTAAACGCACCGAGCGGCAGCGTTTCAATTTCCGTCGCCGTCAGATTGTCGCAGGCATCGAGGTATCCGCGGCTGTAAATTTCGAACAAATCCACATCCAGCCGCATGCGGCTCAGGTCTTCCTCATCTTCCGCAGCCGTTGCTGCACCAAAACGGATGGAATCTCCAAAGTCGTAGGCCGCGAGCCCCGGCATAACGGTGTCGAGATCGATAACGCAGAGCGCTTTACCGCTCTGTTGATCCATTAAAACGTTGTTGATCTTTGTGTCGTTGTGCGTTACGCGGGTCGGCAGCGCGCCGCTCATCCGAAGCGCCTGCAACTTTCCCGCTTCCTGTTCCAGTGAAAGCGCAAACTCAATTTCTTCGCGAACACCGTCTGCGCGCCCCATGCTGTCCGCGGAAACGGCGCGGCGGAGTTTTTCATAACGATCCGGCGTGTTGTGAAAATTCGGAATGGTTTCGCAGAGCGTTTCCGCCGGAAACTGAGCCATTATACCCTGAAATCGGCCAAATGCGAATGCGCACTCGTAAAAATCCGAAGGTCGTTCAATCTTTTGCAGGCAGACGCTGTCAGTTACAAAATCATAAACGCGCCAGCAGTCGCCCGCCGGGTCTTCATAATACGGCGCGCCTGCATTCGTATAAACCAGCGCCATCGCCTCACGCGGATGCGAAACGCGCGCACCGAGAAACGCGGTTACCGCGGCAATGTTCGACATAAGCCCCTTCACATCCGGAAACACATGGCGGTTGATCCGCTGCAATATGTACTGTACACCCTCGTCGGTTTCGACACGGTAGGTATCGTTAATGTGTCCGCTGCCGTATGGTTCGCAAACGGTGACGCTTCCCTTTAAGGGAAATTGTTGTAACGCTTCTTTCATAAGAAAAACCTCATTCTTCATCTCTCATGCTCATCATAAACAGCATCATTTTTCTACGCAATGCGCGCGGCGTAATGCAGGAAATACTGCCAAAAAGACGCGAGAAAATGATAATTTATATTAAAAAGCATCTTTCCAAAATACAAAAATACGACGCTTCGTTTGCGTCGTTTCAAAAAAGGCTTTTGATTGAGATTGGCTGGAATCGTGTTTGGTTGTCATCCCGCGGCAGACGTTTTGTTTTCGTACATCAGCGCATCCACATGCGCAATAAATTCATTTTTGTCCCAACCGGAATCCGGGTTGTAGACGGCATATCCGATGCTGAACTCCAACGTATACGGCCGATCCTGCGCGTTATTAAAGCGCAAAACGTTATCCCGAATGCGGTTTGACATGTCCTTGAGCGTCGATTCCTCGGCGATTTCTGCCAGTATCACGAATTCATCCCCGCCGAAGCGCGCCAGAAAGTCCCCTTTTCGAATGCTGTCTTTCAATATGGCGGACGCATCCTTGAGCGCTTCATCTCCGGCAACATGGCCGAGCTTATCGTTGATCGACTTAAAGTGGTTGATATCCAGCATGATGCACGAAAGCGGTTGTCTGTTCTTCGTCATTTTAAAACGATCCGTTAAAAAGGCATCCAGCAATCTGCGGTTATTTAGCCCAGTCAAATGATCCAGATGGCTTTGCGTGCTTTGCAAGTTTGAATGTACGAGAAAGATCGAAATGGTGATGCTGCTCCAAAGAACGGTTGTTCCGTATGCTTGCGTCTGCACAATAAATCCAATGAACGGAGGCGCCATAAACATCAGCATGAGCACGAGCAGTTTTTTTGATATTTTCTTTCGATGAATTAATATCGATCCGGACGCATACAGCATCGGCCAGAAAGAAATCAGCGCAAGGAGCGGATACCATGCGCCTCTTTGGTAAATATTGGCGCTGTCGATCGTAAACCAAATCCCTGTCCATGGCGTAATCAGCGTAATCAATGAACTGATGGCGATCGGAATGCCGAATAAAATTGCTTCCTGTTTGAGACGTTTGGAATCATGGAACAATTGATAGTTAACAAAAAGCGCCCAAAACGCGGCAGGCAGCGGCGTAATCAAATATAAGAGAATGGTGACGATATAATACAAAATTCCGCTATAGGACGACACATATCCATCCAGCAGCCACGTAATCGACTCCAACACGAGCAACAGCAGATTGGACAGAATCAGCATTCGGAAAATCTTTAGATGTACCATCTGCCGCTCATTCATACTTCGGCTGGAAAAAAACATGATGATACAGATAAAGACCATAAAGAGGTTTAGATCAATATGCAAAAATACTTCCATACCCCAATATCCTTTTCCCCAAATAAGTCAACCGCTCCCTATTACAACTATCATATCGGGTACTTTTCGCGCTGTCAATTGAGGGAATTTTGCTTGAAAACCGCATGGTTTCCGGGAAAATCGATCTCATTCAAACGCCATGCCATCCACATATTTTTCCATGAAATATGGTTCTCTGGATAGATCCAAAACGGTTGCATCGCGCAGCAAATAGTCGTATTTGTGCCGGAGCGAACGATCCAGCAGCATCATGGCCGAGCCGGTGAGCGCCGCGTTTCCGATCACTTGCGCAACACCAATCAGCCCGCTCGGAAACAGCCCGATTGCGGCCGCGCTCTCCAGATCGATATATGCCCCAAACCCGCCTGCTAGATAAAACACGTCGATCTGCTCCAATCTTAATTGCGCCAGATGCAGCAGTGTTAAGATGCCCGCACAGATCGCACTCTTTGCCAGTTGGACGGAACGGATGTCTTTTTGCGTTAGATAGATCTCTCCGGCTAATTGCGCCGCCGGTACATCGTTTACCGTCATATCCGGCTGAACCAGTCGTCCCGTTTCGTCAACGCGCCCGGATAACAACAGCGCCGCGATTGCGTCGATGATGCCACTTCCGCAGATGCCGATTGGCGCGCCGTCCAGAATCGTATGAACGCCGAGTTTTTCTCCCTCTACCCATACTTTGTCGATCGCGCCGCCAACGCCCGCGCAACCGCAAGCAATCTCGGCGCCTTCAAAAGCGGGGCCTGCCGCCGTTGCGCAGCAAAATAGCCGCCCGTTGTGCCAAAGCGCCATCTCTCCGTTTGTGCCGATGTCTACCAGCAGAGCGGTTTTGTCCTGATCCAGCATGCCGCTGGCGAGTACAGCGGTTGTGATGTCCGCGCCGACGAAAGCGGATGTGCACGTTGGCAAAAAACACGCAGAGGAAAAAGAAAAGCCTGCCTGCCGCGCGTCAATCTCTTCTCCAAACAGAAAATCCGCTTGAAACGGCGCATGCGAAAGCGCTTCGGGGTTTCGCCCTGTCAGAAAATAGAGCATGCTCGTGTTGCCCGTTAGCACCATCGCATCGATTTCATTCCGTTTGATTCCCTGGCTGTCCGCTAGTTCATCCAGCAGCGTTTCAATTCCGCCGACGAGAGCGCGCTGCAGCTGTTGCGCCTTTCCGGAGAGCGCTACTCCAATTCTCGACATCACGTCCGCACCGAATACCTCCTGCGGATTCTTCGCGCCCGCCTCACCGAGCAATCCTTTTTTGTTGTAAAGTTGCACGGCAAGCGTTGTCGTGCCGATATCTACCGCTGCGCCGTATTTAAGAAACCCCGGGTCGAAGTGTTCCGTCGTTCGCGCATCTCCGGTCGCAATTTGCGCCAGGCCCTGCCGCTGCAGCGTCACGCTGCAATCGCCCGCGATACGCGCCCTGCAGGCGAGGCGTACGCCTCGCTCGATCGCCGCGTCTCCTATCAGGTTTATCTCCCTATCGTCCGGCGGTTCCAAGGCTCCGGCGGCGACAACGCGGCATTTTCCGCAGGTGCCCCTGCCGCCGCATGGCTGCGCGGGCGCATCCGCAACGCCTTGCAGCGCGTCCGAAATCGTCTGTCCTGTTTCACAGGACAATATCTGCGTTTGATCTCCGGTTGTAACGTTGATTTTACATATCATAGAAACACCTCAATACAGCAGCATCCCGAAGTAGGTTACCGTGTTTTGTCCGTTGATATATGGCAGAGCGCAAACGCGCGCCAGCGACGAAACGTCGACGCCGCACGCTTCCAGAGACGTGATCGCCCGATCCGGAAAGCGACAAGGCAGTCCCTCCGGTTTTGTGCATGTTTCGCAAACGCCGCAAGCACCCGCGCCAAGAACCATGCTCTTTTCTGTTCGATCGCACCATTTTGTCTGTATCTGCTGCGTCAGCCGGTTGTGTGTAAGGGAGGCGGCGTGCATGCCTTCGATATCATAGGAGTCTTCCAGTGTTGAGATGGTTTGATACACGATTGCATGTCGAAATGAGCGCACGCGGGCAATCAACGCGTCGATCTCTCCCGCATCCGGCGGGCAGGTCCAGCAACGGTTATAATAACCGCAGGCATTCTGCACGCAAGCAGCGCGAAAATCAGCGGAAAAAGGGATTTCTTCCGTTCGGACAGCAGCCGCACGCGCAGCTCCCATCGCTTCGATTTCGCGAACAAATTGTTCTTCTGCCGTCATGCTTGCCCTTTCACTACTCATGCTACATTTTTGAATGCTAACACAATTAAGAATATACGCCATCAAGCGCTGTCACGTTCTATTTTATCATGAATGTACGATTTGGCTACCCACCATGCCATTCACCATAACGAAAGCATTGCCAATTATCATCATTCCTAAAAAAACACCGACAGGAAATATCCCGTCGGCAATTTATGTGTCATTATCTCTAATTAAAAATTGAATCATACTATTTCATCGAATACTGCTCTTCTCTTCAGTCGCCGTTTGCCAGCGCTTCAAACTCCGCTTTTCTGGGCTCTTTTACCAGAATCGCCACCGCCAAGTTGACCAGCGAAAGCGCCGCAACAGTGTAGAAAATATACTGCGAACCAATCGAAATCCAGATGATGCCGCCGGTCACTGCAACAATGATGGATACGACGTGGTCCATCATCATCGCGAGCGAAAGCGTGGGTGTAACGTCCGCATCCGATATTGCAATTGATTTTAGATACACCGTTCGTATGATGCCCATTTGAGACGAAAGCCGGTCCGTCACAAACAAAGCGCAAGTTAGAATGACAGGAAACCCGACCGTTGCCAATGCGCCGCTGTTAAACGACTGCGCCAGCAGCCCATAGCAAAGATATACGCCGATAAACGATAACGCGTCGGCATACAGCAATTTTTTTACGCCGAATCGATCAATCCATTTGCCGAGCTGCGGCATGAAAAACATGCCAAGCGTAGACGCGATAATACCGAGCAAAACGATGGTATCAACCTGCTGACCCAGCGTTTCGATTAAGACCCACGGCCCAAACACCATGATCACCTGCTTCTGAACGCCAAATACGACAGCCAGCAAATAGTAATACTTATACTCTTTTCGGAAAATAAGCTTAACTTTTTCGCGTTTTCTGCGTACCTGCCCAACATCGAGCTTCAGCTTAATCAACAGCAGCATTGCCAGCAGGTAGAACGCAGCGGAAACGACAAACGTCAACTTTGTCTTGTGTAAAAAACTGAAAACGCCAAACCGGAACAGGAAAAACACCACGAGTCCCGCAACCGTCAGGCAGGCAAAGGTTAGTCCGCCGAACTGCCCCATACGCTTGCCGAGCTGATCCGGTTCCGCCAGCGACATGCCAATGCTGTCCCTTAGCGGCATATAGAGATGCGTTCCGACAGAAGTTGTAAACAGGAAAATCAACATTACGCCGAACGACGGTGTAAAAAATCCGAGCACAAACAAGCTGAACGCCGCAATTCCCTGCGCGATGAATGCAAGCGTGATATCGCCGAGAAACGAAACCGCGCTGATCAGGAAAAACACAATCACGCCGGGCAGTTCGCGCGGAAACTCGATCAATCCGCGTTGAAATGCATTTACATTATAAACATCTCTGAAATAGTTTGAAAACAAACCATCGCTGAACCCCAGCGCCAATGATACCGTCGCAATGACGAAGAAGAATAATACTAGATCCTTTTTCTGCTTTTCCGACATGGATATACCTTTCCCGGCAAACGAAACCGTCTGCTCCATTCCCCCTATCTTACCACAGTGATGTCCCAGTTAAAAGCGATTTACCGATAAACGAAAGCGCATTCGAGCCGAATGGTGATGCGTGCAGTCGATCCGTGGAATTTTTTTCTCTGTAAAACCGAATATAATTGACTTGGCCAAATTACCGCCGGTTATCAACAGCCGTTATCCCGTTTTATATCGTCAAGAATCACAGGAAAGTGTTGTATAATAGTATGCAAGACCGTTGATTGAATCCGGGAGGTAAACGGATGAAAAAACTCATAACCGGTAGAATTCACTATTTTGATCCGGCGAATCAAATTGTTTTCCAGATTACGCTCGGCGGTGCTCCCAATCAGGCCGATTTGATCGCGGCGATTCAAAAAGCCGTTCGGCAGCACGCAATATCGCGATTAGGAATTGTGCTTGACGACAAAGGAGACAGCTTCTTTCAAGATATACCGCAGAGAGATGTCTCCGTTTCGGTATATAACGCTGCCTGTGATTTGCCAAATCTGATCAGCGAGCAACACAAAATTCCATTCGATGTTGCAAGCGGCGAATTTTTTCGTTTCTTTTTGTATCTGCTTCCGCAGTCGACGCAAATCGTGATCGTGTCTCATCATTTGGCGGGAGACGGGCTTTCTATGCTCTATCTCATCCGCGATATTCTCTCGACACTGGCAAGGCCGGATGAGAATCTTCCTGAAAAATCGCTTCAAACAATGGAAGATTTCGGATATCCGGACGATTCCTCGCTTGTCCCGTTTGCCAAATTGATTCTGAATCGCATCAACAAAAGCTGGAACAAACGGAAAAAGGTGTTTACACACGACGAGTATTTGCGCATGTACGATTCTTACTGGCGCGATCACGCGCTCGAATTGGAGTACGCCGAACTATCCGGCGCGGATTTGCGCGCGTTCCAGCTCAGGTGCAAAGCAAACGGCGTATCTATCAACAGCGCGATCACCGCGGCGCTGCTTCAGGCGTTGGGGACGGATAAAGTCGGCATGGCGGTTAGCGTCCGCCCGAGCGACCATGAAGGACTTGGCAATTATGCCAGCGGACTTTCCGTGCGCTGCCCCTGGAATGAAAAGATCGCATTTTGGACGCATACCAAGACAATTCATCAAACAATACATCAAAAACTGCATGATAATCGCAGAAAATACTATGTGCTTCGTTCATTGGAGCGGCTTGAACCCACCCTGATCGACGCTATGTATTTTAGTATGTACACGGATTATTCGAATAAAACCGCTGAAAAAATGGCTGTTCTTTCAAAATACAGAGGGAACCAACAACACACGACGAGCATTACGAATCTGGCGAAGCTGCGCATTCCCTCCGTATATGGCAAATACAGGATCGACGAGATTCTGTTTGTCCCCCCTTTGATTGCAACAAGCAAATCCATGCTCGGCGTGGTTACGGTTGAAGACAAAATGTCGCTCACGTTTCAATATGTAAAAAACGACCGTTCCGGCTTTTTTGAGCATGCTCTTGCCGAAACGATCCAAATTATAAAAAATAATTGTACTGAATAACTCTTCTCAGGATTGCAAATGCATCGGTTTGTCTTCTGCGCCTGATCTCTCTATTTTTGCGTTGTATTCAACAAACGAAACAAATTTTCTATCGTCAGTCGATAGTCTTTCACGCTGCGTTTTTTTGCCTCGCTGAACGGAATCGCCAGATGATTGGTGCTAAACACCGCGCTAACGCCTTGCTGATACGCTTCGTCGATATCGTCTCCGACGTCTCCCACAACGGCAACAACAGGAATTCCAGCCGCTTTTGCCCGCCGCGCAACGCCGATGACGACCTTTCCGCGCAAACTCTGGCTGTCCAGCTTACCTTCGCCCGTAATCACAAAGTCGGCTCCCTGCACCCGTTCCTCAAAGCGAACCGTATCAAGCACCGTTTCGATGCCCGGCTGCAACTGCGCACCGAAAAACGCGACAACGCCCGCGCCCATCGCCCCCGCCGCGCCCGCGCCCGGGAGACTAGCAACCTCAAGCCCCAGCGATTGCACAATCGCCCGATCCAACGCAACCAGCTCGCGATCCAGTTTTTCAACCATCGCTTCGTCCGCGCCTTTTTGCGGCGCAAAAATATGCGCTGCGCCGCGCAGACCATGCATTGGATTGTCGATGTCGCACATCGCAATTACCGCAACGCCTTCGAGCAAGCGCTTTGTTTCGGCGTTGTCAATCTTCGCAATTTTCGACAATGTACCGCCGACAGGGATAAATTCGTTTCCGGCTTTATCGAAAAATCTTGTCCCCATCGCTGCCGCCGCGCCGCAGCCGCCGTCGTTCGTTGCGCTGCCGCCAAGCCCTACTATGATTTTTTTCGCGCCGTGTTCCAGCGCATGCCGCATGAGTTCGCCAACGCCATAGGTCGTCGTACGCAACGGGTCTTTTTCGTCGCCAACGAGCGGAAGCCCTGCCGCAGCCGCCATTTCAATAATCGCCGTTTCGCCGAATTTCCCGTAAAAAGCGTATATCGTTTCAAAATAAGGACCGGACACTGAGAGCGTAATCTTTTCGCCGTCCAAACACTCTAAAAAGCTATCAACCGTACCTTCCCCGCCGTCCGCAACCGGAAGCCCGATTACCTCGCACGCGGGAAAAAACCGCCCCGCTTCTTCTGCAACAATCGCGCAGATTTCGCCGGACGAAATAGAGCCCTTAAACGAATCGGAAACGACAGCAATTTTTTTCATTTACTTCTCCAGTTATCTGATTGATCGGCTGCGGATTTAGTGGGTCGCACAGCAAGTTTATTGTATCAGATAATTGCATTGTAAAAGCAAAATGCAATAAAAAAGATGCGCGGGATTTCCCGCGCATCTCTGTGGTTCATAACGATCAGGCGAACCAGACTTTGACGCAAAAGAGAATGAAGAGCACGAGTATGACAACAAAGCCCATCGAATAAAGAAATGCCCACTTCATGCTGGCCAGCATGACCATTCGCGTTTCTCGCGGCGTCAGCATCTCTTTCGGGCGGTTTTTATCCTGCGAAGAAACCGCCTGCTTTCCGTCGAGTTCCCGCCGGTAACCCGGCATCCCCTCGACGTTCATGTTTACAATGGTGCGCCCGTCGTCCTCCCAGGCGTCTTCCCGTTTCTCCCGGCGTGTCATTGCTTGTTACCGTAGAGATGGCAAACCACGGTATGTCCGTTGCCTGCGTCGTAGCTCTTTGGCACTTCTTGTTTGCAAATCTCCATGCACTCGCGACAGCGGGTATGGAATTTGCATCCCTTCGGCGGGTTCGCCGGAGAGGGAATGCTGCCTTCGAGAATGATGCGGTTCATCTTTACCGTTGGGTCGGGCACGGGAATTGCCGAAAACAGCGCCTGCGTATACGGATGCATCGGTTTGGCGAAGATGTCTTTCTTCGTACCATATTCCACCATGTCGCCCAGATACATGACGCCGACCGTATCGGAGATATGTTCTACAACGGAAAGATCATGCGAAATAAACAGATAGGTCAGACCGTATTCCTTCTGCAGGTCTTCCAGAAGGTTGATAATCTGCGCCTGAATGGAAACATCCAGCGCGGAAACCGGCTCGTCGCAAACGATGAAATCCGGATTGAGCGCGAGTGCGCGCGCAATGCAGATACGCTGGCGTTGGCCGCCGGAAAACTCGTGCGGATAACGGTCCTTATGGTACGGCTGCAAGCCGCAGGAGCGCATGATCTTCGTGATATAGTCGTCAAACTCGGAATCCGGCACGAGATGGTGCTCCCGCACCGCCTCTCCGATGATTTCGCCAACAGGCATACGCGGCGAAAGGCTCGAATACGGATCCTGAAAAATGATCTGTAACTGTGGGCGAATATGCCGAAGCTCCCTCTTGTTGAGTTCGAACAGTTCCCTGCCTTTAAACAGAACCTGTCCGTCGGTTTTGTCGTTGAGCCGCAGAAGGGTTTTGCCGATTGTGGTTTTTCCGCACCCGCTCTCGCCGACAAGGCCCATCGTCGTGCCCTGATAAATGCGGAAACTCACGCCGTCCACGGCGCGCACCTGGCCGACAACGCGCCCGAACATTCCGGCTTTAATCGGATAATATTTTTTGAGGTTTTTAACCTCCATTACGATATCGTCGTTCATGCCTTCACCCCCTGTTCCGCATAGAGATAACAGCTCACCGCATGCGTTTTAGAAAGACGGATTTCATCCGGATATTTTCCGTCGCACTTTTCAATGCATTTCTCGCAGCGGTCGCGGAAATAACAATAGTCCGGCATATTGATCGGATTTGGAACCGCGCCGGGAATGCTATACAGCCGGTCGCGTTCGCGTCCGACAACGGGTTTGGATTCCATGAGTCCAATCGTATACGGATGCGCGGGATGGAGGAATACCTCTTCCGTTGTGCCTTTTTCAACAATGCGGCCCGCGTACATGACCACAACATAATCCGCCATTTCGGCGACGACGCCAAGATCGTGCGTGATCAGCATGATTGAAGAATTGATTTTGTCTTTCAGGTTGCGTAATAAATCCAGAATCTGGGCTTGAATCGTTACGTCCAGCGCGGTGGTCGGTTCGTCCGCAATGATGAGCTGCGGGTTGCAGCTTAATGCCATAGCGATCATGATGCGCTGGCGCATGCCGCCGGAAAGCTCATGCGGGAACATGCTATAAACGCCTTCGCAGTTTGCGATGTTGACAAGATCCAGCATTTCCAGCGTGCGTTGTTTTACCTGTTCATCCGACATTTCGGGGTTATGCAGCTTGATGACCTCGTCAATCTGCGCGCCTGCGCGAAAAACTGGGTTCAGGCTGGTCATTGGCTCCTGAAAAATCATGGAGACATAGTTGCCGCGGATGCGCTGCATCGCTTCGGTCGGCGTTTTTGCAATGTCGTAAACGGCATCCCCCGTGTTTACGCGAATCGCACCTTCCACAATCTGCCCCTGCGGACGCTGCACAAGCTGCATGAGCGAAAGACTCGTTACGCTCTTGCCGCAACCACTTTCACCGACGACGCCAACGGTTTTTCCCTGCGGAATATCAAACGTTACGCCGTCAACGGCCTTTACCGTTCCTATATCCGTAAAGAAATAGGTGTGCAGATTGTCAAATTCCGCTACGTTGTTCGGGTCGTGCATCTGTGTCAGATACTCTTCCGGCGGCACGTGTTTGCGGTTGCGCTGCTTTTCGATGCGGTCGGTAATGCGTCGGTTTTCGCGGGAAATCCGGCGGGATTCCGACGCGGAAATATAATCCTGACCATGTGATTTTTTATTAAAGATTCCCATAACGCTCACCTACCTCTTCATCTTGGGATCAAACGCATCCCTTAATCCGTCGCCGACGAAGTTGAACCCAAGCACGGTCAATACAATGAGGATGCCGGCCGGAATCCAGATGAACCAGTAATTCGTCATGACGTGCACGTTTGTCGCCGCGTTGATGATGCTGCCCCAGGAGGCAAGCGGATATTTTACACCAAGGCCCAGGAACGACAGCGTCGCTTCAGTAATGATGATACCACCGAGGCTCATCGTCGCCTGTACGATCAGCAGCGGCATAACATTTGGAACAAGATGTTTGAAAATTCTGCGCGAAACGCGGATGCCAGTCGCCTCCGTGGCGACCATGAAATCCTGTTCGCGTAGCGAAAGAATTTGACCGCGCACCACACGCGCAATGCTTGTCCAACCTAGGATGCCGAGCACCGCCATCAGGATAAATATTCGTTTAATGGGATCGATCTCCATCTTATCCATAACGGTACCGATGATCATGACAATCGGATAAAACGGAATGCAGTTGAACAAATCGACAAAACGCATAATCGCCGTATCGACCCAGCCGCCGAAGTAGCCGGAGATACCGCCAAGTACGATGCCGATGAACGTTTCAAGGAAAACGACGACAAATCCAACCATCAGGGAAATGCGCCCGCCGTACATAAGCCGCGTCATCACGTCCATGCCGTTGCTGTCCGTTCCGAGCAAGTGCGCCAGTGTCGGGAACTCGAACATCGTGATCACGCGCGATTCCTTCAGCGTGCGTACGGTATAGGTTGTATTCACGCGGTCGATCCGGTATTCCACCAGTTCTCCCGTTTCATCCGTGTAGGTGAACTTCGTCTCCTTGTTGCGGATTGCGTCGCGAATGATGGATTTGAAATCAGCGGAGAGGAAAATATCGTTCGCATTGGGCGAAACGAGAATATCCGAAACGGAACAAACCGTTTTATCCGCCTCCGAAATCAGCAGATCATCCGTTTCCCCCGAAATCGAATACGTTTTTCCGTCGTATGTAAACTTGCTTTCGCCGCGCGTGAGCGCAAGCTCGGAAGCATAGCGGAATCCGAAGCTCTCGGTCAGCGCCTGATAGGATTCATCCGCCGGGTCGTAAACGCTCTTTGTCGCCAATGCGATGGATTCCACATGATAGATCGCGCTTGTTTTGCCTTCGTTTACAAGCGTGTATATGGTTCCGTCCGCTTCAAACTGCATCAGCCGCGCTTCAATAGCCGCCTGTGCTGCTGCCGTAAACGCTTCGGTCGGAACGAATCCCGTCTCTTCTACAGGCGTAATTGAAAACTTGCCTGCAAGCGTGCGTCCCGTCGCAATCTCAAGCGCATCGCCGATGGTATAAAAGTCTTCGCCTTCTTTTACGAGCGTGTAGGTTTTATCGCCATAGGTAAAAGAGTTTTCGCCTTTTGAAATCGCAAGCACCGCCTGCGCGCGCGCCGCCTCCGGCAATTCTGCGCCGTCTCGAATGGTATAGCGCAGCTCCGTGCTCATCATGCAGGTTGCGTATTCCTTCATGATTTCTTCGTCGTGCTTAAACACCTGACTCTGCGTATAAGGCGAGAAGATGCCGCCGAGGAACGAGAACGCGAACATCAGCACGAGAATGATAAGACCGGTAATTGCCAGCTTATTACGAACAAACCGCTTGAATACCAGCATGCCCGGGGATAGTACACGGACGCGGCGTTCGTCGTCCAGTTTCTGTGTTCCGAATTTTCCAGTGTTTTTTGTTTCCATGCCGCGCCTCCTCTCAATTCGCCCGGACGCGCGGGTCGGCAATCGCGTACGAAATGTCCGCGATAATCAGACTGACCTGCGTCAGAACTTCAATAAATACAATATAGAACATGGTAAACGGAATATCGCCCTGCGTAATCGCCTGATAAGATATGTAACCGATACCGGGAATCTGAAACAGCGTTTCCGTAATCATCGCGCCGCCAAACATGTTCGGCAGCAGATAGCTCGCATACGAGATCAGCGGAATCAGCGTGTTGCGAAACGCGTGCTTGTTGATGACCACTTTTTCGGAAAGGCCTTTGGCGCGCGCGGTTCGAATATAGTCCGCGTTGAGCACCTCCAGCATGTTGGTGCGCGTATAACGCATCAATCCGCCGATGGACAGGATCATCAACGTGATGACCGGCAGCACCATGTGGTGCCCTATGTCAACCACCTGCTGCCAGGCGGTCATCTGCTCGTGCATGCGCCCTACGATTCCGTAGAGATCAAACCAGCCGAGCTTGATGGAAAAGATATATTTCAGTAGCGTCGCAAGGAAGAACGTGGGCAGTGAAATACCCATCAGCGCAACGACCGTAACGGTATAATCCGTCGCGCTGTATTGCTTGCGCGCTGCGAGAATGCCAAGCGGAATGCAAATGACAGCCTGTAAAACGAACGTAAAGGCATTGATGATGACCGAATACCAAATTACGCTGTTGAACTTTTCAATAACAGGCTGGTTAAATTTCCAGGAATATCCAAATTCCCCGCGGATCGCATAGCTGAACCACTTAAAGAAGCCCTCAAGTATCGATCCGTCAAGCCCATACATACCATTGAGCTGCTCTAACAGCTCGCTATAACTCTTTGCGCCGGGCAGCGCGCTGAGCTGCCGCGCCATGCGCTCTACAAAAGATGTCGGCAGACACCGAATGACGGCATATGCCACCAGTGCCCCAAAGAAAACGATAAACGCTCCTAATATCAGCCTTCGAACAATAAACTTTGTCATGGCTACCCCTCATAACAACAGGAACTTTGCGCCCGCCGCATAAGGCAGCGGGCGCAAAGTTCATTTTGAATTACAGATACAATTTTACTGCATTTCGACCTTTTCGATCTCTTTCAGCCAGCTCCAATAGGTGGTGATGTCCGGCGTGACCGTAGCAAGATTGATACGTTCTGCAGAGAACACCGTGCTGTTCTGGCGCTGGTAGGCCGGAATTTCAACTGCCCAATCGGCAATGATATCCAGAGCCTGCTTGTAGATCGCTTTCCGGTAAGCCTGGTCGTCGCTCTGACGAGCGTCAACGATCAGCTGGTCGAGCGTTGCATCGTCGATGTGGTAGTGGTTAGAGTCGGAACCGCCTCTGCCCACAATACCGGAGCTATGATAGACCTGGTACATATCCGGGTCGATCGTTGCCTGCCATGCGGCGCACCAGAGTTCCTGAGAGCTGGCATCCAGCATATCCCAGAGGACGGAGGTGTCGGTCAAGTCGTTGATCTTCAGCTCAAAGCCGATGGTTGCCAGCGCTGCCGCTGCATCGGTCAGAACCGCAAACGACGGGTGATCGCCGATGCCGTCGCCGCCGATGACCGCTTCATAGCTCAGCTTCGCGCCTTCGGGAGCAGCTGTGAGCATGCCGGTGGCTTCGTCATAGGTGTATCCAGCCGCTACAAAGTATCCGATGGCAGCCTGAAGCGCCGCGGCATACTTCTCGTCGGTCGTCATGGAAGAGCTGTAGATATCGTTGCCGTCCACATCGGTGGAGAAAGCAACTTTATAGCCTTCGTCGGTCGGCTGCGGAGCCGCCCAGGAGGTGTTGGAGATCGGGTAGTTGATAACCGTTGCGGCTTCGCCATAATAGCTGTCGTACGCCGCGTCACGGTAGACGGCAAGAACAGTACCCAGCGCTTTGCGCAGGTCTTTGGACTGTTCGCTCGCCGGGTCGGAACCGACCATGACGTTATCAGCATTGATGCCGATGTAGCCGTAGCCGAGGTTGTCGACCTTGACGGTGTCGAGAACGTCGCCGCTGATTTCGCCGTTGGAGTTATAGCCGGCAACTTCTTCGAAGTTCTTCTTAGATCCGTTCACATCGCCAACATCGACGGTTCCCGCCGCGATACCGGCAACGATTTCGGAATCGATGGTTTCTTTAAACTGTACATATTCCGTCATCGGTGCGCCTTTGAAGTAATTTTCGTTCGCTTCAAAGTAGCAGATACGGTTTTCATACTTCACGAACTTGTAAGGACCTGCGCCCATCGGCTGGGTCGTCTTGGCCTGAATCAGAGACAGATCGCCGAAAGGATGGCCGAACATGTTGTTGTCGTAATCATACTGCGCGGTGTCGCCATAGTAATGCATCGGGACAACATACAGACCGCAGATGGTGTAAACCGCGGGTGCTTCATAGCCCGACGTTTTCACTTCAACAGTGTACTGGTCGACCTTCTTGATGCCTTCGATGCTCGGGATACCACCCGCCATCTCAGGATCGGCAGCCGCCTGCGCGGAGATAAAGTCGGACATTGCCTGACCAACGGTGGACGTGGCGGCAGAGTCGACGGCTTCTACGCTATAGAACGCATCCGCATCGCCGGCATACTTGGCATAAGCTTCTTTATAGTAATCTTCAATCGTCGGGAACGTCGTGGTCAGATCCCAGCTACTGCCGGTGGATCCGCCAACGAGCGCGCCGGTGTCATCCGGAGCGGCGAAGCCCCAGAGATACATACCGAAAGCAACCTGCAAGCCTTCATCGGCGGCAAGATCTTCTTCGGTTTTGCCCAAATCGGCAACATAAGCGCCATAGTTATTCACGCAGAAAGTGACGATGTCCTGAACATCGGCAATCCACGCGCTTGTTTCGAGCGCCCAGTAAGCGGTCTGCTGATCCTGCGTCCAGGCGTCTGTATCGGCCCAAACGTGATCCATGCCCGCCGCGCGAATGGCGGAAGCCATATCATAATATTTGGTGTAAACGTCATCGGAAGTCTGCGTCTGATAGTTCTTGAGTCCGATGATGTTGTAGGAACCCAGTGTGGTGGAACCGACATAAGACGGATCAGCATACACATAGTAGGTGAAGATAATGTCGTCGGCCGTCGCTTCTACGCCGTCCGAGAACAAAATGCCTTCTTTCAACTTGATGGTGTAGGTGGTCACATCCGCCGCTTCGTCATAGCTGACAGCTACGTCACACGGGCCGGTGTACGTATAATCTGTTCCGTTATAAGCAATCGTCTCGCCGTCGATGGCGTTGTAGACGATACCGCCAACACGATCTGTCGTCAGCATAACGATCTGCGTCATCTCCATGGCGTTGACATCGTAAACGGTGTCAGCGAAGAACGGAGAAAACTTTTCGGAGAACTCTCCTTCCGCTACTACAAGGGGTACCGATTCAACCGCAGCCGCGGTTTCCGTGGGAGCCGCAGTGGCCTCGGTGGCCGTTTCGGTCGTCGTGGTCTTCGTCTGGCACGCCGTAAAGACGCCAAGGCACATAATCAGCGCCAACAGGGCTGCCAAAACTTTGCTGCTCTTTTTGTTCATCTTTCTTCCTCCTTAGTTGATATTGTTTTCTGGAAAAAAATTTGCATAAAAAAATGGAAAAGCCCGATAGTAGCTATTATCAACTATCATATCTGACACTGTTGTTTTCGTCAATCAAAACGCTGTCGAATATTGCATGATATTGAAAAAAAGCACAGAGTATGCATCCTGCACATACCAAAGATTCCGCAAAAACCAGAATATCGCTTCGGATGCTCTTGACGTCGGCAAAAAGATAAACCAGCAAACCGATCGAAAGACATCCGCTGAGCGCAAGCATACCGATAAAAACGCCTTTTTGTTGGACAAGATATTTATCATATTCCGCAAATTCAAGAGATTTGGAATGGAGAACAAGTAAAACAGCGCGGGCCAGCCCCAAACCGAGCGGAAGTAATAAGCCGACATAGGGCAACACAACATAGACAGCCGCAGGCGTACCGCCGCCGCCGAGGGCCGCGGACCCCGAAAAACCCAGAGCAACATATAAAGCAACAGCCGCGAAAAGACTGATAAGATAGATCGACTTTTTCAGATTTAGTTGCGGTTTCGGCAAGTTCAGCAGATAAACTTTTCCAGTATAACGAACGCTTTTCCCGTCGCGCTCATAGTCCTTGGCATAATCACGCGTTCGCTTGAACATGCAACCTCCCGACAACTCAATAAGTTGATTATAGCTTGTCAATACAAAAAAAGAAAGAAATCTACCGTAATATACTAAATTTTGTGCACATTTTCACCGATATTCTGTGGCAAAAACAACACAAATTACATCATATACGTAATAACATTGTGTTTTATAACGTTGCTTGATATACTGCGTTCAAGATTATCATTTCACCAGCACTCACAAAGCAATGAACCCATTGATGTAAGCGAGGATAGTTGCATGAATGTAGTCGCAGTACGGACAAAAAAGCAGATGCGCGATTTCGTTCGCATACCAAAGCTGATTTTCGGCAATCATCCGTGTTATGTGCCGCCTATCTGGTTGGACGAAGCACACGCATACACAAAAAAAGCGAATCCGATGCTCAGAAATTCGGATTTTGAACTGTTTCTTACTTTGGATGCCTCAGGTGCCCCCATCGGACGTACGATCGCCTATATCGACCATTCGTTTAACCGTTTTTATCACGCAAAGATCGGTTTTTTCGGCGCGTTCGAATGCATTGACGACGCGAACGCGGCAAATCTTCTCGTGCGCGCGGCGGAAGACTGGCTCGCCGAGCGCGGAATGGACGCCATCCGCGGGCCGATTCACCCGGTTGCGGAAAACTGGGGATTTATTTACGAAGGATATGATACGCCGCCGGTGTACATGAGTCCCTGGAATCCCGAATATTATCATACGTTTTTCACGAAAACAGGTTATGAAAAGGTAAAGGATCTGCTCGTTTACGAAGCGGATATGTCGAAAGGATACGAAATACCGGATCGATATGATGACTTCCCCGCGCGGTTCATGGCGCGCTATCCGGGCATCACAATTCGGCGGCTCAATATGAAACGCATCCATGACGACGCGCGCGCCATCTGGGAAATCTCCAACAACTCCCTGCAGGATAATTGGGGGTATGTGCCGCTGGAACTTCCGGTCATGGAGGATATGCTCAAAAAACTCAAGATGGTCGTCGACCCGGACGCGGTCTGGATGGTGGAAAACGAAGGAAAACCCGTTGGATTCTGTCTTGGCTTTCCGGATATCAACATCCTGCTCAAACGCATCAAGGGCAATCTGCTGCCGTTCGGTTGGGCGCGGCTCCTGCTGGGCGTCAAAAAGCTGCGGGATTACCGTCTCTTCGGCCTCGCGGTCGATCCGGAGTGGCACAAACGCGCGCTTGACGCGCTCATGTATATCCACCTCTACCAAAACCTCCGCCCGAAAAACATCCGCATGGAAGCGAATTACATTTTAGAAGACAATCTGCACATCAAAAACGCGCTCGAACGGTTGGGAATGCAGAAGATTAAGACGTATCGGATCTATCAAAAGCCGTTGGCAACACATTGCGACGAGCAGCCCGATTTGACCTAAACCGTTGCGTTTCAATCTGGAAAGACACATGAATGGTTCAAAAATGAATTCAAACAAAAAGGCCTTGCGGCCTTTTTTGTTTGTTCTTGTTTTACTTTCCGGCAACGCCGGAGCGTACGACATCCAGCAACGCATCCACAGCGGACAGAATGCTTTCATCATCCCAATCCGCCGGAATCAGCGCGTCGAGATGATTGAGCAGCGTTTCGATTACGAATACCGTCGTCTTTGTCGAAAGATCCGCCCTGAATTCGCCGGATGCTTTCGCCCGCTCGACCATATCGGTCAAGAGCGAGCCGCTGAGGTTTCCGAACGTTTCCGCAATCCGCTCCCGAACAGCGGGGTCTTCCTCCATAATTCTGCGTGAATACGGCATGAAACGCGGGTCCTTTTTTGCAAGCAGCAAACCGATATGCGCCATATTGCGAAACTCATCGAAAAATCCATTGGAGTTGCGGGAAACATCGTGCTCCGCAAATAAGCGGACTTTCTCCATGCCCACGCGGTACAGCAAAGAAAGGTACAGTTCCATCTTATCTCGAAAGCGATAATAAAAACTGCCCTTGTTCATGCCCGCCGCCTTCAGGATGTCGTTGAGCGAAGCTTCCCGAAACGAATGTTCCGCAAATTCGGTCAACGCCGCGTCATAAAGCGCGGGAGACTCGTCCAGCGGGTTTGCGGCGCCCGTCTCAAGCCACTTGAGTTTGGGCGAAACGCTCATCAGTCTTCCTCCTCCATGCGCTCGCGTTCCGCTTTCCTTTCGCGCATCTTCTTAAAATACTTCGGAACGAAAATGATCTTGAGCCAAACGATTGCGATCACGCCGACCACGATCAACGCCCACCAATACCATGCCATGTCGTTCACCTCCTTTTCCGAAAGATCGCTTTTTTCGAAAACAGCCAGACCGCGGCGGCAAGCCACGGAATGCTGACCAACAGCGTCAACAGCGCAAACCATCCTGCCGGTGCGCCGGTCAAAACGGCGTTTAATCCGCGGTATTGCCAGTACATTGGCAAAATATAATAGCAGAATTGCCATCCGTCCGGCACAAAGATCGCCGAGACCGGAAGAATCATGCTCAACGGAACGAGCAGCTTTAATACGCCGATTGCGGCAACCTGATTGGACGCAAACGCGCCGATGGCAAACGTCATCATGCCGGAGACAAACACGCTGGCCACCACAAGCAGATAATAAGCCGGAAGCAGGCTGGCTTTCCCGATGATCAGCGCCGCGGCTGTGATACCGACAAAGTTAAGGATCAGCGCGGGTGCAAGTTTTGTCGCAACATAGCCGCCAAGCCGCATTGGACTGACCGCCACGGCGCGGATGACGTTGCCTTCCCGCTCGTCCACAATTGAAAGGCCAACGGTTGCGCCGCCGATAAACAACGACATTAACAGTAGCGCAATCATGGAGACATTATATGCCATTCCGCCGCGCGCTTCCACCAATTCCACCCGGTACGGCGTCAGTTCTCCCGTTGCGCCGAGCGCGAGTCCCGCAATCGCCTGTACGCCGTCGGTAAACGTCGATCCCTCGTTTCCCTGCACAAACACCTGATACCCGTTTGCGTCTTTTGATATGCCTGCAACCGCGTCCGTCTCGCGGATGCGCGCCTGCATGGCAGCCGTGTCGTCAAAGCGTTCCACCTCGGCGACGCGCTCCAGCTTGGTCAGGTCGGTCGCGTCAATCGTTTGATCGACGGCAAGCTTCAGCACGGTGTTGTTAACCGCACCGAAGATGAGGATGAATACGAACGCAAGAATTGCGGGCGCGGCAATCATGAACGCCGAAATGCCGTTTCGGAAGATCAGTTTGAACTCCCTGTCGACAGAGGAAAGAAACGCCTTCATGATTTCGCCCCCTTCAAATGCTTCTTGGCAACGAACAACACCGCCAGCAGATATGAAACCGCAAGCCACACGCCGATGGCAAGCAACGTATACCCGATGTCAAACGATCCGCCGAACATTGCGCTTTGATATGCCATCAAAATCGGATAGGACGGAATCAGGCGCATCCAAAACGGCGTGAACGACGGCGACGAAAAGCTGATGACGGGCAGCATATTTACGCTAAGCAGCACGACCATCGAGAAAAACCAGCCGCTCATGTCGTGAAACGGCGTTGTGTACGCCAGCCCGATCATCGTAAACACCGCGGTGCCGACAAACGAGAGCAACAGGAACGCACCCCAATTGATGGAAACGCCGACGGTGAACACGCAAATCAGCGTTGCGTAGAGCATGCCGATCAGCGAAAACAGTAATGTTTTGGAAAGAACGTATTTTGTTGCGCCAAGCGGAGAAACGCGCAGCGCGCGCACCGTACCGTCCTGTTTTTCCGCAAGCATCAGCGCGCCGCCGAGGATAAAGCCGACCATCAACGCCTCAAAGCACAGAAACACCGGCGTGAAGCGCAGATTAAACGGAATCTCCCGCGCCGCCGTGTCGAGCGATTGCACCTGCACCGGTTCAAATCCCTGCTGCATCAGTTCAAGCACGAATATGTTCAGGGTTTGTTCGGCAAATCCCGGATTGACGATTGTCAGCTCGTCCTCTTCAAATATAAATCCGATCGCATCGCCTTGCCGCACCGCTTCGCGGAGCGCTTCCTCGCTCTCGGCCGGTGTGCCGAACATCAGCCCGGCAGGCGCGTTCCAGGTCATCAGCGTTGCGGTTTCCAGCGAGGCTTCTTTCGGCAGAGCGAGATCCACCACCAGCACGATGACGACAAGCGTCGCCGTCAGCACCCAAAACAGCGCGTTGGTGAGCAGCCGTTTTACGTCCTGCACACAGGTAACCAGAATGCTCCTCACGCCGAAAGCTCCTTTCCGGTGACGCGAAGGAAAATCTCCTCCAACGTCGCCTCCTGCGAGTGCAACTTCACGACGTCCGCCGCTGTCAGGAATTCGGAAAGCTGCGCGCGATCGTCCATCGGGATCAGGCGATTATGTTCCTTACCGTCTTCGCGGTATACAACGCGCACCTCGCGCTTTCCGTAAGCGCGCTTGAGCGCCTCCGGCGTGTCGCATGCGGCGATGACTCCGCCGTTGAGAAACGCGACCGTATCGCTCAGCACATCTGCAAGCTCCATGCTGTGCGTTGTTAGAAACACCGCCGCGCCGCGCGCTTTCTGCTCCAGAATCAGCTCGCGGATGCCGACCGCCGTCTTGGGGTCTAGCCCGCTGGTCGGTTCATCCAGAAACAAGAATTTCGGTTTATTGATCAGCGAGCGCGCAAACGTCAACCGCTGTTTCATCCCCTTGGAATAATGCGAAACGCGCTTATTTGCGTCTTCCCGTAAACCGACGCGGTCCAACAGTTCCATCGGCGAAAGCGTCGGAACCGAGAACAGCGCCGCATAATATTTCAGATTTTCCAGCCCCGTGAGCGAAGCATAGAGATTGCTCTGTTCAAACGAAACGCCGATCTGATTGAAAAAAGAGGTTTTCAATTCCCGCACGGATCGATTCTCATACAACACCTCGCCCTGCTGAATCGGCAAAAGTCCCGTCATGATGTTTTGAATCGTGCTTTTTCCCGCGCCGGAAGGTCCCAGAAAGCCGAAGATACTTCCGCCTTCCACCGAAAACGAAATGTCCGAAACGGCAAACTTGCCTTTACCTTCGTAGTCGTGAAACACATGGTTGACCTGAATCATAATTCGCCCTCCTTGACCACTTGGTCAATTCCAATATAACACCATTTGACCAGTCGGTCAATAGAGCAGGCACAAAAAAGGGCCATGCGGCCCTTTTGTTTGATTTTCGCGCTATTTGACGCGGTATTGGATCGTGTTTTTCACGGCTTTGATGCTCTCGCTGATCGACCCAATGATGATGAGCACCGACAACACAATGATAAGCGCGTTTGTGCCGTTGACGTTCGGCAGCAAGCCGGTCACGCCTGAATTGTTCAGAAATTCTGAAAACTCCGCGCTGAGGATATTCGGCTGGTTGAGCAAAAACAGCGAAATCGCCATGCCGATTAAAGACCTTGCCACGAAGGACACGCACACAAACACGGACCAACGGCGGTCTTTGATTTTTGCGATTCCCTGAATCACCGCAAGCACCAGCGAAACGAGGATTGCCGGAATCAGCATCGTCAAAAAGCTTTGGCTGAAGATGTTGTAAAACTGCAGATCGCCACTCATAAAAACCATCGCAAACGGCAGTCGTCCCGTGCAGAAGAGCAGACCGAGAATCGAGAAGACGATCGTTACAATCACCTCCGCAATCCCTTCCGAAAGCGAAATGCGCGCTTTTTCGTTCAACACTTCCGGCAGGTCTTCCACGCGCCAGCTGCGTTCGCCGGTTTTGTTTTTCGCTTGACCGCTGTGTTCGGCAATCACGAATCCAAACGTCGTCCAGACCAGCGCCTGGAACGCGGCGGAAATGCCCATGCTGATTCCCTGCGAGATGATCCCGCTGTATACAAGCGCGTAATCCGTCGAACCGGCTTTGACCGCGTCGAAAGCGCCGACGGCGAAGCCGATGACCATAACGACCACGCCGACGAGCGGCAACACCCACTTGAGCACGCTGATATACTCGTCAAAATACGCCGGTGAAATCAGATAGCGCGGCTTGGTGCGGTATTTTTCCGCCAGAGACGCAGGCGATCCCAGCTCGTACAATACTTTTTTGATTTCTTCGTCGCTCGCCCCGTCCGGCAGCATATCGTAAATATTGGCGCGGAGTTCTTTTTTTACCTCTTCCCGATCCTTTTCGGGCAGGCGGCGCGCAACATCATGCACATAACGTTCAATCAGATTACTCATTTCCCTCTCCCTTTCCGCAGATGGCCTCAATGCTCCTCTGCATGCTCCCCCATTCTTTCATCAGCTGCGAAAGCACCTCTTTACCTTTTAAGCTGACGTTGTAATATTTTCTCGGTCTGCTCTCGCTCGTGTCCCAGTCGCTGGTTAGCAGTTCCTGACTTTCCAGCCGGCGAAGGAGCGGATAAAGCGTGTTGGCCTCGATGTCGATGTTTTGCTCCTGCAATATTTGCAGCAATGCGTAGCCGTATCTCGGCTCCCGCAGGCTGCCCAACACCGCGAGCGTCAAGCTGCCGCGCCGCAGTTCGGTTAAAAAGTTTTGTAGCGGATCCAATTCAGGCATGTCTTATCACCTCGCTGTTATTATAGTGTGCGTCACACACTATTGTCAATATAATTATATTATATATTTAAAATTATTTAAATCAAAAACAGTATGCTCCAAATATGGCATACGAATCGCATTCAATTATGCCCCAATCGTCATCATCAGATTACAGAGCCGAATGAAAAAAGACTTGCTTTCAATATAGTTTTAAGATTTTGCATTTCATTTTCATCGTTACGATTGATCTATACGGTCAAGATACCATCCCTATTGTTTCTTTCCAGAATAATCTTAAGGAAGCATCGTTACCGCCCACGTTGAGTAAACAAGTACACTGTAAATAGACAGCATGAATCTGAAACGATTGAATTTCTCTTGAGTTGAGACATTCGACTTGAAGATGTTTTGCTTCCCTGAACGCACCGAGGGATTGTTGAAAATGAAACGGTAAAATCAAATCCACTGTCCCATCATCGCGCAGGCGATAGCACCCGGCAGAAGCAAAGCATACCTTGCTTTCCCCCAATATCCGGATGCTATCAACGCGCTCTAATTCGTCAGCCAACGCTCCTTCCGTTTGGAGCGGCTCTGCTTCTTGCATAGGAGAGAGAGGAATCCATATAAACAGAAACAGACCGGCGACGAAAATCAGTATGAAACAGGACTGACGCTTCATGAAACAATCTCCTTTTTAAAGGATGCATTCATTTGCAATCTCGTTTGATCAAATTGCGCAATTTTCTCAAAGCACCTACTTTAAAGACGGTTTTAGATGGCAAATTATGACACAATAAATTGTGAACTTTTTTTAAACCGTTTTTGGGAGAGATAATTGTGCTGTCCCTTCATTGAGAAAATTGCTCGGCGTCGTCTTGTTCGAGCAAGACTGCTATGCTATTCTGGAAGGGAAAGTGAGGCAGCAAGCATGCAGATTAAAATACACGAAATCGGCAACCCCAGCCTCCGCAATTATCTGCTCGAAACGCCGGAGGGATGGATTGCGCTCGACACTGGATACCCGGGCGGATTTGCAAATTATCGGAAGCGGCTGGAACGCCATACGCCGATCAGCAGCATACGATATGTATTTTTGACGCATACACATAACGACCACACGGGGTTTTTAAAAGAGCTGCTCGAACAAACAAGAGCGCAACTCGTCGTTAACGAAGCGAGCCTGCCGCGCCTTGCCGCCGGCGTCAACGTGATGCCGGACGGAATCGTCTATACCTCGCGCGGCGCGCGGTTGCTCGCGCGCGCAACGCGGCACGCAAGCTTTCCGCCCGTTTCGCCGGACGAAACAGCAATTATTATCAAATCAGCGGAGGACCAGCCGTTTCTTGCGCTTGGGCTGCCAATCCGCGTGCTGCATCTGCCGGGACATACGGCGGATTCAATCGGACTGTATCTGGAAGAAACGGGCGAAATTCTCTGCGGAGACGCAGCAGCAAATTTCTTTCTCGCGCCCGCGCGGCATGCAATTCTCATCGAGGATACGACGGCATTCGGTGCATCGTGGGATGCGATGCTCGCCTTGCACCCAGCTCGCGTTTACCCGAGCCACGGGAACCCGTTTCCGGCGGAAGATTTGTTGAAATACCGCCATTATCTGGATCACGCAAAAGTGTTTGTCCGTAAATCATAATTTCTCGCAATCAAAAACGCCTGCCGTAATCATGCGGCAGGCGTTTTATTCTGTTAGCATCAGATCAGTGGTTTTCGAAAGCAGACGCTCTCTTTCACATTTTCATAAGGCGGATAGTTCGGAATGCGTTCATACCCCGCCGCTTCATACAGGCGGATTGCCTCAGGCTGAAGCACCCCCGTTTCCACAACGGCATAGCGATATCCGTTTTCACGCGCCCATGTTTCGAGCTCTGTCAACACCGCGCGGGCAATCTTCTTTCCGCGAAACTGAGGTGGCACATACATGCGCTTGATTTCAACCGTATCGTCCGAAAACGGCTTGTAGCAACCGCATCCGGCCGACGCTTCGCCGAACGAAACATATAGCGCGGTCTCTACATCCGCGGAGTGGTTATACTGCCCGAAGAACTCCATCTGCGCGCCATACCGCGCACCAAGCTCTTCGTCCAGCGCACGCGTCAGCACGCGAAAAGTCGGGTCGGTTCCGTTGCAGCGCGTGAGTTTCAACATATGTCAGTGCTCCTCGATATATTGATCGAGCAGTTCGTGATACACGTCGATGCGCGTTTCCTGCGGATCGGTTTCTTCGCCGAGCACAAGATCCATCATGTGATGCGGCGTTTTGCCGCCGATTGCCATGGACTTGATGCAGCTGACGCAATACACCGCCACATCCTGGCAGGGCATCTGCGCGGCGCGCTTCTTTTGAAAGGCGGTCACTTTCTCAATTGAGACGTGCGGGTAAAAATTGTCTCCGCAGCAAACGGACTTCGTTCCGGAGAGCGGGCTTTCGATTACCTCAATGTGCATCTTGTCCAGGAGGCTTCGCACCGCGGCGTGCACCTGCGGCTTTTTGCGAAACGAGCAGGAGTCGTGCACCGAAAGCTGCAACCCGTCATAGGTTGGCAGCGGCAGCGCGGGGATGTTGTCCAGCACCTCCCAGATAGAAACGGTCTGGATGCCCTCGTAAAGAGAGCGGAACCTGCGGTCGCATCCTGCGCAGTTATTGATAATGGTGGAGCCCGCCGGGAGATCCGGATCGTGACGGCAGCATGTTGTGTGCAGCTTGGTCGGCAAAAACCGGCGATTCAGCAGGTGAAGGATCTCCTCCACCGCCTCCGGCTTATACAGGCTCATCGCGCAGCCGGGATTGAAGTAACATTTGTCGGGGTCGATGTCTTCGAGTTGTATACTAGGTAGCCCAGGGTCGTCCATTGAGAACTGATTCCTCCAAATCTTGGTCAAAATGTTATCGGTAGAGCTTTATATCCCGTTCGGAAACGCCGTAGCGCGTCTTCAGGTGTTCATAGAGGTTTGCGCAGGCGAGCGCGTCGTCCAGCGCGTTGTGATGATGTTCCAGCGGAATGTCCAACCCCGCGCAAAGATCGTTTAGCTTGTGACTGCCGAACGCGGTTTTCGGTATATGTCTGCGGGATTTTTCCAGTGTGCAGAGATACCGCCAGTTTTCGGCTGTGATGTCTTCCCGCAACAATGCCTTGCGGATCACCGGCAAATCAAACAACGCGTTGTGCGCAACGAGCAGACATCCGGTAAAATACGGCTCGATCAGCGGCCAGATTTCGTTTAACCCCGGCTCGCGCTCTACATCGGCAGGCCGAATACCATGAATTGCAATGTTCGCCGCGTCGAAATCGTCGCACGGATTGACGAGATAATGCAGCCGAACCGGCGGCGCATCCCCCTGTATGCGAACGATGCCGATCGAGCAAATGGAACGCGAATAACGGTTGGGCGTTTCCACGTCAACAGCGGTAAAATCATCAAATTCATCCCGTTCAAACAAGCCCGGCAACGCTTTGCTCCGATCTGCCCAAGCTGGGCAAACGCATCATACGCGCTATTATATCACACCTAAACACGAATATTACGCCGATTTTACGGCAATTCTCCTGCGTTTCCAAACATCTATCCACTTTACTTTCCACAAAAATCATGTTTTCTTACTATAAAAATCATGGTATAACTACGATAAGATGAAACAAAATTCAATTTGCTATATCGTATGCGCCCTGCCGCAAAACAATCCGCCCAGTCCGTCGACCGGCGATTTGGTCATCGCCGCGGACGGCGGCTTTGCGCAGCTTGGCGGCGTAAAAGCCGATCTGGTCGTCGGAGATTTTGATTCGCTTGGATATGTACCGGACGGAATTGAAGTCGTGCGCCATCCCGTGCGCAAGGACGACACGGACACCATGCTCGCGGCTAAAGAAGGGCTCAAGCGCGGTTATCGCAAATTCGTTTTGCTCGGCGGTGTCGGCGGCAGGCTTGACCACACGATGGCAAACATACAGACGCTGGCTTTTCTGCATCGAAACGGCGCGCGCGCCGCGCTGATTGGCGAAGGCGAAACCATTACGATGATTCAAAACGAGTCTCTCCTCTTTCGAGCGGGTCTGAACGGAACGGTTTCTGTGTTCTCCTACGGTGCCGTCGCAAAGGGCGTTTACGAACGCGGCCTTTCGTTTGCGCTCACGGACGCAACTCTGACGGACGATAACCCGCTGGGCGTGAGCAACGAATTCACCGGTGCGGCGGCGGAGGTCTCCGTCCGCGAAGGCTGTCTGCTTGTGTTTTATGCCGGAACGCCGGAAGACAGCGATCTTTTTGACTGACTGTTCAGATTTGAGGAAAAATTGACGCAGTACTGGTAAATTATTTCTTACACGCTGGTTTTTGCGTGCGTTTTGTTTATTCAGAAATCAGGGGGACCGTATGTTTCATATTCTCGTCGTCGAGGACGACCGGGCGCTCAGGGAACTCTTCTGCACGGTGCTGTCAAAAAACGGCTTCGTCTATTACGAGGCGCGGGATGGTGCCGACGCCTGGGACGTGCTGGAAAAACAATATATCGACCTTGTGGTCACGGACATCATGATGCCGAATATGGACGGGTTTGAGTTTGTGCGGAGTTTGCGGGCAAACTCGCTCAATATGCCGGTGCTCATGATCACGGCAAAAGACACTTTTGAAGATATGCAGAGCGGTTTTCTTTCGGGAACGGACGATTACATGGTCAAGCCCGTCAATGTAAACGAAATGATTCTGCGCATCAACGCGCTGTTGAAACGCGCGCAGATCGTAAACGAAAAGATGATTCGATTCGAAAACGCGGAACTGCGCTATGACGACCTGACCGTCAGCATCGACTCGGAACGGAGCGTGCTGCCGCAAAAAGAGTTTTACATTCTCTACAAACTGCTCTCCAACCCCAACCGGGTGTTCACCAAACAGCAGATTATGGACGAAATCTGGGGGATGGATACCGAAAGCGATCCGCACACATTGGATGTGCATATCAGCCGCCTGCGGGAGCGTTTCAAGGAACACGCGCAGTTTGAAATCGTAACCATCCGCGGGCTCGGCTATAAGGCGGTAAAGAAAAATGCCTAAAATGACGGTACCAAAAGTCCGTCCCCGTGCGGCGCAAATTTTCGCCGTCATCATCGCCGCTATCATCTCCACATCGATGGTGCTTACGTATGGCATCATCTTTATCCTGCTCAAATTTCAAATCGGGACGATTACGGCAATTGTCACGTCATCCACCTATATGGGAATCTTTTCCACGATTCTCGGCATCGGCATCGCCGCCTATACGTCCACAAAAATGCTTTCTCCGATTGTAAAGATCAACGACGCCGCGAAAAAAGTTGCTCACGGCGATTTTTCCGTTCGTCTGGAAGAAAAAAGCATCGCAATGGAGATCGAAGAAATCGCCAAAAGCTTCAACATCATGGTACGCGAGCTTTCCAACATCGAAACGCTGCGAAGCGACTTTGTCAGCAACGTTTCTCATGAGTTCAAGACGCCGCTCTCCGCAATTGAAGGGTATGCCACGCTGCTGCAGGACGAGCGGCTGAGCAAGGAAGAACAGGCGCTTTATATTTCCCGCATTCTCGAAAACACAAGCCGCTTAAGCAAGCTCACGCAGAGCATCCTCTCCCTTTCGCAGCTGGAAAACCAGGAAATCCTGCTTCAGCAGGAAAGCTATATGCTGGACGAGCAAATCCGCCGCGTCCTCCTGAGTTACGAACCGCTCTGGGAAGAAAAAGAGCTCAATATCGACCTGAATTTGGAGACGACCCAATATTTCGGAAACAAATCGCTGCTTGCGCAGGTTTGGAGCAATCTGATTGACAACGCGATCAAGTTTTCGCGAACCGGCGGCACACTCTCCATCAGCTGCCACGCAATCGAGGGCAAAGTTGTTGTTCGCATTGCGGACAACGGAATCGGCATGTCTGAGGAGGTTCGGCGGCGCGCCTTCGATAAGTTTTATCAAGGAGAACGATCGCATACCACGCAAGGCAGCGGTCTTGGTCTCGCGCTCGTTCGCCGGATCATTACGCTCTGCGGCGGCACGGTCGGCATCCGCAGCCGGGAAGGAAAAGGAACCGAGATTACGGTGTCTCTCGTCATTGTGCCGCCAAAGGCGGAAAGCTGAAAATAACTGCAATTGTTCAACCGGCTTTTGCGCCGGTTTTTCTTTTTATGAAAAGCAAGAAATATATAAAACCGGTGTTTGTTTATGATACATTTATTCTGTTTTTGTCTATTATTTCCCGAAAAAGCAACAGGAAGACTTGCTCGAGTTGAATATTTGTTGAACTTCCATTGAACTTTGCTTGAATCTTCTCTGATACTCTAAAATCCACTGTTTTTCCCAATTCAATCGATATAAATGGAGATCAATGATGGAATATACACTCGTTGCCGATAGCTGCTGCGACCTTACAGACGAAATGAGAAAAGATTGGAACGTGAAAAGCGTTCCGCTGACACTCACGCTTGCTGACGAATCCTATCAGGATGATGAAAATCTGGATCTGCCGGATTTCATGGCGCGCATGCACGCCTGCAAAGGCCGCGTCGGTTCCGCCGCGCCCGCGCCGGGGCTGTTTGCGGAAGCATTCGGCACAGGCGACGCGTTTGCCGTAACGCTTTCCTCCAGCCTTTCCGGTTCCTATGCCAGCGCAATGGCGGGCAAAGCCATGGCGGAAGAAGCGGGCGCAAAGGTGCATGTGTTTGACTCCCGCAGTGCGGCGGCAGCCGAAGTACTGATCGTGATGAAAATCCGCAAGCTCATCCGTGAAGGTCTGCAAAAGTCCGAGATCATTCAAAAGGTTGAGCATTTTATCAAAGAAATGCGTACATTTTTTGTGCTCGACAACATCGATAATCTGCTGAAAAACGGCAGGCTCAACCGCATTACTGCAACCATCATCTCCACGCTCCATATCCGTCCCATCATGGGCGCGGACGGAGACGGAAACATTTCCCTGTTCTCCCATGTACAGGGTTGGAAACAGGTTGTGCGCAAGCTCGCGGACACCATTGAGGCGGATGGACGCGCAACGGAAGGCCAAAGCCTCGTGATTACGCACTGCAACAACCCCACCCTCGCGGAAGAACTCAAAAGCGAGATCGAGCGGCGGTATCATTTTTCCGAAATCCTCGTGCTGCCCACACGCGGTTTAAGCTCTCTGTACGCCAATGAAAAAGGCGTCATCATGTCGTTCTAATCGATTCGAATATAAATAACATTCGGGAGGAAATCATGCAACCATACGTTCTGACCTGCTGCTCCACCGCCGATTTGCCGAAAGAATATTTCGACGGGCGGAAAATACCCTACGTCTGCTTTCATTTCACCATCGACGGTGTAGAGTATTCGGACGACCTTGGCCAGAGTATGCCGTTTGAAGAATTTTACGCGCGAATTGAAGCGGGCGCCATGCCCACAACGTCGCTCGTCAACACGGAACAGTTCCTCGCGTTTTTTGACCCCATTTTAAAAGCGGGAAACGATATTCTGCATCTTTCCTTCTCCTCCGGTCTCTCCGGCACGTATGCCAGCGCGATTCTCGCGCGGGATGAATTGCGGGAGCGCTATCCGGACCGCAAGATCATCGTTGTGGACTCGCTCGGCGCATCGTCCGGTTATGGTCTCATGGTGGATACCCTCGCGGACATGCGGGACGCGGGCACATCGCTCGAAGATGCGGCAGCGTGGATTGAAGAACACAAGCTCAATATGCATCATTGGTTTTTCTCGACAGACCTGACGCACTATAAACGCGGCGGACGCATTTCGCCGACGGCGTTTGTGATCGGTTCGCTTCTCAATATCTATCCGCTCATGAATATGGACGACGGCGGTCATCTCACCCCGCGTTTCAAGATCAACGGCAAGAAACGCGTTATGCGCGAAATTGTCAAGCAGATGGAACAGCACGCGGACGGCAAACTGGAATACAGCAAAAAGTGCTTCATCTCCAATTCAGCCTGTATGGACGACGCAAAGACGGTTGCCGCGCTTGTGGAGTCCACCTTCCCGCATCTAAACGGCAAGGTAATGATCAACAGCGTCGGCACGGTCGTCGGTTCCCATACCGGCCCCGGCACAGTTGCGCTCTTTTTCTGGGGCGATTCCCGCAAGAAAGCAGAATAATTCCATCTTTTGAACAACACATCATATCCCCGTTTGAAAAGCGGGGATATTTTTTTGCACAAAATGCTTGACAAGTTCCTTATTGTTCCCTATTATTCCTATATAAGGAATTATTTGGAACTATTTCTGCTGTGTTTTCCGTAATTAGGTAATGATAAGGAGCAACTTATGCAAGAAAAATACTTTTCCGTCGAGCAGATATCCGAACTGCTCCACATCCATCCCAAAACAATTCAGCGTTATATCCGCGAGGGAAAGCTCCGCGCTGTCAAAGTAGGCAAAGCTTGGCGCGTCAGCGGGCACGACCTGAGTGTGTTTACCGAAAGCGCGCCGCAATCCGAGGGAGAAACACCTGTCGCGGTCGTATCGTGTGTTGCGGATATTTACGCCGCAAACAAGGACAGCGCCATCCGCATCGCAAACACGCTCACCGCCGTGCTCAACAGCAAACCCGCGGAATACGGACACACCAGCATGCAGACACAATATATCGCCGAAGAGCAAAAGATTCGAATCACCCTTTACGGCGGCGCACGCTTCATGGCGATCATGTTGGATTCTATTGCCATGCTAACGGAAGATAGTGAAGAATAACCATCATATTAATAAAATCAAACTCGTTTTGATTGGCGAAACATTACAAGCGATTGGAGAACGATCATGAAAGAAAGCGTTTATGTCAGCGAAGAGAAAAAGCAGAAGTTTCGCGCCGTATATAACCAATTTTTAAGCGCCATGCCGTTTGCACAGCGAACGGTTGATACGCCATTTGGCGAAACATTCTTTTTAGAAGCCGGAGATGCGGCAAATCCCGCGGTCATACTGCTGCACGGCAGCTGCTCCAACAGCGCGTTCTGGTTTGGGGACATTCTAGCGCTGATGGGCAGATACCACGTGCTCGCCGTGGATATTCCCGGCGAAGCGGGCAACAGCGCCGAGTATCGGCTTGACCTAAACAATTCCGACTATGCCGAATGGCTCGCATCCCTGTTGGATGCGCTCGAACTGCCGCGCGCAAGCATTGCGGGCAATTCCCTCGGCGGCTGGATGGCACTGAAGTTTGCGACCGCATACCCTGATCGCGTGGAAAAGCTGATGCTGTTTGCCAGCGGCGGCCTTGCGGACGTAACCCTCGAGTTCCTCGAAAAAGCGCGCGCCGCGGAGGAAACCGGAGACACGTTGACCTTCAGCGAAGATGTTTCCGGCGGAGCGCAGATTCCCAAGGAAATTCTCGATTTCCTGAATCTGATTTTGGAAAGCTATCATCCGATCCACGTGCCCTTGCCGGTGTTTTCGGACGAAGAGCTAATGCGCCTCACCATACCGGTTCTGTACGTTGCCGGGTTGGCCGACGATCTGCTGGACTCCAAGGCGGGCGAAGCTGCCGTTCGCGCAAGCATTCCGCATGCGCAAATTCATATGCTGCCGGGCGTTGGTCATATGATCACCACGCCATACGAGTGGATGATACCGTTTCTTGCGCAGCAGACTTGATTCACGAGCAGCAGGCAACGGCGGAAAAGCTGCATCCGAACCCCGTTGCAAACGGGCGGCTCAACAACGCACATCTGCGCCGCTTCAACACATGCGCTTTAAATATAGAGATATATTTGTAGGTTTTGCATTGATCTGTTACACTGTAACCGTCGTTCAAGGGTCAGCTTGCATGGCAGAAAGTTAGCTGAACCGGATGCGTACAGAGTCCAGTGGCAAAGACCAAATGGTTTACTGCGCCGGAAGAAGACAGGAGCAAAAGCGAAAATCGCATGAAACATAAATTAAACGTACATAAAAACACACTGATTTTGATTGCCGGCATCGTATGGGCAATTGCCGGTTTCAACATCATCCGGATCGGGTTGATTGCCTATCGCGGCAATTTGACCTGGTGGCACGGGTTGCTTTCCGCGGCCGTGTTCGGTGCCTTCCAATTGTTTGTCTTTGGAAAAATGGTTCAAAAACATATCGATCGCATTCTGCAATATGAAGACGAGCGGCAGAACTTCTTTCGATTCTTCGATACGCGCGCTTATATCATCATGGCGTTTATGATGACGCTGGGCATCGGGCTTCGGGTATCCGGCGTCGTGCCGAATGTCTTTATCGCGGTGTTTTATACCGGATTGGGCGCATCGCTCCTGTTAGCAGGGGTGCTGTTTATCGCAAACTATATCCGCGTGATCAGGCAGAGCAAAAAAAGCGCATAACCGCCTATGCAATTGCGCGCAGGCTAACCCAATATAGCCGGATGAGACGGGTTAACGGTTCATTCGTAATAGTACCAACACATTTTATATTTCTCGCGCGCCAAACGGCGCGCTTTTTTTGCGTCAAATATTCCGGAAAAAATCTTTAACAAACGCTCAAGAACCCATCACGAATTCATCACATATTCGTTTTATCATGAAAGCATACCAAGCGAACACAGGAGGTTCAACATTATGAAACGCAAAATAACGATCGCCGTTGTTGCGATCCTCACATTCTCTCTTATTCTGACTGGCTGCGGTGTCGTCAACCCCACCGCAAGCGCCGCAACCGAAACGGACGTTAACTACGCTTATGCCGGTAACGGTAACGGTTATACCACATCTGCAGAAGCCGTGGAAGTCGGCGCAGGTTACCGCGGCGGCAACGAAAACGCAGGCACCGGTTACAGCGACGACTGCGACCCCGTTTACGACGACAACACCCCCGACCCGGACTACACGCTCACAGCAGCAGACCAGACGCTCTCCCTCGCCGGTTACGGTTCGGAAGGCGCGCTGGACGACACCAGCCTGACTCTGGCGGACATGCTCACCTATGCGATTCAGGACGAATATCTCGCATATGCGGAATATGACCGCATCCTCAGCGAAAACGGCAGCATCCGCCCGTTCACCAACATCATCCGCGCAGAGGCCACACACATCGACGCGCTTCTGCCCCTGTTTGAAACGTACGGCATCGCCGCCCCCGCAGACGAAGGCGCAAGCCACGCCGTCAGCGTAGCCACCCTGACAGAAGCTTATCAGGCGGGCGTCAACGCGGAAGTGAACAACATCGCGATGTACGAAACCTTCCTCGATCAGGATCTGCCGTCGGATGTGCGCATCGTATTCGAAAGCCTGATGCATGCCTCTGAAAACCATCTGCGCGCATTCCAGAATCAGCTGTAATCCGCAGAGAGATTTAAAACACCAAAATACGAATTCCCCTAAACAAACATAAAAAATAGCGAATCGGCTGTTGAACAAAGCAGCCGGTTCGCAAACAAAAAATAACTGGAGGTAACGAATATGTCCGCCACCCCCGCTGCTCTGATCGGCAAGCGCGAAAAACGCCTTGCGCTTCTCTCCCGGATTCTCCGCTGGGTCACGCTCGGCAGTCTGCTCGCGTTTGTCATTTCGGCAACCGCGCTGCACACCCTTGGCTATGTTGGTCCGTCCATCCATGCGCTTTGCCCCTATGGCGGGCTGGAGTCCATGCTAACGCTGGTCACGGTCGGCACGTTTTTGAAGCGAATCGTCATCGGCACCTTTATTCTGTTTGGTTCCACCGTTCTGCTCGCAATCTTTATGCGCCGCTCGTTCTGCGGCCAGATCTGCGCCTTTGGCGGGTTGCAGGAGTTCTTCGGTAAAATCGGGAACAGGCTCTTTAAAAAGCGTCCCGTCATGCCGCAAAAACTCGACCGCGTGCTGCGCTATCTTAAGTATGTCGTGCTCGCCGTCACTGCCGCTATGGCCTGGATCACCGGCGAACTCTGGATCACGCCGTACGATCCTTTCAACGCGCTGGGACATCTTGCGGACTTTAACGAGCTGCTCACGTCCTACCTTGTCGGATTCATCGTGCTTGTCATCACGCTGCTTGGCAGCATTGTTTACGACAGGTTCTTCTGCAAATATCTCTGTCCGGCAGGCGCACTCTACGGCCTGATCGGCAAAGCGAGCCCGTATGCCGTTCGCGTAGAAGAAGACGCGTGCATCCACTGCGGAAAATGCAGCCGTGCCTGCCCGATGAACATAGACGTGATGAACGCGAAAAACGGAAAGGTCACGAGCGCGGAATGCATCAACTGCAACGAATGCGTCAACGTTTGCCCCGTGCAGGGCGCAATTCACACCGGATATTCGAAGAAGTTCCGTATTCATCCGATCGTAGCGACCATACTCGCACTCGCGCTGTTCTTTGTGCCGATGGGCATCGCCGCGGCTACGGGAAGCATGCAGCTGCTGCCTAATAAATACGTCGGTTTACCTTGGGGTTCGGAAACCTACACCACGGAAGGCGGCGGTGAAGGCGGACATGAAGACGAAGAGTCCGCCGAGGGTGAAGACGCCTGCGAAACCGAAGAAACAGAGGTTTCGGAAGCAACGGAAGCAGAAGCTGACGAGGATTATGTTCCGATCAACGGCTATTCGCCGAACGACCTTCGCGGTTCGTATACGCTCGCTCAGACGGCCGATCTTCTGGAGCTTTCGCTCGACGAACTCTATGCGCGGCTCGGTTTGCCGTCGGACTATCCGTCCGCTTCCACCCTCCGTGTTGCGGCAACGGACATGGGCATGGGACTAAGCGACTTCAAGCATCAGCTGTTTGACTGACGCATCACATACAAAAAGGCTCCGGCGGCTGCCGGAGCCTTTGGTCGTTTTTGAATTACTTTAAGCAATATCGCTTGAGAAATATAAGCTCACGAATTGTTTTCCCAAAGAGGTAAGCGTAAGAGGAATTTTACCGAATGGTGGAGCACCTCCAATTACCGGAATCAATATCCTGCTTATTGGATTTTGAACCAATCCAACAGAAGCAAGTCTGTCAGCTAAATATCCACCCTCTTCATATAAAACTTGATATTCTTTCGCTATCCGAATGATTAATTCAATGTCTGGCAAAAACATACGATCAAGTGCTTCACTTAACTCAAAAAATCTTTCCCATGATATGAGATTAACAATATAGGCACGATAAAATGATGCAAGTATTTCTGTCTTGTCATCATCCGTGATTCTATCAAGCAGTATGATTACTCTGCTCAATTCTTTATCTGCTCTTTTCTTATCTTCCTCAAGTGCTTTCTTATATTTTTCAAACTGTTCTGAAGTAATACTTCCATCATGAAGATGAACGAAAAATTTCATAGTTTGTTTTTGAAAGTTACGATCTCTTACAGCAATTATGCTCTTACCCAGTCCGAACAAGATCTTTACACCGGGTAATTCTTGAGCTATTCCATTTGTAAAAGTGTCTAGGCCAATCTCAGCTATATCTAGAGCTGCACTC
>QKAN01000067.1 GCA_003246365.1 Clostridia bacterium
GATACCATCTGCTATTCAATCGTTCTATGTGTGCAACATACGTCTACATGTGTCAGGATTGCTGGCATATAGCATTTTCAACCCTGTTGTACAAAGATTTTGCTGTCCTGCCGGGCGGCGTCTCAGCGCCGCCCGGCAGGACGAAGCATCCTGCTGCTGAATTACTCGGTCGGCCAGTCTGTGCCTTTGTAGATAATTGCGCCCCAGAGGTCTTCTTCATAGGTTGCAATGTTCGTCTGGTCGATCAATACCGTACCGGAATCGTTATACTGCGCAAATGTCGCCGCATCGCCTTCGGTAATGTATTCGTATGCCATACGAACCGACTCATAGCCGCGCTTATAGAAGTTCTGCGCAAGCGTTGCCCACACTTTGCCTTCTTTGATGTTGTCAATCGTTGCGTCGACCGCGTCGATGTCAAGAATCAAAATGTCGCTGCGGCCAATCTCCTGGCAGACCTGTACAACACCGGGGCCACCTGTGGACTCGAGCATGATGAATACGTCGGTTTCCGGGTATGCGTTGAGCGTGTCTTCCGTTACGCTGATTGCCGTGGCAAGATCGCTCTTATCCGCAACAACGTTCACGATCTTCATGTCGGGATATTTTTCCGCAATACGGTCTTCGAGACCCTCTCTCTGCTGAACCTGGTTGGTGGTTGCCAAATCGCCCATTACTACGCAAATGTTCGCCGTGCCGCCGGTCTTTTCGGCGATCATGTCAGCAGCCGTTACACCGTAGTTATAGTTGTCCGTACCGATCCAGGCAACAAAAGCGCTTTCATCCGGAAGGGTAGCCGACGTTAAGAGAACCGCAATTCCCGCATCGTGTGCCTGATAGAAAACATCGTACAGGGACGGATCGTCCGGTTCGCCAATGATCGCATCTGGTTGCATGATAATCGCGTTCTCAACCGATGCAATATAGTCGGTCAAATAGCTTGCAGTTGCCGCCGTCGGCCCGATTACTTCAAGTTTAACGCCATAATCTTCCGCCGCTTTTCTCGCGCCTTCCGCCTGTTGCTCATACACTGGATGACCAATCAGCGCATTGACCAGAATGATGTAAGGAACATCGCCTGAATCTGTGGTTTCTGTCACTGCTTCCGCGCTAGCCGCAGAATCAGCCGTTGCTTCCGTCGCAGTTTCTGTGGCTGTGGTTGCACTATTTGTGCATGCAAACGCGCTCAGTGCGAACATCAGCGCGATCGCAAGGACAAGTATTTTTTTCATCTAGGTGTTTCCTCCTCTTTTATTGTGTCAATGCCCCCGGGAAAGCATGTACAACCTTTTCGTGTTTCTTCCGCTTCTTTAGCGGGCTTCTCCAGAACAAATGCGCAGGAATGCTTCTTCGTCCGCCTGCTCTCTGTTCAACTCAGCACGAATCTTACCTTCTGCAAGCAGCAGGTAACGATCGCACATTCCTACTAATTCCGTCAGTTCGGATGAGATCATAATAATCGTCATGCCCTGACGCACGAGCTGAGTCATAATTTCATAGATCTGCACCTTTGCGCCAACGTCGATTCCGCGCGTCGGTTCATCCAGCAGCAATACTTTCGGTTCAACCATCAAGCACTTGGCAAGAACGACTTTCTGTTGGTTTCCGCCGGAAAGGCTTGTTACCATATCATGCGTCGAATTTGCCTTTATGCTGAGCTGCTCCATGTAAGACTGGCCGATTTTCCGCTCCAGCTCGCGATTGATGACGCCGCGATGAATAATCTTATCGAGACGCGAAAGCGTTATATTGCTGGCAAGATTGAGCGACGGAACAAAACCGTTTACTTTTCTGTCTTCGCCCAGCAGAGCCAGTCCTTTTTTAATCGCATCTTGCGGGTTGGAAATCTTTACGATTTCACCGCCGATCTGCATTTCATCATACGTTCCTTCGATTGCGCCAAATATCGTGTTGACTATCTCGCTTCGGCCGGAGCCGACCAGCCCGACTAGGCCAAGTATCTCGCCGCGTCGCGCTGAAATATCAACGCCATCCACAATGTATTTTTTGCGGTTATACGGATGCTTCACCTTCAGGTTTTTCACGGAGAACATTTCCTCTCCGATTTCAACCGTTTCCTTCGGGTAAAGATTGCCGATTTTCCGGTTTACCATCGATTCGACGATTTCCTCGGTACTGAGGTTGCTTGCATCCTTAATCCAAATTCGTTCGCCATCCCGCAGAATGCAAACGCGGTCGGCAAGCCGTTTGATCTCTTTGATTTTATGGCTGATATAGATGCAGGAGATTCCGTTTTCCCTTAATTTAACAAGAATTCGAAACAGTTCCTCTACCTCTGCGTCTGTCAGCGGTGAAGTCGGTTCGTCCAGAACGAGAATCTTCGGGTTTCTGCTCAGTGCGCGCGCGATGGATACCATTTGACACTGCGAAACGCTCAAATCGCGCAAATGCGTTGTAACAGGAACTTTCAGCCCGACCATGTCGGCATAGGCTTGCGCTTCCTTTTTCATCTTGTTCCACTGCACGATTCCTGCGCTCACAGGAACGCGACCCAAAAAGATGTTTTCCGCAACCGACAGGTCAAGATGAACGCTGATTTCCTGATAAATCATCTCAATTCCCGCCGCGGAAGCATCTGCCGGTGTTTTGAACACACAGGTCTTGCCACCAATGATGATTTCACCATCATAGCTTCCGGAAGCGTAACTACCGCTGAGAATCTTCATCAATGTGGATTTGCCCGCGCCGTTTTCGCCGCAAATTGCCAGAATCTCATTTTCCTTCAGGTCAATCGACACGCTCTTGAGCGCTTTTGTCGCACCAAATGATTTGGTGACCCCCTTCATTTCCAGTAATGTCTTCGCCATTTTGTCCTCCTTATCGGTTCAAACTGGCGCGAATACGGTTTCTGACAAACTCCAGTGCACACGCAAAGATCAATACCAAACCAATGACGAGCTGCTGCCAATATGCATCAATTCGAATCAACGTCATGCCATTGCTGATCATCGCCATGAAGAAACAACCCATTACGATACCGATGATGGAACCTGCGCCGCCTTCCATGCTGATACCGCCGATGACGCACGCTGCAACGACCATCATTTCAAATCCGGAACCAATGTTCGGCTGGGCGCTTCCAACGCGACTTGCCATAAGAACACCCGTGAGCGCCGCAAGTACGCCGGTTAGAACAAACGCCGAGAAACGAATCCGCATTGTCGGAATGCCCGCGATTCTTGCCGCTTCTCCGTTTCCGCCTGCTGCAAAGAGGCGACGACCATATGCTGTGTATCTCAGGATGAAACCGGCAATAACTGCCATGATGACCGCTACCACGATGACATACGGCAGCTCATATGTGCCGATCTGAATGCCGCCCTGACCGATTCCAAGAAACTTCTCCGGTAGCGGATAAACCGAAACGCCCTTTGTATAACCCGTGCAAAGCCCGCGTGCTACATACATCGTGCCCATCGTTGCGATGAATGGAGGCAGTTTGATCTGCTGCACCAGGAAGCCGTTGAATACGCCGAACACGGCGCCGATGAGAAGGGCAACAAGCACGGCGAGCCAAATCGGGAAACCATAGTAGGTCATGAGCGCTGCCGCGGCAACGCCGCCCGCGGAATAAACCGCGCCGACCGAAATATCCCAACTTCCGGCGATGATGAGGTATGCCTGCCCGATCGAGGTGATCATTGTGAAAGCCGCGGTGCGCATGATATTCGTCATGTTGCTGACGGTTAGAAACTTATCGCTTTTTGCAGAAAACAGTATAAGCGCAAGAATCAGCGGCATAAGCACGCCGGCTTCGCGAATATCGATGAATTTCTCCAGCAGTTGTCTGAACACATTTTTACGTCCCATGAGTTGATCCAATCCTCCAAGCGTATCAGTTTTACAGTACGATATTTTTGTACTTTCTATTTTGCGTGGTTTTAATATGGGTTTGTTTGTTTCGGATAAACGCTTGAAACAAACACGAAAACGAATATTGCGAATGTCTTAGTTTGATATGCGTTAGTTCGTAAAAACTACATAAATTTGTCTGTTGCCAACTGGATTAACCGCTCTTGTTTCGAAACTATTTTCGGTTGTTTTTTAATTGTTATTGCTAATATAATCGGCATTCTTGCCTCTGTCAACGAAAAACTACGAAACTATTTTCGTAATTATGGCATCTACGCGCCCGTTCGGTATGATGTTGATCGGTGTTGTTTTTTTACTGGCGTTCGTGCAAAAAACGCAGTTTAAAAGGCTTTTCCGTGATTTTATTGACATAGAAAAGCGACCAAAAACTCGCCTGCTCTGCAAGTCAGGCTTTCGAAACTGCTATCGTCGGCTCATCCGTTTCGATGTATTTCGTTTCCTAAATTTTCGGTGTTTTGCGCTGTGAACCCTTCAACAATCGAAAACGCTTGTAGATCATTTTCGGCCCGTTGCGCAAAAAAAAGAAGCACACGCATCTATCCCGCATGCTTCTTCAGTCAATCTACAGGTTAATCAATATATGGTTGCAAGCAAAATTTCGATTCAGTCATCAGCGTTCACGTTCCCCGCTAAACCCGAACAATCCAACCTTCCGGCGCTTCAACATCGCCAAATTGAATGCCAGTGAGTGTCTGATAGAGTTTTTTAGTAACTGGTCCGGGATCGTTTTCTTTGCAAAACACATATGACTTACCATTGTGCTCTATGCTTCTGATCGGGGTAATCACCGCCGCGGTACCGCAAGCGCCCGCTTCCACAAACTCATCGAGTTGATCAATCGGTATTTCGCGTTCTTCGATTTTCATTTGCAGATATTCGCGCGCTACATGCATCAAAGAATATTTCGTAATACTGCCGAGTATCGAATTTGATTTGGGCGTAACGAAGCAATTCGATTCTGTGATGCCAAAGAAATTCGCCGCACCAACCTCCTCTATCTTCGTATGCGTGGCGGGATCAAGATAAATGCAATCCGCAAATCCCCGCTGAACAGCCTCGTTGTGCGGCAGAAGACTTGCGCTGTAATTCCCTCCCACTTTTGCGTTTCCGGTTCCGTTCGGCGCCGCCCTGTCATAGTCGGAAACACAAAATTCCACCGGCTTCATTCCGCCCTTGAAATATGGCCCGACGGGCGAGCAAAACACACAAAAAATATAGGCAGGCGCCGGTTTTACGCCGAGATTATCCCCGATCCCGATAACGAACGGTCGCAAATACAGCGTCGCGCCCGTACCATACGGCGGAACAAACGCCCTGTTTGCCCGAACCACTTGCTTGCATGCAAGGATAAACAGCTCCTCCGGGACACGCGGCATCATGAGCCGGTCGCAGCTTTTTTGCATTCGCTTTGCGTTTTCGTCCGGGCGAAATAGCTGTATGTCGCCGTTCTTTGTCGAATAAGCTTTTAGTCCCTCAAAACATTGTTGCCCGTAATGCAGCGCGGTGGAGCCCTCGCTGATTGTCAGGGTGTTGTCTTCAACCAGTTTTCCCGCATCCCAACTTCCATTTTTCCAAACCGAGATAAACCGGAAATCCGTTTTTATGTAGTCAAATCCCAGTTTCTCCCAGTCGATCTGTCGTTTTTGATCCATATTCTCTCCTCCCTTGTTTTTCGCGCATCCCTCGTAAGCTGATTTATGATCGCAAAGCGTATGAAACTATGTTCCACAATACTACACAAACGTCAACAACTCGTCCTCATATGTTTTAGCGAGTTCTTTCCCGGAAAGCACCCGCAACACACCTTCGTTGAGCGCCTGCAATTCATCCTCGCCCGGAAATACTTCAACCGGCGCAATAAACGCAACGCGTTTACGGATCGACTCCATGAGGGTTTGATCTCGCGCGATACCTCCGGTCAAAATAATGTAATCCACGTTTCCTTCCAGCGCGGCAGCCAAAGAGCCAATTTGTTTTGATATTTGATAAACCATGGCATCCAATACCAGTTTTGCTTTCTCGTCTCCGCCTTCCGCTATGTCCTGAACGCGCTTGCAATCATTCGTCCCGAAATATGCGACTAATCCGCCTTTGCCGACCAAGAGCTTTCGCAACTCATCCTTCGAATATGTTCCGGAGTAAGCCATATCGATCAACTGAAGCATCGGCACAGCACCCGCTCGTTCCGGCGTAAAACTTCCTTCCTCAAGCGCGTTTACCACATCAATAATTCGCCCGTTTTTGATTGCCGCCAAACTTGTTCCGCCGCCCATATGCGCAACAATCGCGCTGATTTCGTTCGCGTTCAAGTTTCGATCGTCCGCCAATCGATTGAAGACCGCGCGAATATTCAGCGCATGAAAAACCGATTTTCTGCGCAATTGCGGCAAACCGGAAATTCTTGCAACGTCCTGCATTTCATCTACTACAACCGGATCAACGATGTACGCTTTCGCGTTTGCGCGCGCAGCAAAAATCGCCGCCAAAGGCGCGCCGAGATTGCACGCGTGTTCGTCGCGGCTTTCCCGTAAATCGCGCAGCATATGTTCCGTCACCGTGTATGTGCCGCATGGGATCGGGCGAAGCAGCCCACCACGACCAACAAAAGCCCGAAACGAATCGATCTCGTATTTCCCATCAAGGAAATTTAGAATCATGTCCATGCGGTATTCCAACTGGTCTATCACGTGTTCAAAGCGATTCAGCTCATCTGTCGAATGTTTTATCGAACAGGACTCAACCAATTGGTTTTCCAGAAAAACACCCAGTTTAGTCGTTGTAGATCCCGGATTAATCGCTAAAATGTATTGTTTCAAATCATTCACCTAACCAGCTTTCATGCATAAAATTGCCGTCCTTTAAACGGCAAGCGCCATCAAGATCGAGTAGTATTTTGAGTCTCTCGAATCTGCCCGTGACGTTAAAATAACCGGCGCTTTCGTTCCCAGTAAAACGGTGCAGGATTTTTGCCGTTCCAAAATAGAAATCGTTTTAACCAGTATGTTTGCAGATTGAATATCCGGCGCAACCAGCAAATCCGCATCGCCCGCAACATCGCTCTTTACCCCTTTGTGCCGTTTTGACTCTTCACTGATCGCAAGATCAAGCGAAAGCGGCCCGTCTATTTTGCAACCTTGAATTTGTCCTCTTCTGCCCATTACCGCAAGCGCTGCAGCGTCAATGGTGCACGGCATAGCCGGGTTAACCGACTCAATCGCCGAAAGAACCGCCACTTTCGGGCACTCGATTCCGAGTTTATGCAGCATACTTACCGCATTTCGGATGATGTCCGCTTTCTGCGCCAAATCCGGCGCAATGTTGATTGCCGGATCCGTCACAAAAAGAAGTTTGGAGTAATTACGGTCTTCAATCACATACAAACAGCTGATCAATCGTCCGGTTCTTAGCCCTCTTTCTTTATCCAACACGACCCGCATGATTTCCGCTGTTTGCAGCGCGCCTTTCATAACGGCATGCACGCGTCCCTCATTGACCAATTGAACAGCTAAGTTCGTGCATTTTTCGTGATCCAGTTCGTCCAGAATTTCAATGTTCGACAGATCAAAGTTGATCTCATCCGCAATGGTGGTTATTTTTCGCCTGTCGCCAATGAGGACCGGCGCTACAAGACCTTCGCAATAAACATCCTTCACCGCGAGCAGAACATGATCATCCTGCGCCGCTATGACCGCCAGCTTCTTTTTGTTGGTCGTATTGATGAGGTTTCTAATCTCCGATAATGTCTGAATCATGCTTGCTCCTTTATGTATGTCAGCGCCATTTTACTTGCATCTGTTTGCGTTGAATCCGCACATGCTTTCAACTGGCAAAACCGATTGAAAACGCGAGTTTATTTTTTTCAGCCAAAGACGCTTTCCTCGAGGAAACGACTTTTTTCAGCGCGTCTTCAAAATACATTTCCGCATCCGGCAGACATTCCCGCATGAATTTTCCAAGCAAAATTATGTTGGAAAACCCGTCCAGATTTTCCTCCTGCGCCATTTGCGTTGCAGGCAACGCAATCAAAGAAACCGTATCCTGATTCGTCATTTCGCCGATCAAGGTGGAATCCGCAACGATGACGCCGTTGCACTTCACCGTCGAAACATATTTTTTGTATGATGGTAAATTCATTGCAATCACATACTCCGGTTCCGCAATAATCGGGGAGCCGATTGCATCATCGCTGATAATCACACCACAGTTTGCGGTTCCCCCGCGCATCTCCGGCCCGTACGACGGAAGCCAGCTCACGTTCTTTTGCTGCATCAACCCAACATATGCCAGCAGCTTTCCTGTAAAAAGAACGCCCTGTCCGCCGAATCCTGCAATGATTACTTGTTTGCTGTCCATGTGGGTTCAATCCTCCTTCGCGCAGTCTTTATATACACCAAGCGGGTAATATGGAATCATGTGTTCATCCACCCACTTCAACGCAGCCTGCGGCGTCATGCCCCAATTGGTCGGGCAGCTGGATAGTACCTCAACAAGAGAAAACCCCTTGCCCTCCACTTGGTTCTGAAACGCTTTCTGAATTGTCGCTTTTGCTTGTCGAATGTTCTTTACGTTGTTCACAGCAACCCGCGCTAGAAACCGCGGTCCGTCAAGCGTCGCCAGCATTTCACAAACGCGCACCGGAAATCCGCAGGCAGATACATCGCGCCCGTAAGGAGAGGTTTGGGTCACCTGACCGGGAAGCGTAGTCGGCGCCATTTGTCCGCCAGTCATGCCGTAGATGGCATTGTTGACAAAAATGACGGTTATGTTTTCGTTGCGCGCCGCCGCGTGAACCGTTTCCGCCATGCCGATGCTTGCCAAATCACCATCGCCTTGATAAGAAAAGACAATCGTATCGTTTCCGGCGCGCTTTAACCCCGTCGCAACCGCCGGTGCTCTGCCGTGCGCGGCTTCAATCATGTCGCAGGAAAAATAGTTATATGCCAGCACCGCGCACCCAACCGGGGCAACGCCGATGGTTCGCCCTTCGATTCCGAGCGAATCGATCGCCTCGGCAACCAGCCGGTGTATGATTCCGTGTGTGCATCCGGGGCAGTAATGCGTTGGAGTTTCCGTCAATGCATGCGGCTTATGATACGCGGTCATACTTTTTCACCTCCGGTTGCTCTCTCAATTGCCCGACTCACCTGCTCAATCGAAGGAATCATGCCGCCAACGCGATTTACGAGGGTTACAGGTTTCGCGCAGCGGGTTGCCAGTTCAACATCCTCAATCATCTGCCCCATACTCATTTCAACGCAAAGAAACGCTTGCACCTGTTTTGCGGCATCTTGCAGTGCTTTTTTGGGGAACGGCCAAAGCGTAATCGGTCGAATCATACCCGCCCGTATACCATTTGCGCGCGCTGCATCCACCGCGCTTCTAGATACACGGGACGCAATTCCGTATGCGACAACGCAAACATCGGCGTCTTCCATCCGGTAGCGCTCTGCCATCGGCTCGGTCTCTTCAATTGCCGCATACCGTTGATAGCGGCTAAAATTTACGCGTTCCAGCTCTTCCGGCTGCAAAACAAGAGAAGTGACCACGTTGTGTTCCCGCTCGTTTCGCGTTCCCGTCAACGCCCATGGTTTTGGATATGGTATCGTCTCGGCAACTTCCAACGTGACAGGTTCCATCATCTGTCCGATGGTTCCATCTGTTAAAATCATGACCGGCATAGAATACCGATCCGCCAGATCGAACCCTTTTATCGTTAAGCTCGACATTTCCTGTACGGACGCAGGCGCGAGAACGATCAGATGATAGTCTCCGTGACCGCCGCGCGTTGCTTGAAAATAATCCGCCTGCGATGGTTGAATTCCGCCCAGGCCCGGGCCGCCGCGCTGCACATTCACAATCAACGCGGGCAAATCACAGGCAGCAATATATGAGATTCCTTCCGTCTTGAGCGATATACCTGGACTGGAGGAAGACGTCATCACACGCTTTCCCGCAGCGGCAACGCCATACACCATATTAATTGCCGCAATTTCGCTCTCCGCTTGTAAAAAAACGCCGCCAATCTGGGGCATGCGCTTTGCCATATATGCGGCAATTTCCGTCTGCGGGGTAATTGGGTATCCGAAATAATGCATGCACCCGGCGCGGATTGCTGCCTCAGCAATGGCTTCGTTGCCTTTCATCAAAACTATTTCCTGCATAATGTTCTCCTTAGTCGTCAATCGTAATAACGCAATCTGGGCATATCGTTGCGCAAAATCCGCAGCCGATGCACATCCGCTCATCCTTGATTGCCACTGGTATATGTCCTTTTTGATTCATCTGTTCCCGATTTAGATACAATATTTTTCGCGGACAAACGTCCACACACAAAGCGCATCCTTTGCACAATTCTGTTTCAAACGTCAACTTTGCCATACATTATCCCTTTCCCTCTGCTCAAACTTCTCGCGGTCGTTCCAGCGCATGCAACAAATCAATCTTGTCAGTTAATTCCGGCATCAATCTTTTATCGACCGTAACCATTTTGATCGGTACCCCGCTGTTTTTCGAAAGTTCATCCATCCGAGCGCATGTTGCAAGAACGTGCGCTGCCTTCGTTGCAAGGCCCAGATTGCTGTTGTTGATCAGGCCGGTGCACTTTGTATGGCAAACAGCCTCCACTTTTTTGAGAATATCCAACGCGGATTCAGCCGTTTGCGTCATGGGTCGATAAAAATTCACAACAAACAGCATTTCGTAGTCCTGTTCCTGTTCAAAATACGGCGCGTATCGCCCCAACGCAGCGGCCCCGCTTTCATCGCCGCCAACATCCAGCACGACAGGATTGTTTTTATCTTCCAATACCGCATACAGTTCAGCCGAAATTGCCGGAACATCCAAATTGCTGCATGCAAATTGAGATTTTATAAGGTGGATCCCCTGCTTGTTCAGCGACCGCTCATGATCCGCTGTTCTAAAATATGGATTCACTATGTCCAGATCGGCGATCGACACCGCATCATATCGTTGCCCAAGACGGTACGCCCAGTTGAGCGCAATCGTTGTTTTTCCGCTGCCATAGTGACCCGTAAAAATCGTTTTATGCTTTTCGTTCAAGCAGGCTTCCTCCGTTCAAATATTTATACGTAAGCTGCAATTGTTATTATCTGCTCTGCTATCGCACATAGGCATATCGTGCTATTGTTCTCTGTTTTCCAGTTTTTTCTTTCTCTTGGCGATCTGTAACGGTAACGTTGTTTCCGTTAAAAAATAGAATGCACGAAATTGCGCATCCCTTCAAATCAAGCTTTATTTCCTGAAAAAAGTCGAAATACCGAAAATAGTTTCACTAGAGTAGACAAATCGTTTGCAACATGCTATAAATACCAAAACGGTTCAAATTTTTCGCAATAATTCAAACAAAATGATATTTTGAGGAAATTATGAGCAAGCTAACGATATCAATCGGCAACAACATCCGTCTTTATCGCAAAAACAAGCTGATGAACATGGAACAACTTGCTGCAAAAATCAATAAAAGCAAACCAACGGTATCCAAATACGAGCGCGGTGCGATTTCTATCGATATCGACACGCTTTATGATATCGCCAGCGCTCTGCAGGTTTCGATTGATCAGTTAATTGAGCATTCGCCTTCTGGCGGTTTGAAAGAAACCTCCGGACAAAAGCTGAAAAAGCATTTCCTCCACAACACGCTATATCTATACTTATATGACGGCCGCACAAAAAGAATGACAAAGGGATTGATTCAAACATATTACGACGAGTCCGCCCAAGCCAGCCGGGCTACCATGTACATGGATGTAGATTCGTTTGCTGATTACAAAAACTGCAAAACACTCTATTATGGCACAGCCGAAGAACACGACATCATCACCAATCTGATTTTGCAAAATCAGGCAAACGGTGTAGAGGTGATTAACATCATCGCACTCAACCCGCTCAATGGCGACGAGGTGATGCGCGCGCTGCTTTGCGGAATCTCCAGTTCTCCCTTTGTTCCTGTTTCGTTTCGTTGCATTATCTCGGCAAAGCCTTTGCCGGAAAACGACGCCCTTGATGCGCAATTGCAGATTTCGCGCGATGATTTGAAAGTCATTAAAAAATACAACTTTCTTGCGGGTCAAAGTTTGCAATAGTCGCAAGTAAATAAAAAAGCAATTTATAAAGCAAAGAAATTCGATCAACGCAAACAGGGTGAAAGACAGCATCTTTTCACCCTGTTTTTTAACTGGTTCTCTCCTTGCCCTCAGCGTTCCTGCTGCAAGGTAAATTCTCTCATTTCGGCAGTTTCCGCCTCGGTCAACTTTCTAAGCGTATTAATTGTTTCTCCGCCGTTCCATTTTCGGCTTTCTACATCATCATCCGTACCCATAACGGTCACGTTTACCTGCCGATGGCGCGCGCGTACATGATCCCAATCGATAAAATACACGTGCGCAAACTCGCCCGCATCCAGTTTTCCGTCCTTGATTGTTATGGTTTCGCTGCGTCCGAAAAATACGCTGCGCAAATGTCCGTCCGTATTCATGCTTGTGTAGTTCCCCGGCTCGCCGCAATATCTGCCGAATTGCGCATGAACAGGACCCGGATGGCGGTATTGGTGCTCTTCTGCAAAATCAGGTATCATCTTTCGCATGATATCGAGCAGGTCATGCTGAAGATATTCCAAATCGAACGAATCCAAGTCATGTGAACATTCCTGAATCATAACCGAACACGTCGTATGATGCGAAACAATTGCGCAGGTTCCGTTTTTTATGCCGGAAGCAGCGACGATTTCCATCACCTCTTTGGAAATATCGTGAAACGTAGGAACCCATCCGCGGGATTGCAGCTCAATTTCTTTTTGAAATACTTTAAATTCCATTTCTATCCTCCATTTTTCTTACTGTCCCTCATGAGATTAGCGTCCCGCTGCGCGGTCATCCCAACCGCGCCGGACAGCGCCAATCATTTCGTCTATCATTGCCGCTCTGTTGTTCGCTTTCACAATGCCGCTGGAAGACCCTGTTGCTTCCGCGCCTGCATGAATTACACGATATACGTCCTCGCCATTGCTAATCCCCGCGCCTTGCAGCACAAATATGTCCGGATCAACGGTCTTTATCGCTCGAACCGAAGCAGCTACATATTCCATGTCGCTAGTTTGCCCCGTTCCGATCAGTCCGGTCGGTTCCGCAACAATGATATTCGGTCTTAAATTTGCAACCGCCGCAGATTCAGCTTCCGTATCCGTGCAAACGATCGTTGCAAGTCCAACCTCATCCGCGCGGCGTATCGTCTGCGCCAGTGTCGAAAGAGTTAACGGTTTTTCGCAGTGGTTGAGCATAACGCCCCTGGCTCCCGCGGCAACAAGCGATTCCGGTAATGTATCCGCCAGCCCTCGCCCGGGCAAAATCGGGTCCATATGCGGCGCAAAAACGTAAATGCGTTCGGTTACTTCCGCAACGCGGCGGAGGTCAACAATCGGGGTTGTGAAGATGATATCGACGTCGTATTTCTTCGCCGCTGCATCCGCGGCGATTGCAAGAGACAATACATCGTCTCCAAACAGATACGACTTTGGTCCGATCTCGAAAAATGGCGGTTTCAGTTTAAATCCGTTCAGCAATTTTTAATTCGCTCCTTTCTGTAATCTCTCTATCGGTCTATCTTGAAATCGCCATAAGATTACCTTTTGTTTTCTTTATTGTCAATATTATTTTCTTTTTTATTTTCTATTGATTTCTTTATGATTGTATTTTATACTGTTTTCGAAAATACTATTTTCTATAAGCAAAACTATTTTGCATCGTCTGCCAGTTACAATCCGTTTTAGCGGTGCAATGCATTGGAGGTGTACGCGTTATGGCAAACAATAGCGCTTGGGATGCGGCAGCAAAAGGATATGCAATCGAGGCGGATGCAATTTTGCATGCTTTAGATGGCATCGTGAAAGAAGACTTTTTGCGCGCTGTTGATGCACTTAAAAAAGCTGATCGTATCGCGGCAAGCGGCTGCGGGCATTCCGGTATTTGTTGTCGGCATTTTGCGCATCTGATGTGTTGCATTGAACGCCCCGCTCGCTTCATATCGCCGGCAGAAGCCGTACACGGAGCCACAGGGTTCTTGCAAAAGGGAGATGTAATGCTCCTCGCATCCCGTGGTGGAAAAACAGCGGAACTGCTTCCGATTTTGTCAATCTGCAAGAAAAAAGGGGTAACCGTTATCGCCGTTACGGAAAATTTAGATTCTCCGCTTGCTGCGGGGGCCGATATTGTTCTAGCCATGCTGGTCACAAAAGAAATCGACCGGCATAACATGCAGGGAACAACAAGTTTTACGGTTTTGTCTGTTCTTTTTGACGCGCTGCAGGCTGCGTTGATTGAGGAAACCGACTTTCAGAGCGAGCAATTTGCATTAATTCATCCGGGCGGTGCAGTTGGCGAAAGAATTAATCCCGAGACGACGCTATAAGCAATCCGTATGACCCGCTACTATTGCATGGTATAATGTCGTGAATGACACAGTAATTCAAGGAGGACGAGCCCCATGGCAGGAGAACTGAAAATCGATGTACGCAGAAAGAAGATTTTGGAGATTCTCCGGCGCGACGGACAAGTTCGCGTCTCGCAATTGAGCGATATGCTCGGCGCTACCGTCGTCACCATCCGCAGCGATTTGGATGCATTAGAGCAGGATGGTTATTTAGAACGCACCCAAGGCGGCGCAATTCAAACCATGAAAAACTACTACAACATGGAATTTCAGCGCCGCAAACAAGAAAATATGGAAAGCAAAAAGGCGATTGCCGCGGCTGCTGCCGCATTGGTTAGCGACGGCGATACGCTCTTTATTAATTCCGGTACTACAACCTACTTTACCGCAGTCGAACTGAAGCAACGAAAAAACCTGAATGTCGTAACAAATTCCATCTCTGTTGCGGTAGAACTCGGCGGATTACCCACGTTTCGGGTCATTCTGCTCGGCGGAGACATCAGCGCCCAATATTCGTTTACATATGGCGACGACGTGAAAGAACAACTTTCGCGATATCGTGCAAACTGGGCCATTCTTTCCGTTGACGGCGTAAACCCCGGAACAGGAATTACCACATATCATGCAGAAGAAAGCGTTATTGACCGCATCATGGTAGAGCGTGCGCAAACGCCCGTAATCGTCGCGGACAGTTCCAAACTCGGACGGGAAAGTTTTTCGCGTATCAGCCCGCTTGCCGGCGGAACTGTGCTTGTAACCGATCGCGCAGCCGATCCGGTGTTGCTGGCGCGAATCAAGGAAGAGGGCGTCGATGTACGCCTTGTCTAGCAGGCGCGCGCCCGCTTTTTTGCCAGCATTTTCCGCTCTTATGTTCTTCGTCGGGTTTGAAATGGGCGGATTTCAGTTTGCGCTCAGCAGCATTTCCTCTGCGTTTTCAATGCGTTCTACCGGTGCGGGGTTGCTGGTTGCCGCGCAATATAGCAGCGTAATTCTCATGCCGCTGCTTTTTGGCAGAATTTCCGACCGCGCCGGCAAACGGCGCGTCATACTTGTGTTTTCTGTCGTGTTTTTGCTTGGCTGTCTTTGCTCCGCGCTGTCGCGCGGCGTTTTTTCTTTCGCAGCGGGCGTATTTCTCATCGGCGCGGGTTACAGCGTTTGCGAAACTAGCGGTTCTGCCGCTCTTGCGGATCTGTCCCCGGAATATGGCGCTCGCTGGGTTAATATTTCTCAAGGCGCGCTCAGTCTCGGAGCGGTTATCAGCCCTATTCTGACGCAATACGGCGTGAACGCCTTTGGTTGGAGCTGGCGAATTGTGTTCCTCATCTGTCTCGTCGGCACGCTGCTTTCTCTGGTTGCCTTGTTCTTCGTTCGCTATCCAAAACCGCAAACAACCCAGAAAAAAGCCGTCGCCTCCCCCCGCTCTTTTTTGCGGGATATCCCGTTTATCCTCTTCTTTTGCTCCATCCTTCTATATGTCGGTTTGGAAAACGGATTCGGGTATTTTGCTGAATCTCTCTTTTCGCAAGAGCTCGGTGCCGCTGCGTTTGGCGCCTATGCCATATCGGCATATTGGGCGAGCATGGCGGTTTCGCGTCTTGTTTTCGGGGTTCTTTCCATTCGGCCTTCCCGCGCGCTAGTCGCGAGTTTATGCGCTTCCGGCGTGCTGTTCTTCGCGCTTGTGTTGCTGCAAGCGTCGATTCCTGCGCTTGTTATTTGCGCATTCATCGGTTTTGCATTCGGTCCTGTCTGGGGTAGTTTAATGAACCTGGCCGCAGAACGTTTCCCGGGTTCATCCGGTGGTGCAATGGGACTCATGAGTGCAGGGTGCGGCCTTGGCGGCGCGCTCTTTCCCGCGTTGATGGGCATCCTGTCCGATTTCGTCAATCTGCGCGCTGCATTCGGTCTTCTTGCGCTTGCCGCCATAGCAGCCGCCACGCTTTCATTTTTCGCCGCACGCATGCAACGATCCTAAAAACGAAAGGATTCACGTTTATGTATTTCATTGCAGTTGATCTCGGCAGTACGAATACGAAAGCCGCATTATACGACAAAACGCTCCGCTGTCTTTCCATGCAGAGCGTTCCTGTGGATTATATTCGAACCAATGGCTTTGTAGAATTCGAGCCGGAAGCGTATGTTCAAAGCGTTCTTAGCCTGATCCGCTCTGTCGCACTTTCCGCCAAAGGTGAATCGGTTTGTTTAACATTCACAGGGCAAGCCGAATCCTTCTTTGCCCTTGATTGCAATGGTATCCCGCTCATGAACGCAATTTCCTGGATGGACGAGCGTTCCGAAAAAGAATGTGCTGTAATAAAAGATGCTTTCCCGCCAGATGTCGGATATATGCACACAGGCCAACCCGCCGTTCTACCGACCTGGCCGGCAACGAAGATTTTATGGTTAAGAAACCACAAACCGGAGATTTTTGCCGCCGCAGCACATTATGTTCTGCTAAAAGATTACATTGTCTATCGAATGACTGGAAGATTACTTGCGGATTGTTCGATTACAACGTTTACCTATTATTTTGATATATATGCGCGCCAATACTGGCCGGAGATGCTCTCGTTTTTAGGTATAAGCGCGGCGCAATTGCCGCCGCTGACTGAGCCTTGCGAAGTTGCAGGTATTATCTCACCAGACGTTGCAACACAGCTTGGTCTCTCGCGAGACACCATTGTTAACATCGGTACGCTCGACCATTTCTGCGGCATGATCGGCACAGGAAACGTTCAGGAAGGCAAGCTGAGTCTTTCAACCGGAACTGTCCTTGCTCTTTCTACGCTTGCCGGATCTCCAATCCGGAAAGATACCGGAATATCGATGCACTACGGTTTTTTACCCGGTAGTTATGTCATGCTGCCAACCGCTGAAAGCGGAGGCGTTAGCCTCGAATGGATCAAAAAAGTGTGTCTGCCAAATGCTAACTTTACGGAAATCGACATGCAAGCCGCTTTACGGCAACCGGGCGACGTACTGTTTTTGCCGTATCTCGTCGGTTCCAATGCGCCTGAATTTGACATTGACGCCTGCGGCGTATTTTTCGGTCTTCGAAGTAAGCACGATTCGTTTGATTTAGCGCTTGCGGTCATGGACGGCGTTTGTCATCTTTTAAGGAAGAATTGCGATCTGATACGCGAAAGTGGAACAACACTGGAGTACATTCTTGCAACAGGCGGCGGCGCAAAATCTGCCATCTGGTGTCAGATGCAAGCAAATATAACCGGTCTTCCCGTTTGCCTGCCTGCGGAGAAAGAAGCGGCGCTGCTCGGCGCGGCGATGATCGGGTGTGTTTCTTCCGGTGTGTTTTCCTCGCTCGCGGAAGCGGCGGAACAGACAGTTCGGTTTTCCCAAACTTTTACGCCGGAATACAACGCTGTAAATGATCGGCGGCACAGACAATTTCTTGCGCTTTACGATGCCATGATTCGCATTCAACGCATGGATTGATTTCAGAGTATTAAGAAGTTCTTCAACAATACTTATGTACCCGCATGGAATTCTCAAAACAATTTCGATAGATCACCATTATTTTCGCATGGGTTACCAAAAACAAGAGTCCATCATCCGATGGACTCTTGTTTCAGTTTTGTTCAAAAGCCTGAAAGCGGCTTCAATATCACATTGTAGTATTGTTGTTTTGCGACGGAAACAAACTAGAGGATCAATCCGCCGTTCACGTCGATGACCTGACCCGTCACAAAGCCGGATTCTTCGCTCGCGAAGTATAACACTGAACTAACAATATCTTCCCGCGTGCACATTCTCCCAATCGGCGTATGCGCAACCATTTTTTCGCGTTCCGCATCTTCCAAAATATTAATATCCATTCCGTCGCCGTCTTTTCCTTCAATGTGACCATGCAAAACTGCATTAACGGTGATCCCCTTCGGGCCGAGCTCGCGCGCCAGTTCTTTCGTCATGGAAATTACTCCGCCTTTTGCCGCTGCGGACGCCGGGTTGTTAAACCATCCGCCACGGTTGCCGTCATCCGAAGTCACGTTAATAATTCGAGGGCATTTGCTCTTTTCCAGATACGGCATTGCATACATTGTGTTAAAGAACATATCTTCTGGGCAGCAAGCCGCTGTATGCCAATAGTCTTTGTCCGTAACGTCCGCCGTCTTCATGCCAGCAAGACCACTGCCGGAAGCATTTACGATAACATCAATGCTCCCGAAACGATCATATACCCACTTTAAAACATCCAACGACGTTGAATCTTCCGCATAAACATCAGGCGCTAATTCTCGATTTAATTTGAGTTTGTACTGCGGATTTTGGGCATACCCGATCACGTGATCTTTATATTGTTCTGGAACGTTTGCAATCCCGTAAAGCGCGCGCCTGTGATCTCCGCTCATAAAGCATACATTCATGCCGCACTCAAGCGCTTTTAAAATGACCGGATGAGGATATTTGCCGGATGCACCGGACATAAGCATTGTTCTTCCTTTTAGTGTAAACATATAGTTACCTCCGATTTGATTTCACCCGAGCAGCAGACCACCATTCACATTGATAACCTGACCGGTTATAAACGATGCTTGTTCGCTGGCAAGAAAATTGACGATACCCGCCAAATCCTTCAGTGTGCAAATTCTGCCGAGCGGCGTTCTGTTCAGGAGTTCATTCCGTTCTTCATCCGTCAACGCGTCCGGACCGCTGCCCTCAATATGACTGTGCAATACGCAGTTAACCGTAATGCCCTTCGGGCCTAGCTCCCTTGCCATTTCTCGAGTCAGCGCTATGATGCCGCCGCGTGCCGCAGCAAAAGCCGGGTTTTTAAACCACCCGCCACAAGCTCCGTCATCTGTCGTAATGTTGATTACGCGAGGGCAGACGCTTTTCTCTAAATAAGGCATTGCATACATCACATTGAAAAACGCGCCTTCCGGAACCTCGGCATCATGATGCCAGAACGCCTTGTCAGTCGTGTCCATCTCTCTGCGTTCATGCCCCCCGGATCCGTTGACAACAATGTCGATACTACCGAAGCGATCATAGATCCAGCGCAAAACATCTTGCTGCGTTGTATCCTCGCGGTAAAGTTCCGGGGCTTCTTCCATGTTCCGTTTCAGCTGTGCTTGCGGGTTTTGCGCAAAACCAAGGACATGCGATTTATAATTAGAAGAAACTCCCTTTTCAATCGCCGCCTGTGCCCTGCTGTGCCAGGCGCTTAACAAAATGACATTGATTCCATTTGCCAGTGCTAAATCGACGATTGGATTTCCGTTCGGGGAAGCAGCACCAGTAATAATCATAGTTCTGTCCCACATTTCTCATCCCCTCCTCAATCTGCATCCATCGGCAAATCTTTATATTCTGCGTAAAGTTCAGGAAGGTATGTATATAAGTGTTCCCACTCAACCAATGTATGAATGACCACCTTTTTCAAATATTCTTCATCGCATTTTGTAGCAGGATCGCGTACAAGTTTTCCGTTTTCCGGGCGCCAACCGATCCATTCTCTGCTGCGGGTTTCGATGCCGCCAAGCGGGCAGGGTCTCGAATAACTCAGGCACAGGTGTGTACCCGGTTCATCGAACGTTTCATATGAACCCCAACTGTTTACCATACATCCTGCCGCTTTTAATTCGGCTAACTTTTCGTCTGTCAGCCCATATTCGCTGAGTGGGAATTCATGGCGGATGGTGTCATACATCCTTTCGCCTTCACCAAGGTCCAAACTTTCCGTGGTATGAATGCCTTCCTTGCCGTTTTTCCAATTGATGTAATAATGATCAAAGTGGTCTGCATAGTTCCAGATTTTATAGCGGAGATTTCCATGCCCGCCAACCATGCTCTTGGATTTTAAGTTTCTCCAATTCCGATACCAACGCTCCATTTCGCTCGTGATGTGCGGCGGCCGCACGCGATATGTAGCAACGTATCCTGAACCGTCCTCAAACATGCAATACCCAAGCTCAACTTTATCATATCCATACGGTTTCAAAAGGTCCATGAAATTTTCCGGTTGAATCGCATCTTCGATTGCCATCGGTTTCTGAATCAGTTGCATCTCAACCGGCGTCGGATAATGCAACGGATATTTATAGAAGTATTTTGCCAGTGGCATCTTTTCTTCTTCCGGAAAGAGTTTCTGCCGGATTTTAATCACGCTCGGATCATCTGTTTTTATCATTTCTTTATCAATTTCTACAAACATATCTGTCTCCTAATCTTCATCCAAGTCTTTTTCGTGGCATGCTTCCCATAAATCAGGAAGCACCTGCGTCAAATGTGCCCGTTCAACCGTGTTGTGGAGCAGAACATTACGAAGATACTGCTCTGAAACCGGAGTTTCCGGGTCACGAATAATTTTTCCGTCTTTGGGATAATACCCTATCCATTCGCAATTAATATTTTCAACTCCGCCAAGCGGGCATGGTCTACTGAAACGAAGCACAAGGTGATGCCCCGGACCGTCAAATTCTTCATAGCAGGCGCTCGCTCTGCAATGCGCATCTGCCAGTTCTTTTTCTTTTTCCTTTGTTAAGCCGTATTCCCGCAGATCGATATTGTGCGAAATCGCCGCAACGCCCTTTGATGCATCGCCTCCGATGCCCATATCCAATGTTTCCATGGACCAGATCCCGTCCGTATCATCTTTGCCATTCACAAACCGATGATCCCAATGATCCAGCGGATTCCATATTTTATAGCGCAAACTTCCTTGTTCGGGAACCATTGAGGGAGAATGATGGTTAACCCATTGCCCAAACCATCTTCTGTATGTCGGCTGCCATGTGACCGGAGAGGTTGAATACTCAATGTAAAACCCGGAACCATCCGGCATCATACAGTATCCATACACAACATCACGATACCCGTGTACCTGCAGCAGGTCAAGCCAGTTTTCCGCTTGAATCGCTTTGCTCGGGTCCATCGGCCCGCCGTCCAAAACCTGTTGCTGAATCGGAGACGGCTTATATAGCGGATAGTCCGTGTAAAAACGGGCATAAGAGAATTTCTTCTCTTCTTGCGTTAATTCAGGCAGTTGATAGTAATAAACAGATTGGTCCATCATTCTCTCCTTTGCGTGTCGTTTCAGGTGTTTCGTTAAATAAAGCGTCCCGGCTCCATCAGCCATTTGGCGACATAATCATGGTGCAGTTTCATCGTATCGCCAAACTCGCCAGGTGTTTTCTCAAAAACGGTCGCGGTAAAGAACATGTGATCCGCGCCTTCAACATAAACGATGTCTTTATCTTTGCTTGCAGCATGGTCATATATCGTTTCGATTGCCACTACATCCACGCCGGCAGTCATGCCTGTTATTAAAATCGGGCAGCTGAAGTGTTCAACGTTCGGCACAGCCGAGTTGTATGTGGAATCCCAATCGACGCCCCAAACGCTGTCCTCGTTATATCCAAAATCGCCTTTGGTTCTAACCGCATACGATGTCAGATAATTTTTTACGGTAAATATCCTGCCGCCCTCGTGAAGCGAAGAAGTGTAATCCTTCGTAATCCGAAGACGATTGAGTGTTTTTGCCTTTTCTTTCGTAATGCTGCCGTCGCCGTGAATAACCTTATGCTCGGCGTGAGTATGGCACAGACGGGTGTCTGTAACGAACAGTTTATTGTTGAAAAATCCTTGCGCCGCGCCCGGAATTGTTAAAGGTTCATCGTCATCATAAAGACCTTCTCCGTTTTCAATTGCTCTATAGCGCTCCAGCGCATGGTCGACTAGGCGGTTGTTTCGTTCACCCTGCGCCTTTGTATAGCTGGTTAAGAACTCTTCCGTATAGTCGAATCCGTCAGGGTTATATCCGTTTTCTTTTCTATACAAATCCAATTTCGGGTCGCGTTTTTTACCGCTGTTTTCATCAAGAATCGAAGCATCCAAGCTGTTTAACTGGCAAAACGCATTGCCCCAGTTCGGATCGAGCAAAAGCACGCCATCTGCCGGAATCAGTTTGCCGATATTCGGATGCGGAACGATTTTTTCCGGGCCTTGAAAAACCTCACAGCCGTTTTCTGCAATCGCTTGATATGCGGACATCGTGGATGCGCCGCCGCTATGCCCCATGATCAGAACTTTTTCTACTGTTTCAATGGAGCGGAGGTATTTGATGCAGGTTCTGATCGTCAGCATCTTCTCCGGCTGGGTCCAGTAGAAGCCTTCCTTGCTCGGCATGTTCGCATTCATGCAGTAGAAGCCTCTCTTGGCAAGCTCGGGTCCCGTCGGAAAGCGCAAGTAGCTTTCATCGGAATGCATGACCAGTACGGCGATTTTCGCGCAATCGGTAATTTTCTCCGGGCAATATAGAACCGCGGGTACGCGTTTTGTTGGATACACGAATTTTTCAATTACATTCATAAAAATCTCCTTCTTCATAGAAATCTCTCACAGTGATTCATATTTTGCTGATTTCAGCTGTCATACGACATATGAATCTCACTCAAAGCAAAGCTATGTGTTCCAATTTAGGGAAACGGCTCTCTGCCCTTTGCGGTTGCTATGTTTGTTTTCATAAGGTTTCCTGCACCTGTATCTCTTCCATCTTCCGTTCGTTTATCTTCCGGTTAATCAACTTAAACGCGGCAATACCAAGCGGTAAAGAAATCGAGAGTGTCAGCAAGTCCGCCGCTGCCTGCGTTGCCGCAACGCCTTCCACGCCCCAAATCGCTGAAACAATGAACGCCGCGGGTATAAATATATACCCCTGTCGTGCCGTACTCATGAGCAGTGCCTGTAGCGGC
>QKAN01000113.1 GCA_003246365.1 Clostridia bacterium
AAGAGTACGTTTGTGCGAAGAGGCTTATAATGGCGTAAGCTTCTTTTTTTGTACTTTTTTGCTGATAAAGATAGAGGTTAAAATAAAAAAGCGTCGGGAACCGACGCAAAATTTATTAACCACCGATTTGAACTTGTATTCCTGCTTTGGTCAGCGTCTCCGCGAAGGCGGAGAGGTCTCCATCCCGCATTTGTTTTTTCCCGTCATACGCATATTCGATCTGCAATCTCTTATACTTGCTTTCGCCCAACTGATGGAAGGGCAGCAGCTGCACTTCTTTTGCGCCAAGATCATGTAGCGTCTTTGCAAACCCGGCAAAATCCGCTTCGCTGTCGTTATATCCCGGGATGACAGGGATGCGAATCACGACAGGTGTGCTGCTTTTGAGCGCGTTTGCAATATTGTGCAGAATCAGCGCGTTGCCTACTCCAGTGCCGGCTTTATGCTTTGCGTCGTCATAATGCTTGAGATCGATATAGGCAAAATCTACGGCGGAGAGCACACGGGTGAACACATCTTTCTTCACGCAAGCCGCGGTTTCCAGCGCAACATGGATGCCCTGCTCATGCAGCGCGCGGGCGAGTTCCAACACAAACGCCGGATGCAGTAGCGCTTCGCCGCCCGTGAGGGTCACGCCGCCGCCGCTCTCATCATAAAACGGCTTGTCCTTGACGAGTTCGGCAACAAGTGCCTCCACCGTGTAGGCGGTTGCCTTCTCGCCGGGCAGTGGTTCCATCGGCTGGCTTTCGGGATTGCTGCACCAGCCGCAGCGCAGATTGCATCCCTGAAAAAACACGTCCGTGCGGATGCCCGCGCCGTCGTGAATCGAAAACTTCTGTAGATTGAATACCAGTGCTTCCTGCATGTTGTTCGCCTCGTTTCGTGTCGATTTTACACGAAAATTCATAAAAAGTAAACCAAATACTTTCAAAAGAAAGTAAAAATGATTGCGAAATAAATATCTACGTTGACTTTGTGCTGGATCACTTTTACAATAGGGAAGAAGATTTTTATAAACGGCGGAGGTAAACATGGCGAGTCCCCTGCGCATCGGCATCATCGGCACAAGCTTTGTCAGCGACTGGATCTGCGAGGCCGCGCAGATGAGTGAGAACTGCGAGATCACCGCGGTCTATTCGCGAGATTTGGCGCGCGGATCGGCCTATGCAGAAAAGCAGTGCATCGGCGGTTGCTTCGACGATGAGGAATCGTTCTTCTCCTCCGACCGATTTGATGCCGTCTATGTCGCAAGCCCCAACATTCTGCATTATCGACAGACGCTTGACGCGCTGAACCACGGCAAGCACGTGCTTTGCGAGAAGCCGCTTGCCATCAACGAAATGCAGGCGGAGCATATGATTCGCCTTGCGCATGAGAAAGGGCTGATCCTGCTGGAGGCCATTCGTCCGGTACACGATCCGTTTCTCAACGCATTGCTAGAGAATCTCCACAAGGTCGGACGTATCCGCCGCGCGACATTTGAGTTTTGCCAGTATTCCTCTCGTTACGACCGATTTCTGGCGGGCGAGCGCCCGAATGTGTTTGAGGCCTCGCTCGGTAACGCCGCGTTGATGGATCTTGCGGTCTATTGTATGCATGTCTGCGTCGCGCTCTTTGGCGAGCCGCGGAAGCTATCAGTCGGCGCGAGCTTTCTGCCCAACGGCACGGAAGCCGCAGGCACCATGCTTCTCGACTACGGCGAACAACAGACAACCATCTCCTATTCGAAGGTGACGAGTTCCATTCACCCGAGTATCGTGCAGGGAGAGCTCGGCACGCTTGTGTTCGACACGCTGAATCAACCGAGCTATCTACGAATGCTCTATCGCGACGGAAGAAGTGAGGAGCTCTTCACCCCGGTCAAGAACAATATGGTACACGAGCTCAACGCGTTCTCGCGAATGGTTGCAAGCGGCGAGAGCACAGCGGCGTTTGACGAACAGAGCCTGCGGGTGATGCGCCTGCTGGACGAGGCGCGCCGCCAGATCGGCATCGATTTCGGCGCAGGCGAAACGCTGTAAACAGAATTTTGAAAAATTCACGCTCGAAAGGGCGTGTTTTTTATTTTGGGTATTGACAAGCAGACGAATAGGTAATATATTACCATACGGAAAAGGTAATGCATTACTTAACGGGGGAAATACATGGAACAAGTACAGGCAATGTTGGATGGGATGGACGACAGGACGGCGGTGTTCGGCACACTGTTTGTGACGACGACGCTGTTGGAGACGCTGCTGGATCGCGCGTTTGCGCCCTATGGCATCACGGTGAAGCAGTGGCTGCTGCTGATTACGATCTCGTCGCTGTTTCGGGAGCCACCAACGGTGAAACAGGTTGCGCGGGCGATGGGGACTTCGCACCAGAACGTCAAGCAGATTGCGGTGAACCTCGAGAAACGCGGTTTTCTGCAACTGGTGAAGGACGCAAACGATGCGCGGGCGACGCGGCTGATCACCACGGAAGCATGCCGCGCATTTGGCGAGGAGACCACGGAAGCCGGGAACGCTTTTATGGGGGAAGCGTTCGCGGGAATCGACGAAGCGGATCTGCGCGGCGCGCGCAACACACTGTTCGCGCTTTGGCAGAACGCGATGCGGATGAAGTAAGAAAACGAACACGACAATGGCGCAATCGAGCGCAGGGAGACAAACACATGAAAACGTTGGTACTATACGCAACACAATATGGCTACACCGCAGAATGCGCGGCAAAACTCAAGGCGGAGCTGTCGGGGGACGTGACGCTGGTTGACTTGGAAAAACAGCGCGCGCCGGGTCTTGCGGACTATGACGCGGTGATCGTCGGGGGATCGATCTATATGGGACGCGTTCAGGCGAAAGTTTCGGAGTTTTGCGCAGCACACGAGGGGGAGCTGCAGCAAAAAACGCTCGGTCTATTCCTGTGCTGTGGACTGCCGCAGAATCTGGAGGAGAGTCTGTCTGTATCGTTTCCTGAGACGTTACGGAAGCATGCAAAGGCGGTTGGTTGCTTCGGGGGAGAGCTCCGCACCGCGCGCATGAAACCCATGCATAAGTTGATTGCAGGCATGATGCAAAAGGTCGGCGGCAAAAATGGAATTGAGCCGCCGAAAGCAAACCCGCAAGCAGTGCTCGATTTTGCCGCTGCAATGAACGCATAAAAACTTAGGCGCAAAAAAACGGAGCCAATTGGCTCCGTTTTGTTTTGCCAGAGTTGGTGTTTGGTATGTGACCAGATTTTCGCCGAGCGTCTGAACACGTTGCGCGATCTACCATGCAACGTAAAATAGCAGATAAGTATCCACGAGCGAAAGGTCGAGCGCGTGCCCGCCTTCGTGCGGGTGAAACGCACTTTGGATGCCGCGCGCCGTGAGCGCATCCTGCAGCGAGGCCGCGCCGGAGGAGAACGGATCGCTCTCGCCGCCACAGTCGAGATAGACGAAAAGCTTGTTCATGCCGTGTGTTTTGGCGTAGCCTTCCAACTCGAAAGCATCATTGGTGTCGGTCGAAAGCCAACGCTCAAAGTGATCGGCTGAGAAGTCGCTGTAGGTGAGTGCGGGGCTGTATGCGCCGATTTTGCTGAAAAGCTGCGGCTGATGCAGGCCGATTTGCAGCGCAAACAGCCCGCCCATGGAAAAACCGCCGATGTAGCGCCCCTCCGCGCTAGGAATCGTGCTGTAATGCGCGTCGATGTATGGAATCAGCTCTTCACATAGAAACCGCTCCATACGGCTCGGCCCGCGAACGCCGTCCTCCATGTCCGCCACGATGGTTTTCGCGTCGTCGTATCGCGTGAAGGGGAACACCATGATCATTGGCGCAAGCTCGCCGCTTGCCGTCAGTGCGTCGGCGTGTTCGCCAACCATACCGAAGTCGAGCCAGAAGGTTTCGGTGGAGCTATTGCCGTGCATCGCATACCACACGGGGTATTTTTGCGCTGGAGAGTATCCGGCAGGCAGATACACAATGTATGGCACGGTAGCATCCATCGCGACGCTGTCAAACGTATATCGTGCGCTCTCGCTCTGCGTCAGCGGCGTTGATGCGGGGATAGCCGGTGTTGTCTGGGGGGACGCAAAACAGCCCGCAGAGACGAGCTGTAGCGCAAAGATGAGTTGTATCGAAAGAATGCCGCGAAGCAAACCGCGCAAGCGGGAACTATGAGCGGATGATCTGCAGGTTGGCTTTGATCCGTCGTTTTTCGTCATACATTTTTGCATCTGCCTGGTGCAACACGTTGTCCAGCAATTCGTTTACATTACAGCTCAGCGTTTCGATGCCGTGGCTTACGCTGATCAGATACCTCCGGTTCTCGTAGTTATTAATCTTGTTGAATTCTTCTACGATTCTTGCCCAAACATCTTCGGCGACTTCCGCCTCGATTCCCTGGAACACGATCAAAAACTCATCGCCGCCGAGGCGAACGAGAAAATCGTTTGCACGGATGCAGGAACGGATTATTTTCGAAACGGTAATGAGCAGTTCGTCGCCCGTCTCGTGTCCGAGGGTGTCATTGACCTCTTTGAGTCCGTTGACGTCGATGAAGCAAAGACTCGCGGCGCAATTACTCTTGGAGAGCGACCGATATAGATCGGAAAGCTTGTCGATTCCCGCGTTGCGATTGTATGAGTTTGTCATCCTGTCGTATTGGGAGAAGTACTTGATCTCTTTGCTCTTGGTTCGATTGATTGTGATGAAACCCGCAAGAACGAGAGAAATAAATAGTACCAAGAAATATAGTGGGAAGTACTGCATAAGAGCCGAGATTGCAAGATCGAAAATATTACTGGAAGGATATTTGTTATTCTCCAGTGTATTTGGAATGAAGCCGACCACATACCAGTAATCCGGTTCGCTGGTAAGCTGCATCGATTTGCTGTCGAGCTGCGAGATTGTGTTATACGGGATTGTGGCATAGGTAAAGTAGCCGCTATCCGTCGTCATCGTGCCTGTGCCGCCCGCAGAAATCATAGCCCATTCCTTCGGGTAATAGTTTGAGAACTTCACCGTGGAATCGGGGTTGAACGAGAACGTCCATTCATTATAGGAAGCGCGAGAGTGGTATAGCCAGAAGCTGTCGCTATTGAGCAGGTAAACTTCGCCTTCGCTACCGGTGGCGACAGAGGCGATTTGGGAGAGCATATCGTTTGCGGAGTAGTTCAGAATGATAATCCCTTGCTTTAAGCCGTTTGCGTCAAAGTACGGCTGTGCAAAGCGAATGACGGGGTTAATCGGTAATTCGATTGCGCCACGTTCCATATTGAGATCGAGTGTGGAAATATAAAGTTGATTCTGACTGAGCTCAATGGTGTGTTTAAAGTAATAGCGCGATTTTTTATTCTGGAGTTGATCCTTTGGCATGATGAATGCGCCTTCCGGAGTATAGTCCACGCGGATTACTTCGTTCCCACTCGCGTCCAGAAAACGAATCTGGTCATAGACTTTTCGGCTGTTTGAGTAGGCGAGCCAAAGTTCTTCGAGGTGTTCATAATTGTCTTCCGATACATAATGCTGCAGCATTGTATCGTATACAAACTCCAGATCGGAAGCAAGGCGGTTGATTTTATACGTGATGAAGTAGCGTTCTGTTTCTATCAAGCTGCGCTCCGAGATATCGGCCTTGACCCGTTGCTCGCGGTTTGCCTCCGACTGAAGAATCATAGTCGCCGCAAGCAGACCCAGAGAGAGCACAATGAAGACGATGACAAACGCCAGTAAGAAGGTCTTCTTATCTGCTTTGATTAATTTTTGAATCATGTGATACCCTCCAACGATCGTCGGCGAGAAACGGTTGTGAGAAGCAAAGAAATTGTTCGCGTCTTGTTACATAACTTGGTTATGAACAAGGGCGTTTTAAGTAGCGTTATTATAACAATAGAATATTATGAGTTGCGTGCAATGTCAAATATTGGATTAGCAATGGTTGAGAAACGTATAATTAGAAAGAGGCGTGTGTTAATCACGCCTCGGGAGAAGGTGCGGGCTTATTTAGTATATGTTAACGTATATCGATATTGATGTTATCTAAGGCGAGGGTATGGTTTTGTTGTCCAGCACCTTTGGGAATTTGTCTCAATCTAGAATGGTTATTCGTTGGATGGACCTGAATTATCACAAAATGGATTACTTTCTGAAAAAAATTAGGGCAAATGATTTGGAAGGATGTAGGTATTAGTTGAGAATACAAGAGGAATCCAATATGGTAATTAACAAACTGCTGCTTAACATTTAATATCATTCTTTTGGTAAACTTTCAATGAACCAGCTCTGGTTTATCATTCTAACTTCATGTGCAATGATCAACTGCTCATGGATTACCGAAAAGATATTCAAAACTGGCACTTCTTGGAACACCGAGAACAAAAGGAGAAGCAATGATCTCGTGCAAGTCCACACTTTTGATAAGAGCCAGGCCAGATACGTTTACCCAACTATTCTTAAAGT
>QKAN01000031.1 GCA_003246365.1 Clostridia bacterium
ATAAAGATAATAGCTGTGTCCCCTTCGAAAATGGGCTGTTATTGTATCACGCTGGTTTGTTTGATATAATATTTCAATCACAACCGCATGCAAAACCCTTGTGGTAAGCGATTTCATACGTAGTATCCATTGGAAAGAAGTGTGTATTATGGTGAAAGATTTCATGATTCAATCATCCGATAAAAAGATCAGCACCGCAGATTTTAAACCGGATGACACCGCAGGCATCAACAAAAAAGACGCGAAAGCCGAAACAATTAAGCTGCAGGCGCGTTTCAGCGAACTGCAAGAAAAACTATATGCTTCCAAAAAATATGCCCTTCTTATCGTTTTGCAAGGAATGGATTGCAGCGGAAAAGACGGCGCTGTAAAAAGCATTCTTGCAGAAATCAACCCGAGCGGATTCAATGTCACCGCGTTCAAACAGCCATCCACGGAAGAGTTAAGCCACGACTATCTATGGCGCATCCATCAAAAAACGCCGAACATGGGCGAGATTGTCGTTTTTAACCGTTCTTATTATGAAGACGTGTTGGTTACCCGTGTGCACGGGCAGGTAGACGACAAACTTGCACGCGCCAGATTTGAGGAAATCCGCAGCTTTGAAAAATATTTAAGAAGCAATGGCACCATTGTCTTCAAATTCTTCCTTCATATTTCAAAGGATTTCCAAAAAACGCAGCTTCTGGAACGTCTGGAAGAAAAAGACAAAAATTGGAAATTTTCCGAATCGGACCTGAAAGAGCGCGAATTTTGGGATGAATATCAGGCATGTTATTCCGATGTGTTATCGCATTGCAGCACGAAGCACGCGCCATGGTATGTCGTTCCTTCTAATCACAGATGGTTTCGCGATTATTTGACGCTTAAAGTAATTGTCGACACGCTGGAAAAACTGGATTTGGAATATCCGACCATTCAGGGGAATGTGCAAGAGCTTTTAGACCACGTCGCTTCGTTGCCATAAATTCCGATTTCGTTGGCCTTCAGTTTGCTTACAAAACGATTTTTGCGCAGCTGAGTGGTAGCAAATTGTCCGTGCGGAAAGACGCCTGTTAGCGCCGGAAATGATTCACAAATATTCGTTTTTTGCGCAGACATACGTTCTGAAGTTATACGGATGATAGTCGATTAAAAATTCAAAATTTCTTCATAATGTTTTGCTGTAAAATCTGCTACTATACAGTTAGAATAAAGCTTGCATGGTATACACCAATACCTACCCTGGTTTGTCCCAATCCCTAAAAAGATTAATGCCATGCAAATTAGAAAGGCGCTTAATTCCCCGATTGAGCGCCTTTCGCGCGTCTTCATGCATTTTTTCAATCTGATTTGGAAAAACTTAAAATATACAAAAACAAAATTCAAGCGCTGCTGGATGAACAACATACTGTTCGTTCGTGCAGCGCTTCTTTTATGACTCCAGCATCCGCTTGATTGCGCAAGCCAGATAAAGATCGTTCGCCTCGGGCATTTTGGTAACCGGATAGCAAAGCCGCTCATTGATGCAGCGAATTCGATATTTAATGGTGTTTTTATGGAGAAACATCAGCTCTGCCGTTTTTGCGATATTGCTGTTCGCTTCCAGCAGAAACACTTCTAACGTCGTCAGTAGCTCTGTTTGCCGGTTTTCCTCGTTGGTTGTCAGCAGTTCTATGTCCTTTAGTTTGCGTTTAATTGCATCCTCACCGGAAGCGATGAGCTCGCTGCATGCTTCCGCAAACAGAATTTCATGCAACGTCAGCTGCTTTTTATGGAAAAATATCTTCTTTGCGTTTTCAATATGTTTCGAAACCGACAGATACGCCTGCCGGACGTCTGTTGTTGTCTCCATGTTATAGCAGGCAACGAGCATCGCGTCTATTTCGCTCTGCGCAAGCGTGTCCTCCAGTTCGTTCGCCAGCGCGGAACTGTTTTCGATTGCAAGTTGTTTGTCCAAAAATACAATGATTGATCCGTCATACACATCTATGATCAGCGTTCGGCAACGGTTCTTTAAGATGCTTTTTGCTATTTCAAGAATTTGATTTTGTATGAGCTTCTCGTTGTCGCCCTCGCTCATCCTTTTGCTTGGCTGAATGATCCACATCTTGTTGATTGACGCGACATCAATCTTAAAATAGTTCGCAAGCCGCCGCATATTCATAGGCTCATCGTTTAATATTGCCTGCACCAATTCGCTCATCACGAATTCCGAATGTTTGCTGTTCCAGATGTTAACCGACAATTTGACCAGTTCGTTGGTATGCCGCAACAAATTCGTACTGAGTGGATAATTTTCCTTTATGATAAACAAATGCATTTGCGTCTTTTCGTTCCAGATTAGCGGCATTTGGTGCAGCCATGCATCCGTTTCATGCAGTCTGATCTGCGTCGGTTCGCTCGGCAGCGCCGAATCCAGCTGCTCAATGATCTCGTCCAGATTTAAATCGAGCGTGCGCGGCCAGGCTACGAAATTCAGCACGTTAAAGGATAAATCTGTCAGAAACAACGATATATGCAGTCGGTCGCTCACCATTCTAAGTACGGTTTCAATGTTCCTTTGTCCCCTCGGCAGATGGGAAACGCGCTCCAATATCTCGTTCGCAAAATAGATATTCGTGTTCTGGTCCTTGAAGATTGCTTCCATCACTTCGGATATCGCTTCGCTGTAGCGAAGATTCATCCGGTTTTTCGGCATGCAAATCAGCACAAAATCAAGCTCGTTTGCCAGATCGATCAGTCTTTTGTCAACGGACGGCATAAAGATTCCAACATAATAAAGAATCAAGCCGACCTCGCCGACCTGTGCCATCCGCCTGATATTTGCTAGCTGCGCTTCAACGTTGTCTTTCACGTTAATCAAGCCGGAAATTACGATTTCTCCGCCGCTGAACTCGTTGTTGTTAAACAGATCATCTTGCAGCGAGTTTACATCCGCATATTCGAGCACAGAAATTGAAGCCACAATCTTATAAAGTCCGCCGTGTCCGGCGAGTACTTCCGATTCTCTCAAGCAAGGCAGCTCCAATAAATCCTTGACCGTTACGCTCATATGTTACCTCATTTATAACTCGTCTTTGCCATATGCTTCACTTCGAAAACACGAAATCAGCAGGCTTTGCCGCTTAAACATTCTGAATTTTCTTCATTTGTCACAGCCTTGGTTGATTATAGCACAGTTCGTTCTGTTTTTAGGAAAGCTTTTGTCCAAAAGGACAAAAGCAAGCGAAAATAATTTACCTTATGACCGATTACAACCTTGCCAAAAATATTATATATATTATACCAAAATAAAAAAGTTGCACGAAATGGGAGGTAATTATGTCTGATAAGGGAACAAGTACTTTTTCAGGATTTGAAATCAAGCCTGAACAGAGGCAAGGTTGGGTGAGCCTTGCTATGATCTGGATCGGCGCGATGATCTGCGTGCCGTGCCTCATGGTTGGCGCATATCTTGGCATGGGATTCAAGCTTAGCGGCGTAATCACCTGCATCCTGATCGGTTACGGTATCGTCTGTACATACATGTGCTTCATGGGCATGCAGAGCTGCGATACAGGTCTGCCGACCGTATCCATGGCTTCCGGCCCGCTCGGCACAAAGGGCGCACAGTATATCATCAGCGCGCTTCTTGCCATCGCATGCGTCGGTTGGTTCGGCGTTCAGTCCGCCGTTTGCGGCGCGTCGTTTTCAGCGATGATCGCTTCCATGACCGGTTTCGTTATTCCTGCGTGGGTTTCGAGTCTTGTCTGGGGCGCGCTCATGCTCCTGACAGCCATGTACGGCTATAAAGCGCTGAAATACTTAAACTTCATCGCTGTTCCCGCGTTGATTGCGGTTCTCATCTACGGATTGTATGCCGCTATCGCAAAGAACGACGGCATCGCGGCGGTTGCCGCCTATACCCCGTCCGTTCCGATGACGCTTGTACAGGGTGTAAGCCTTGCGGTTGCAACCTTCGCGCTCGGCGGCGTTATCAGCGGCGACTATTCCAGATATGCTAAAAATCGCGGAGACGTGGTCAAATCCAGCGTCCTCGGCGTTGTTCCCGCCGGTCTTGCCATGATGGTGATCGGCGCCGTTTTGACCATTGTCACCGGACAGTATGACATCAGCGCCGTTCTGGCGGCTGTCGGCGTTCCGGCGTTCGGCCTCATCGCGCTCGTTCTGGCAACATGGACCACAAACGTCACCAACGCTTACAGCGGCGGTCTGGCATTCTCCAGCCTGCTCGGCGTTGGCGCAAAGAAATTCAAACTGACAACCGGAATTGCAGGCGCAGCCGGAACCATCCTTGCGGCAGTCGGCATCATGAACCAGTTCCAGGGATTCCTGAGCATCCTGACCGCGTTCATTCCGCCGGTAGCGGGTGTCATCATTGCCGATTACTGGATCATCGGCAAAGGCAAAAAAGAGAACTTCAAGATCACGGAAGGATTCAACTGGGTCGGCATCAGCGCATTTGCGATTGGCGCAGTGGTTGCTTACTGCACCGCCAACGTACCCGCTCTGGTCTTCTTTGTGGGTCCGATCAACGGCATCGTCGTTTCCATGGTTGTTTACACCGCAATCAAGCTGATCGCTCGTTCCTCGAAAGCGGCTCCGGCGGTTGCCGAGTAAAGAAAGAAACAAACTTCTTTCAGGGGGACGGTACGCCGTCCCCTATTTATCGGTCAAAGCATACCTCGTATGCAAAGCAAAACTTCATCCCTAAAAGGAGAGCTGAAAAGTGAGAAAAATTGGATTAAAAGAAATAGAAGACATCGCGCTGGGCGCGGCGCTGCTGGGCGCAGGCGGCGGCGGTGATCCGTATGTCGGCAAGCTCGTTGCCATCGGCGCGGTCAAGGAATGCGGCGAAGTTACGATGCTGAGCGTCGACGAAGTACCCGACGACGCACTCGTCGTGCCGATCGCCATGATGGGCGCGCCGACGATTCTCAGCGAAAAAGCCGTTGGCGGAAACGAATACAAAACGCTGTTTGAAATGGTAACCCGTTTTTATAACAGAGAGATTTTTGCCTTTATGCCGATCGAAGCCGGCGGCGTAAACAGCATGCTTCCGATTGCCGCGGCTGCAAGGCTGAATCTGCCGTTGATCGACGCGGACGGCATGGGTCGCGCATTTCCGGAGCTTCAGATGGTCACCTTTACCATCGGCGGCGTAAGAGCCACCCCGATGGCGCTGGTCGACGAAAAAGGAAACAGCGTTATCTTCGACACCATCACAAATAAATGGACAGAAGAGCTCGCGCGTTCGGTGACCATGAGCTGCGGCGGCTCGGTTTCCGTTTCGCTGTATTGCATCGACGGCGCAACGCTCAAAAAATACGCGGTTCGGGATATCGTAACCAGAAGCGAAAAGCTCGGCGCGGCAATTCGAACCGTGAAACAGACAACCGGAAAAACACCCGAAGAGAGTTTCTTCGAGTTCACAGAAGGCTACAAGCTGTTTAAAGGAAAAATCGTCGACGTGTTGCGGGAAACACGCGGCGCGTTTAACTTCGGCAAAGTTGTTTTAGACGGCATCGGTGAGTTCAAAGGGCAGTCTGCGGATGTAGAATTTCAAAACGAAAATCTCGTGGCGCGCGTCAACGAAAAAATTCTAGCGACAACGCCGGATTTGATCTGCATCGTTGATACCGAAACGTTCACCCCCGTCACAACGGATGCGCTGAAATACGGCAAGCGCGTTATGGTTGTCGGACTCAAATGCTTTGATATGTGGCGAACGGAAAAAGGGCTGGAGCTCGTCGGCCCGCGCTATTTTGGTTGCGAAACGGATTATATTGCCATTGAGGAACGCTGCAAGCAAGGAGAAGAGAAACATGTATAAATTGGGAATTGACGTAGGCGGCACGAATACGGACGCCGTTCTCATTGACGAACAGCTTAATGTCATCGCCGAGCTAAAGCAGCCGACCAGCGAGGATATATACAGCGGCATTATCAGCGCAATTCGGAAAATTCTCGAGCAATCCGGCGTGAGTCCGAAGGAAATCAAACAGGCAATGCTCGGAACGACGCAGTGCACAAACGCGATTGTTGAACGCAAAAAACTCGCGAAAATCGGTATTCTCCGTTTGGGTGCGCCGGCAACGGTTGGAATTCACCCAATGGTTGACTGGAGCGCGGATCTGAACTTTATCGCCGAGAAAACAGAGATCATCGGTGGCGGTTTCGAATATGACGGCAAAGCGATTGCGCCGTTTGACCGACAGGCCGCCACAGAGTTTTTCACCGCATTAAAAGGCAAGGTAAATGCCGTTGCCATCAGCTGCAGTTTTTCCACCGTTCGCAGCGATCAGGAAACCGAAGCAGCCGCGCTCTGCAAGGAAATTATGGGGCCGGATGTGCATGTATCCGTTTCCAATGAAATCGGCTCTATGGGATTGATCGAGCGCGAAAACGCGACCATTCTGAACGCCGCGCTGCACGTAGTTGCGGAAAGCTTTACCAACGGATTTGCGCGTAGCTTACAGGAGATGGGTATCACGGAAGCGGACGTCTATCTATCCCAGAACGACGGAACGCTCATGACCATGGAATACGCCAGAAAGTACCCGATTCTGACAATCGCTTGCGGGCCGACAAACTCCATCCGCGGCGCAAGCTATCTGAGCGAAATGAAAAACGCCATCGTCATCGACGTCGGCGGAACAACGACCGATCTCGGCGTCATTACAAACGGATTCCCGCGCGAAAGCTCCGTTGCCGTCACCATCGGCGGTGTCCGCACAAATTTCCGTATGCCGGACGTGATCTCCATTGGTCTCGGCGGCGGTTCCATTGTTCGCGAAAAAGACGGCGTCATTACGGTTGGCCCCGATTCCGTCGGCTTCGAAATTACGAAAAAGGCACTGTGCTTTGGCGGAGACGTCATGACCGCGACCGACATCGCCGTAAAACTCGGCATGGCGGATATCGGAGACAAATCGCTCGTTGCCGGAATCTCCGATGAAACGGCACAAAAAGCGCTGCAAGTCATTCGCGAGCTGGTGGAAAACAGCATCGACGCGATGAAAATTTCGTCCGACGATGTGGACGTCATTCTCGTCGGCGGCGGTTCGGTTATTCTGCCGGAAACGCTCAAGGGCGCGAAAACCGTTCATATGCCGGAGCATTTCGGCACAGCGAATGCCATTGGTTCGGCCATCTCAAAGGTCTCCGGAACGTATGAGCAGCTGATCAATTATGACGAAATCCCGCGCGAGCAGGCGCTTGAGCAGGCAAAAAAAGACGCGATCGAATTGGCCGTCACGTCCGGCGCGCGCCGCGATACCGTCGAGATTATCGACATCGAAGACGTGCCGCTTGCCTACTATCCCGGCAATACAAGCCGCGTCAAGGTAAAGGCCGCAGGCGATCTAAACTAATCTCCTGGCTGTAAAACAAACCATTGCGTATCCTGAATCTCATCCCCTTTGATTCAAGCGATCAGGGTTTTCAGATTCAGGATACGCTTTTCTTTTTCCTATTCTTATCGTTCAACGCCCTTTCCCCAATACTGCAAAGCTATATTTACAATTCAGGCATATCAAATCTGCCTTGTTCTGAAATTCTGCTATAATACCTGTAAACACGAATAAAACTGTAAGGAGGCTCCCTTGCACGATAAACGATTCCGATTGATCGCGGTCTTTATCCTGTTTGCCGTTTGTTTATCCATCGGGTACTGGCTCTATCTCTGGTCGGCAGACGTGTTTCTTTATTGGGGTGTACCCTCAGCAACCGCCCGTTGGTTGGCTGTTCTGGTTTCTTGTGTCTCGCTGAGCACCATATTGATCCGCCCAATCCCTATAAAAGTACATACGATTGCAATGATCAATCTTGTCGCTTTCAGTTTATTGTATACGGTTTTGTTTCTTCTTCTGAAGCAGATCTGGCCGATGGTAACGCATTACGGCTGGTTTTGGCAGGGCGGAATCGCCGCAATTGCGAGCTGTGCCGCTATGCTCGTTTATGGCTATCTGCACGGTAAAAAATTAAGGCTTACACGGTATATAATAAAGACCGATTTACCGGTACAAGGCGGCGCGTTGCGCATCGGTCTGATTTCCGATGTGCATATGGGCCTAACATACAACGCAGAACGGCTAGAACAACAGTTGCATCGTCTCCAATTGGAACAACCGGATTTATTGATCATTGCGGGCGATCTTGTGGACGACAGAACGACGCCCGAACAAATGCGCGAAGCTTGCTCCATCGTTGGAAACATCACAACCACTTATGGAACATTTTTTATGTACGGCAATCACGATCTGGCAAATCATGGTCCGAAACCGCCTTACGCCAAGCAAGAACTGGATGCGGCATTGTCCGGACAGAACATCCACATTTTAGACGATCAGGTCTTCGAAGTTGCCGGGTTGACGTTGGTCGGCCGTCATGACGCAGGATTTGCGCGGCACGCAGACCGCGCTTCGTTGACCGACCTTTTGCAGTCGGTTGACAAATATAAGCCCATCATTCTGATCGATCATCAACCACGCGAAATGAAAGAAGCGGCACAAACGGGTGTTACCCTGCAGGTCGGCGGGCACACACATGCCGGTCAGGTATGGCCCATGAGCTGGTTTGCCCAACTCTTTTCTTTTGCGTACGGGCATCGTTGCATCGGCGGTATGCATGCAATTATCTCCTCCGGCATGGGCAACCGCGGTTCTGTACTTCGCAGCGGGTGCACGGCGGAAATGGTGCTGATCCGTTTGGAAAACGCAATCTGATCTTCTGATATCATATGCGCTGCATACGAAATGAAATTCGACTTACAGGTGTCATATTGATCGAATGTAAAATGTTGATCAGATTAGCTTTTTCTTGTAAAAATAGCCATATAGCAGTTCACGCTTTGATATAATGAGTGAAACAAACTTTAGGAGAATGAATATGCGGCATTTCTTGAGCTCCATCTGGTTTATTCACGGTCTGGTGTTGCTGGGATTATTTGCGATATTGGGCGTCATCGTCACCGGAAACCTATATATCTTGCTTGGCGTAGCGGCTTCTTTCTCCGGCGCAATCTGCGGTGCGTTTATCCGCGTTATCGATGCCATCAAGAGTAAATCTTGACTCATTCCATTCTATTTTAATCACTGAAACCAAGTCGCTAGAAGGTATTTCTGTTTTCTAAATGCGCACTTTGCGTAGTTTTGGCAGATATGCATTGCATATAATCATTCAAAAAAATGAGCCGACTAACTGTCGGCTCATTTTTCTTATTTTATTTTTTACGCTTCTCTGTTCAGTAACTTGAACAACTCGTCGATTTCGTCAACCCAGTCGCCTTTAACGATCATGTGGTGATTACTGATCGGCCCATGCGCGAAGTAGTCCACTCCATCAATCATGTTCAAACGCATCTGCGTCCGGCACAAATCCGCCCTATGTGGGGTCTCCAGCAGTTCTGCGCGCGCCGCATAATGCCGCGTCATCGAATCGTTGCACTTGAACACCGTTACCATACCCTGCTTTAGATCGCCGGCAACAGCAACGCCGATGCCCGACTCAAAATGCGTCGTCAGGTTATAACTGTCCGGCATATCGATCGGTAGCGTGCAGTGTGCAAAAATGATCTCGCTCGTTTCCGCATCCATACAACTGGGGTTTGCCATAAAGGAAGAAAGACCTGTCACCGAGTTTAGAATGACCATGCTCGCGAGACTCTTTGTGTCTCCTTCGCATGCGGCAGGAATTCCCTGTGCGTTGAGAATTGCCAATGCAAGACATCCGGTCGTCTGAATCAGGCTCAGTAGTTCGAAACAGCGCACCGTAACCGCCTGCAGATTGTATTTTTCAATCATCCGGCAGGTCGCGCCGTAAACGTTCAGCGCTTTCTCAACCTCTTCCGGCGCATATCCGGTCGCTTTGAGTTCCTGTGTCAGTTCGTTTTCGGGATATCCGCCTTTGTGATATTCCTCTACAAGCTCAGTTAGCGAAAGGTCGATCAGTTCCATTCCTGTGGCGGCGCGCAGTTTCTCGGCATCTGCCTCGCTCGCAATCAAACCGGAAGGTTTTCCAATTGCGCCGAGCCGAAGCCCGTTGATCTTCCGTTTTGCGTTTGCCGCACGCAGTAATACGCCAAGGCGCTTTGCAACGGTCTCTATAGAACCATGCAAAATCTCACCCGGTTCGCCTTGCTCGTCCAAATACCCCATAATCTCCATCGCCGCGGCGAGTGAGTTATAGGCAGGTGTGGTCAGCAGGATATATGGCGGCTTTGCCGCCCGATAATTCGAGAGAAATCCCATTTCCGCACCGCCGGATGCGATAAAGAACACAGGAAGCTCCTGCGAAACAACTTCATCCAGCGATCCGTTGCTCACGCGAACGCCGAGCGCTTTGCTCAATTCGCCTAAGAATTCATCGCTGTATGCGGGTATGTTCGGATCGTTGCAATCGACAGGACCCATCAAAAAAAATACTTTCAGTTCATCCATCGTTTCTCTCTCCTGCATTTTTCGATATGCTATCTGTTATTTCGCCGCGTCTGCACGAATCAACGTGCGCAGCGCTTCAACGGCGATTGTGATTGTCTGATCCATGCTCTGGAAAGACATAACCGCGCCGGCGCGGCATTTGCGAATTGCCGAAACAACAAACAGCGCTGCGGTTTCCATTTCGGACGCCATGACGTTTCCGCCGCGCCATGCCTCCCAGCGTTCCTTGAGGCGCGGTCCGTTGGGCAATCCGTCCGGATCGATCTGCCCGTAAAAAGAATCCTTGCACTGCACGATTCCTTCCGCATAATTAAACCCGTGCGCAACCGCCGCATCCGACAATGCAGCAACGATATGCCTGTTTGCAATCGCGGGATACTCGATCGGAATATATTGCGGGGTTGTTCCCTCGTCCCGCACAGAACCGGTTACGATAACGCCCTGCAGCGCTTCATCCATCGATTCGTCGCATACGCGTCCGGCTGTGCCGATTCGAATGAATGTATTCGCGCCGCATTGAATCAGTTCTTCCAGCGCAATCGCCGCGGAAGGGCACCCCATGCCCGTCGAAGTCACCGAAACGGGCACGCCGTCCAATGTTCCGGTCCAGGTTTTGTGTTCGCGGTTATGCGCAACGAGCACCGGATTATCAAACCGCTGCGCGATAATGTCCGTACGAAACGGATCGCCCGGAAGCAGCACATAGCGGCCTACGTCGCCCTTTTTGCAGCAAATATGATAGTGAAGTTCTTTCTCGTTGAGGCATTCCATGCAATCCATAGTTCGCTCCTTAAATCTGTTTTATTGTTCGCAGGCGGCGCAAATTAAATCGACCGCCTCGTCCATTTGAGTTACGCTGTTCGACAAGCCCAGCGCACCGCAAATGCGGCTAACATACGGCTGCTTCAGCATCGCTTCGTCCAGCGCAGGCAGGTTCCAGAACACTTCCTTCGGTTTACCATCCAAAATTACTTTCTTATTGGACATGACGATCACGCGGGAAAAGTTATCCGCAACAAAAACCATGTCGTGCGATATCGTAATCAGTGTTTTGCCCTTTTCTGCGAGGTCGCGCAAGATGCGGGAAAGTCTCTTGTTCCCGTTAAAATCCTGCCCTGCGGTAGGCTCGTCAAAGATCAATACATCGCAGTCCATAGCAATGATTGCCGCGATGGTAACAAACTTGCGCACCGAGAGCGGCAGATTGTATGGATTTTCCTCGCGGAAGCGCTTCATGCCCGTGATTTTGAGCGCGTAATCGACCAGTTCTTTTACCTTTTCTTCGGGAAGTTTCATCATGCGCGGACCAAATTCCACTTCCGCTAACACGGTGGAATGAAAAATCTGGTCGTCGGGGTTTTGAAATACATAGCCGACTGTGCGGGAAACCTGCGCGGTGGTTCTCCCCTTTGTGGTTTTTCCATCAATGATGACGTCTCCGTCTGTCGGGTAATGCAGCGCGTTGAGCAGTTTTACCGTTGTGGTTTTCCCCGCTCCGTTCTGCCCGACGATTGCGACATTTTCTCCCTTTTCAATGGAAAACGATACGCCGTCCACCGCAAGGTGACCGTCCGGATAAGCGAAACGAACGTCTTTTAATTCAATGTATGCCATACGTCATTTGCCTCCTTTTTGAACGGCCTTACCGATTACTTCAAGCGCCTGCGCTTCCGTAATCGGAATATAGTCCAGCGCAACGCCGCGTTGCATCAGCTGTCCGCCGAGCACCGCGTACTGCGGCAGCTGAACACCCTGTTCTTCCAGAGAAAGGTCGGAGAGAATCGATTGTTTGTCTCCAAAGCGAATCATTTCGCCGCCTTTGAACACCATGATTTCATCGGCAAATTCCGCCAGCAAATCCACTTTATGCTCGACCAGCACGATGGTTTTCTTCTGTTTCTTGAGCATTTCGATAATTTCGAATACGCTCTCCGTACCTTCCGGGTCAAGCTGGGACGTTGGCTCGTCGATGACAAAAATACTCGGGTTGAGCGCAAGTACGGAAGCGAGCGCAAGGCGCTGCTGCTGTCCGCCTGAAATTTCGAACGGGTTCTTCATCGCGAGAGATTCAATCTTTGTCTGCCGCATAACGTCAACAACGCGGTCTTCGATTTCATCGACAGGCGTGCCGAAGTTTTCCAGTCCGAATGCGATTTCCTCAAATACCGTATCCTTCACGCCGCTGATCTGGTTAAACGGATTTTGAAACGCAAACCCGATGCGAAGCGCCAGTTCTCCCGGCCCGTATAGAAGCGTTGATTTTCCGTCAACGAGTACTTCGCCTTTGAGTTCTCCCTGATAAAAACTCGGCGCAAATCCGCGCATCAGGGCGCAAAGCGTGGTTTTGCCGGAGCCATTGGCTCCGATTACGCCGTAAAACTTGCCTTCTTCTATTTTTAAATTGAGGTTTTTAATCGCAGGCCGCGACGTCAGCGGGTAATTGTATGTTACATCCTTCAGTTCGATTACCGTACCCATTGCAAGACCCTCCAAACCAGAAATACAAGCGACAACGCACAGGTAATGATCAGCGCCAACGGTTCGTATCCGTTTTTCGTTACCTCAAACACTCTTGTCTTTTTGCAGGTTGTGTCAAATCCTTTCGACTCCAGCGTGAGCACGCGCTCCTCTGTGTTCGTAACGGCGCTGAGCACAAGCGGCACGATGGACGGAAAAAACGCACGCATACGCACGAGTAAATTTCCCTCGGTTTCAACGCCGCGCGCGCGCTGCGCGTTCATAATCGTCTTGCTGTTTTTGCCGAGTACTTCAATCATCTGCAGGGAAGACATGAATACGTAAGTCGATTTGTAATGCATGCCGCTTTTTTCAAGCGCACGGGAAAGCTCTTTGTTCTCTGTCGTTTGAAACATCCAAACGAAAATGCCTGCAACATTCATGATGTTCATGGAAAGTTCGATGCCGTTTTGCAAGCCGTATTGGTAGATCGTCGGCGCAATGACAAACGGTTTGTCCGTAATATACCAGCGCACCAGCTCGACAATCGGTTTCCCTTCTCCCGCAGTTTGCACTAAAAACGCCTGCAGAAGAATAATCATAGATGCAACAAGCAAGACTTTTGAGATTGCTTTCCAAAATCTTGCGAGCGTTACTCCGCTCAAAAATGTCAGCGTTGGTACAATCAGAAACCACGCAAACAATAAATACGCATATCCGTCAAAACGAATGCTTGCAATGATTCCCGACATAACGGAATAGATCAATACAATCCAAAGTTTTGTCATCGGATACAACGATGCAATCGGGTTTTTCTTTGTTACCTGTATCTGTTCAATGTACATACTGGTTCAGCTCCCATTTCATCACATAAGGCGGGACGCGGACACGCCGCCCGCGTCCGCCTTTGGGGAATAATCAGACAGATCGAAATTCAGAAAAAGTGGTTTCTATTATTCTTCTTCTTCGCTTTCCGCTTCTTCTCTGGCTGCTTCAGCCGCTGCGCGCGCTTTTTTCGAAATATAGAATTCGCCGCAGCTATACTTGACGAGCGTCCGCATCGGGATCACCTTAATGATGAGCCAGCAGATGAAGTAGGAAATGATACGGTCGAGTACCGTGAAGATGAGCTCAACGCTGATAACAGACTGCCAGATGCTCTTTCCGGAAGCCATCAACGTTGCGGTCAGAAGAGAAGTGCCGCCGCCGGTGATGCCGCCGAATACAAGAACTACGATCGGAGCGGCGGAGATAATGGAAGCCAGCGCCATGAGCACCATGGAGATGATCCATTTCCACCAGTTGCTGAACATGTTGCCTCTGGAGAGGAAACCAGTGACGAGACCGACAATGATGTTAACCGGGATAAAATAGAAGTTAACCGGATTTGCAATGCCCGTGACAACGTTTGTCAGAGCGCCTGCGACCGCACCAACCCAGGGACCGGCGAGCATACCGGCAAGGATCGTACCGATCGTATCGAGATAGAACGGGAGTTTCAGCAAAGATGCCAACTGTCCGCCGACGAAATTGATCGCAACCGCAATCGGGATCAGCAGCAGAGCAACCATGCTGAAGTCATTTTTGAGGGTATACTTCTTCTTGAGTTCCATGTGTTCTTGTACCTCCATCCTTTTTTATATCAACATGATTATCATGTTGGATACCCAAACGAAGAATGCGAGAATTGCGCGAAAATACTCTTTATGCGGCAACCGTACGGTCGGCGCGGCGCATATACGCCATGATCAACGCCGCAGCAAAGCTAAGCCCGGCAATGATAAAGTACAGGCTGCGCGGTTCACCGATTGTCAGATAATAGCTGATTGCCGGTTGAAAGATCATTCCGCCGATGCCGGAAGAAAACACGATGAGCGAAAACGACGCGGCGGCAGCGTCCGAGAAACGCTGCGCTGCCAGAAAAGCAACGCTGCCGTAGACCGGCGCAAACGCGAGGCCGACGAGCACCACGGCGATAATTTTAAATATCGCCCCGGGCAGCAGCGTCAGGAGCAGGCAGCCGAGCGCGGCAAGCGAAAAATAATACGGCATAATGAGCGAAGGCGAGCGGAAAAGACTGCCGATCAAACGCCCGAATATGCTGGCAAACCAATACGCCGAAAGCGCAAACGCGCCATAAGTACCGATCCCCTGTCCGGTAAAGTAACTGCCAATCCAATATGTCACGGCAGTTTCTGATCCGACAAAGATGATCATGACAAGCATATAAAGCAGCATATACGGACTGCGCAGCAGGCGAAGGATTACAGCGCCTTCTTCCCGCTGCTCGCGCGGCTGCGGTTCGCCAACGCCGCGTGAAACCAGCCAGTAGATCGAAAATCCAATATAGCTGCAGGCAATGATAGCATAAGCCGGACGGAATTCGTCTTGCTTGAGCAGCAGCGAGAGCAAAATCGGCGTAATCACAGCGCCGACGCTGAAAATCGCCTGTGTCAGGTTCAGCGAGCGGTTTGCGTTTTCCCCGTTATGTTCCGAAATCAGCGCCATTGCGCAGCTTTCATATCCCGCGCTGCCGATGCCATAAACCAGGAATCCGGCAGTTACAAAAAGAATGCTGGACGAAACGGTTATCATAACCGCCCCGATAGCAACGATAAACGCGGTGATAATCGCGGTAAACCGTTTTCCTTTTCGCTGCGCAAGTTCGCCAAAAAAAAGCACCGCGATCACGCACCCAAAGTATAGTGCACTAATCATGTTGCCCATTTGCGTTTGACTTGCGCCGAGCGCAGTCGATATATTGTTAACGAGATTCTGATTGGCCGCGAAAAAGCAGCCCATCAAAGCGAAAATTAGAATTGCGGCACGATTGAAGTGTTTCCTGTTTTGCAACGCACGTAGTATTATCTCCGAAATCAGATTTACGTAATCATATCACGGTGCTTTTAAAAATGCAACCATGGGTTATCTGTTTTTAAGGATAACGTTTTTTGTATTTTTCGTTTGCATTGTTTTTTGCGAAATATTGTGCTAACCTCTGAATCATCAATTCTTCAGGAGTGCATGTTATGAATCGACAAAAGATTATTATCGACACGGATTGCGGCTCTGACGACGCAATGGCAATCGCCATGGCGCTGCGGGATGAGCGGTACGAAGTGCTTTTTTTCTCCGCTTGCTCCGGCAATGTCTGCGCCGATCAGGCTGTAATCAACACCCTGACCACCATTGAGTATGCCGCAACTTACGAGCCTCCTGTCTATCTCGGCTCATCGCTCCCGCTCGTAAAAACGCTTGCTTTCGCGCACGAAACGCACGGCAACGACGGCATGGGAGACATCGGTCTTGTTCCGTCGCGCTTGCAGCGCGCGGAAGGAAACGGCGTTTTAAAAACGCTCGAAGCGCTTGAGCAAAGCGAACCCGGGGAAATTGAAATCGTTGCACTCGGGCCGCTGACCAACCTTGCGCTCGCGATTCGCCTGAATCCGGAAGCGATGCGGCGCGTGAAGCGCATCTCCATCATGGGCAGCGCAGGACTCGGCACGGGAAACGTGACTCCCGCTTCGGAGTTCAACATTTGGCAAGACCCGGAGGCCGCAAAAATTGTTCTTGAATCGGGGTTGCCGCTGATGCTTGTCGGTTGGGATGCCTGTCTTGATGAATCGATGCTCAATCCCGATGAAATCGCGCGCATTCGCAGCAGCGGCGCACTCGGTCAGTTTGCTATCGACTGTAACCGCTGTCTGATGGAGATGAACGCGGGGCGATTTGGCTACAACTGTCTCGACATGGCGGACCCGGCTGCGATGGCCGCCGCGCTGCATCCCGAATGCATCGACGTGTGTGACGCGTACTATTGCGAGGTTGATACGAGCAGCGGAATCAGCAGCGGAGCGGTGCTGGTGGATGTCTATGGCTTCTCTGGAAAAGAACCAAACACGCTTGTGTGCTCCAAGCTGAAAAGCGACATATACAAAGATTATATTTTTAGGATGCTCGGCGCATAAGAGAGCGAATCTCTTGTAACTACATTAATCCAGCAAAGAAAGAATCTTGTGCGGTTCATCGGCAAACAAACCTTTGAGCGGCAAATCGATTCCTTCCTCTTGCAGCATATCGCGCAGTTCCTGCATCATGATGCCCGACCCTTCGACAAGGCGCGCGCTCGCAATTACCTCCGGCAAATCGTTCCGGTCTCCCAGATTTCCGCCCCATTCGCCTTTGCAGGTATAATCGACGCCGCAGCTCGGGCTTCCGTCTATTCCGACAATACCGATCACTTCGAACCGACCGGAATTTGCAAGATATTCCTTGAGCTGTAAGACGATTTCCGTCAGCATTCTGCGGCATTCTTTTCTGAAATACGGGGTATCGAACTGATCGGAAACATGTCCCCAGCGTCGACTTCCATAAAGAACAAACTCCGGGCACGGCAACTGAATGATCTGTATGCCGTCCGCCAATGCTTTTTGCAGAAACTTCCCGCGGAGCGCTTCTTCCGCAGCCATCTCCGCTTCGTTATACATAACGACCTTCGCCGCCGTATTCAGCACGCAATGCGCTGCAAACAACACTTTTTGCATATTCTTCTCCTCGTAGACCGATTCCGCTGCGCGGGTGTCGCCTCGATTGTAGCAGAATCCTCCGATAGCGGCAACTATACTTCCGCAGAAAGGAACCGAACATGAATATTTACGAAGAACACCTGCTTCCCATGATTCAAACAACCTGCGCCGCGCTTGAAAACACGCCGCAAATGCAGGAAATTCTCCATGGCGATATGCCGATGGAACGCTTCCGCTGGCAAATTCGTCAGAATTATCAGTATTTGCTTGAGTACACAAAAACTTGGGCGATCGGGTTTGTCAAGGCGCAGGGGTTTGACGAAATGCAATTCTGGTATTCCATTGTGAAATCCACATTTGAAGATACCGTCGCGATGAATCGCACGTTCTGGGCGGATCAAATCGGAATCACGACAGAGGATCTGGAATCGACGATCATGGCTGAAACAAAGAGAAGCTATACGTCTCACGAATTGGCGCGCGCATTCGAAGGCGATCTTGCCGTGTGTTTGATGGGCCTCTTTCCCTGCAACGTGCTATATATGCACTTGGGCAACGATCTGCTGCCGCAATGCACGCTTGAAAAAGATAATATGTTCTACAAATGGATTGAGTTTTATACGCTTCCCGCCTATCGCGCAAAATGTGCAAAAGAGATCGATATGATCAATTGTCTCTGCGAGAAAAAGAGCGAGCAAGAGTTGCGCAGACTGCTTGAAATCTTCGCTGTCGGTTGTAATTACGAGCTGCTCCAGTGGCGCGATATGTACTATAAAATGGAAACATGGCCCCTGGAAGAGATCTTTCCGAAATAAACGCAACAGGCATGCAAATATGTAATATAAACCTCATGCGCTGCTGCGTTTCCCCAATATAAAACGAAATCTACGTATCAGGTTCCCTGGCTGTCCGCAAGTTCACCGCGGCATTCTGGGGAACTTTTCATTTTTCTCGTCCGGAAGTAATAGTACAATATGCCTCCTAGAATCAACGGAAGAGCCATAAGCAGATACATTTTCGCATAGCCGAATACGCTCGCCAAAGTACCCGCAAACAGGTTCCCCAGACCGATCCCGAGATCAAATCCGGCAAAGAATTTTGCGTTTGCCGCGCCGCGCCGCTGCGGCGAAATGTTTTTTAGACTAAGCGTTTGAAGGCCGTTTTGTACCATCCCGTAGGCAAGCCCCTGCAACAGCGCAACGCCGAGAAACGCCGCAAGGCTGTTCACGGCGGAAAGCAGTGCCATAGACAGAATATAGAGCGCAAAGCCGGGATAGATGACGCGATCAAACCCGAATCGATCGATCGTTCGGCCCGCGATCGGCCTCGTAACAAACATCGCCACCGCAAAGCAGCTTAAATACAACGCGCCGTTACCAACGCCGAGTTCAATTCCGTACAGTGCGGAAAAGCTCAGCGCCGCGCCAAGCGGAATGCCGACAAACGTCATGACAAGCGCAGGTGGAACCGCTTTCTTTTCAAACGGCATAAACGGTTGTTTTACCGCCGGTTTCTGCACCGGCCGGTAATGGATCAGCGCGGCCGGAATACAGGCGGCGAGAAGCAGCGCAACTGCAAAAAACGTCATGTTGCGATAGCCGAACGTGTTCATGATGCTTAACCCGATGGCGGGCGCAAGCGCCATAGAAACGCTCTGTGAAAGGCTGAAAAAGCCCATGCCTTCGCCAAGGCGTCGTTCGGGAATCGTATCCGTTGCAACGGTGTTGCTCGTCGTCGTCGCTGTACCCCATCCAAATCCGTTGACGCTTCGAATCAGGATGACCGCCCAAACCAGCGGAAACCAGCTATAGGAAAACAGCGCCGCCATCATCAGCACCAGCCCGATGAAAAGAATCGGCGCGCGTCCGAACCGGTCGGTCGCATATCCGGCCAGAGGCCGCGCAAGAAGCGCCGAAGCGGTGCCAAGCGCAATACACAGCCCGACCGTTGCATCCGAACCGCTCAACTGTCTTAGATAGACCGGGAGCGCGGCAAGCTGCGTCTGCATCCCCAGAAACAGCAGAACGTTGATTGCCGTTACAAAAATAAAATCCCTGGTCCAAAGTGCCGGTTGCCCGTCGTCGGATTGATTCAACGGTTTAATTCGTTGTTTTTTCATCAAAATTTGAATGCTTTCTGCGTATGACATAAGCCGATCATTCATGCTTTTCGGCTTGCGTTGCGCGTTTTATTCCTGATAATCGTGTTCCATGATCGCCTGATACGCCGTTTTATGGAATTCGACAAACCGCTCCGTCTGCCCGTCCCCAAAGTTGCTGCCGAGGAATTCTTCCGCCATTTGGCAGCCCGTATACGGCGCAACATAAAACCCGCCCATCGCGAGGATGTTGCAATTGTTCGCAACAACGCAGCGTTTCGCCGCGGGCAGACTTTCGCAAACGGCGCATTGCACACCGGGAAACTTGGCGGCGGCAAGGTGAATACCCATACCCGAGCCGCAGAAGAGCAAGCCGCGCTCAAATTCGCCTTTGCTCACCGCGCGACCCACGCGGAATCCTACTTCCTGAAACGGAATCTTGATCTCTTTGTCGATGATTCCAACGTCCGTAATTTCATAGCCCTTGTCTATTAAATGCGCTTTGACCGCTTCTTTTAAATCAAACCCAGCGATATCGGCGCCGATGATAACCTTGTTTGTCTGCATAATTTTGCTCCTTCCACTCTCACCTGAAAAATATAATTCTATTTTAATGAACGAAATAAACGAAAAATCAGTAACCGATTGCAGGGTTGTAAACCGGGCCTTTGTAATTCGCCGGATCGCGCTCATAAGCGCGAATGTTTCCGGCTATGATTTCCGCGCCCGCCTCCGCGCTGATGTAAGCCGCGCAATGGAAGGTAATCAGGATATCTTTTCTATCCCAAATCGGGTCGGTAGCAGGCGTTGGTTCTTTCGCCAGAACGTCCAGATACGCAAAGGACAACCATTGTTCATCCAATATCTTGAATAAATCCGTTTCGACCAGATGGCTGCCGCGCGCGGCATTGATCAAACACCCGCCCTTATTGAGGCATTTGAGCAAGCTATAGTCGATGATCCCTTCCGTCTCGTTTGTCAGCGGCAGCAGGCAGACGAGAATATCGCAGCCTTCCGCAAAGGAATGCAGCTGATCCGTTCCATAATAATACGGAAATGCAAGTCCTTCGCGTGGGGACTTTGACCAGATCTTCACGCGGAATCCAAGCGCATCCAAAGCGTTTGCAACCTTGCTGCCCATGCGCCCGTAGCCCATGATGCCAACCGTCCGTTCGGATGCCAAGGGTGAATCGAACACAGGCCATGTGCGCTGCGCATTTGCCTCTATCATCGCCGGCAGTCGCCTGTGCCAGGAGAGAACGCACATTGAAACGAACTCCGTCATTTTTTGCGCCAGATCCGGCGAAACAGTTCGCAGCACAGGAATTCCGCTGCGCAGTTGATCTAAGTTCGCGATATGATCTACACCTGACCCGATTGCCGCGAGTGCTTTCAGATTGGGAAATGTATTCACCCAAAGCGCGTCCGGCTGCCAGCCGACGACATAAGAAACATCCTCCGGTCGAACCGACTCGGAACGATATCCCACCACTTCAAACTCCGGCAGATGGGAAGACACGTTGTTTACCCATCTGTCAATTACGGACTTTCCGCACTTTACGACCACCTGTTTCATCGGAAATCCTCCATTTGTTAAATCATTTTCATCGTAGTCTGTATTCGATCGCCCGGTAGCAAACGCGCATTTTCTGCGTTCACCGGGCAGTTTATTTCAACTTTTGCTAAATAGTGCTGTATTTCTAGCGGCGTATTCATGTTGAAAAACAGTCGCTCCGTTCCGCCGAATCGTGCCAGCTGTGCTTCGGTCAGGAAATGCGTACGGGTTGCCGTCAGCAAATTGCCAAGTTTGCGGTTATTCTCTTCAAGCATCTGTGTGATGCAGGGCAGACACCGTCTGCTGTAAACAGCGTTCATTGGCTCAAACATGCCGTTGTCCAGCTTTAACGCGATCACATCGCACCTGTTTGCCTGTTTTTTTGCCATACGGCTTACCCAACGCACAAACGGCAGGTCGATGTTCGGCATATCGCAGGCGGTTACAAAAACGCGCTCCGCAGTCGCCGCAGAAAGACCCGCATGTATTCCGCCGAGCGGACCCGCTTCGTGAAAAACATCTTCTATCACACGATGCCGCGTACTGGCATAAAACGCTGGATGATTGGTTACCAGTATAACCTCCCGAAAGACAGAAGCCAACTCATCGGCAATCCGCTCGGCAATCAGCGTTCCGTTGATGCGGATGGTTTGTTTGTCCATGCCCGCGCGGGTACTCTTGCCCCCGCAAAGCACAACGGCGGATACGCCGTTAATCTTTGCCGCGCGCATATCCCTCTCCCGTTCCGGCTTTTTCAACCTGTACCAGACAATTATAATAGCAGGTGCCGTGCCCGATGTCCGTTTCCCGGTCCTCGTTGAGCACATTGATCGCGCGTTGATTGCCGCCCCAATCGCCAAAGAATGTGCAGAGTACGCCGGGTTTCATCTTTTCTACGACATCCGCAAGGAAAAACATCTCGCCTCTGTCGTTATATATGCGCACGCGGTCTCCGCTCTTAATTCCCCGCCCAGCGGCGTCTTCGGGGTGTATTTGCAGAATCGACTCGCTCTGCTCCGCCGTAAACCGTTGGGAGTTGATCTTGTCTTTCGCGTGCGGCGTCATCAGCTGCATCGGATAGCGTTCAAACAGTTCCGGCGCGGTATATTTGCTTTCCAGCGGTTCAACATACACCGGCAGCGGGTCGATTTCCCAGTCGCGCTGAATCGATTTCGAATAGAACTCGATCTTCCCGCTCTGCGTTGGAAACACTTCGTCCGAAAACGCAATCTCGCAATATTCTGGATACAGATAAGGCTGTTCGCCGAGCTTTTCTAGCGTGGTGTCAAGTCCGCTTTTCTCAATGACGCGGCGCAAAATTTCATCGTCGTCTGTCGGCAAATATGTGAGGTTCATGCCAAACCGCTCACCCAGCAGGCGATAAATCTGCCGGTCTGTTTTGCATTCTCCCGGCGCATCCACAACTTTTTGCTTTCTCTGTATATAGGAATGCCCATAGGAAAAAATCAGATCATCCTCTTCAAAAAAAGAAGCGACCGGTAGCACAAGATCCGCCATGCGCGCCGTATCGGTTAGAAACAAATCCGCACAAACAATAAAATCGAGGTCCTCCATCGCATGGGCGAGTTTCCCTAAATTCGGATTACTTGTCATGGGATTGGCGCGCTCTACCCACATCGCCTTGATCGGCGGATTTGTCTTTTCGGATATATCACTGGCGATTTTGCCGATTGCGATGTCACGCCGCACATGCTCCGGCTGCGGCGGTAGATATGGCCAGACAAACGCAGGTCTCTGCGCATCGCTGTAAAACAAACCTGATCCGCTTTTGCCAACGCCCCCGGTGAGAGCCGGCAGCAGGCAGATACCCCTCGTCGTCTGTCCGCCGTTGCTGTTGCGCTGAATTCCTTTGCCGAGAATAATCAGAAAACGCGGTGTTTCGGTGATCATTTGAAACAAACTATTCAGTTCATCACGTGAGATTTCCGTCTTTTCGCAGATTTCTTCATAGCTGTAGTGATCCAGCATCTCCCGGTATTCGTCGAACCCGAGCGCGTTGCGCTCAAGAAATTCTTCGTCCAGCAATCCTACCGAAACGATGTGCTTCGCAATCGCAATTGCGAGTAAACCATCCGACCCGCAACGCGGATATAGATGCAGACTGCTTCCCGTTCCCGATTCACCCAAGCGCGTATCGATGGTAACCAACTTTACGCCCTTCGCCATTGCCGCGCGAATATACCGCATGGTATGCAAATTGGTATGCGCCGGATTTTTACCCCAGATCAGGATCAGGCGGGCGTTTTCGATGTCTTGAATCGCGCTGTCCTTGACGATGCCATATGTGTACCGGACGGCTTCGTTCGCCGCGGCGGCGCAGAGGCTGCCGCGCGTTGCGGAATAGCCGCCGAGTTGGTTCCAGAATCCATATGCATACGCTTGCATGGCGCTGCCGTGGTTTCCGGACGCAACGTAATATAAAATCGATTCCGGTCCATAGGTTGAAATTGCACGGGTAAACAGTTCATACACGATGTCCGCTGCGTGTTCCCAGCTGATGCGGCGAAATATCCCCTCGCCGCGCGCGCCCTCACGCAAGAGAGGATATTGCAGCCGCTCCTCCGACCCGAAACGCTCCGGAAACCGAAGCCCCTTCGCGCAGACAAGTCCATATGTCGCCGGATTATTCGGATTGCCCGTAATTTTTATAACCCGGCCGTTTTGCACATGCGCCTGCAAACCGCATGCGTTATAGCAGTTTCTGGAACAAACGGTATTTATGATCTTTGTTTCCGTTTTTTCCATGTAATCTCCCCTGTGGTTTCTGCCGGCAATAGAGTTTCTGCCACAGACGTCAGCAAATTTTGCTGACGTCTGCGGCAGAAACAGGTGCCGAAATTGGATCCCTTATTCTCCCCAGATTTCTTCCGGCGTCGGGTTGGGCGCGCCGGGAATGATACGCGAAACGCGTGTGTAGTTCATCAGGTGCTTATAGGTCAGGTTTTCGCTGATGCTGTTTCCGCCCCAGAAACCGCAGCCGATCGAAATCGTCGGCGGCAGGCCGTTGTTGAACGCGCCGCCGCTGGCGTTCAGCGCGGTCTGGTTTACCATGATGCGGCAAACCGGAATTTCATTTGCGACGTATTCAATATGCGCATCGTTTGCGGAATAAACCGAGCAGGAATGGCCTTTGCCTTCCATCCAGTAGTTCTTCTTGGCGTCCTGCACCGCTTTTTCAAAGCTGTCATACGGGAAGATGCGGAGTACGGGCGACATGATCTCGCGGCAGAGGATTTCTTCGTCGATCGCCTTATAAACGGGCACAACAAGGATCGCCGCGTCTGCGGGGAACGTTACGCCGAGCATTTCCGCGATTTGCGGCATCGTTGCGCCAACAAACTTGCGGTTGATTGCGCCTTCTTCTGTAAAGGCGGTTTTGCGCAGTTTTTCAATTACAGCGGGATCGTCCAGATAGACCGCTTTGTTCTCTACGAGCAGATCGAGCATTTCCTTCACGCGCGATTTCGGCACGAACATCGTCTGATCGCAGGTGCAGGGCAGACCGTTATCATAGCTGCGGGAAAATACCGCACTCTTTGCAATTGCGGCATAATCGGCATAATCTTCATCTACAAGAATCTGCACATTGCCCTGACCGACGCCATAGGAAGGTCTTCCGCTGGAATAGGCGGCTTTTACCATACCGGGGCCGCCTGTCGCAACAACGACATCCACCGCGCCCATGAGCAGCTGTGTCAGTTCGATGCTGGGTTCTTCGATGACCTGAATCAAATCGGCGGGTGCGCCGAGTTTTTCGATTGCTTCACGCATGAGCTTTACGGTATATGCAGAGCTGCGCTTCGAGCTCGGATGCGGCGCGAAAATTGCGGCATTACGGCCTTTGAGCACATGCATGCCGTTGACCAGCGGGGTTGCTGTCGGGTTGGTCACGGGTGTGACGCATCCGATTACGCCGATGGGTTTCGCAATCGTTACGATTTGCTCGATCGGGTCTTCTTCGACAACGCCGACCGACTTCTTGTCCTTCAGGTAGTACCAGGCGACCATCGTGGATTTTCTGTTCTTTACGATTTTGCTGTCCACGCGGCCCATCTTGGTTTCTTCAACGGCCATGGTGGCGAGCGTTTCCACGTTGTCATATCCCGCTTTGCCGACGGCGCGCACCAGCGCGTCAATCTGCTCTTGCGTATAGTCGGCAATCTGGGCCTGTGCCTTGCGTGCCTTGGTCATTAGTTCTGCAATGTATTCCTTGGGTTCCATTTCATTTTCTCCTCATATTCAGAATAATTGAAAGGCGTAACGACGTACGCCTTTGTAACGTATTGATCAAACCATCTCGGAAACGACGGCGAGAGACGTATACTTCGATTTTGTATTGGTACTGCGCGAAACAAGCACCATCGGCACCTTTGCGCCGACCATTACACCGACGTTGATTGAACCGGCGAACTGCCGCATCGCTTTGCAGAGGATGTTTCCGGCAGCCAGCGTCGGCATCAGCAGCAAATCGGGATCTCCGCACACGCTGCCTTGATAGCCTTTGATCTTTGCCGCAGCGGCGTCGAACGCGATATCCGCGGAAATCGGTCCCTCGAATTCGCACCCGGTAATTTCTCCCGCATCCACCATTTTGCTAAGGGCTTCTGCATCTACGGTTTCAATCATGTCGGGATTCACTTTTTCGATTGCGCAGAGCGCGGCAACCTTCGGGCGTTCGTATCCGAGCTTCTGCAACACATCCACAGCGTTCTGCACGATGTCCTTTTTCTTTTCAAGCGTCGGCAACGCAACAATCGCGGGGTCTGTCACGCAGAGCAGCTTGTGATACGTGCTCACCGCGATCAGCGTAATCTGGCTGATCGTACGTCCGGTTCGAATTCCTGTCTCACGGTTGAGAATCGCTTTTAATACCGTAGACGTTTCGGCAAGCCCCTTCATCAGAAAGTCGATCTTACCTTCGCGGACAAGCCGTACGGCAGTCTCCGCGCTCTCCTGCGGCGAATCGGTGTGAATCACTGCTTCTTTGAGTTCCGGATCTTTCAGCAGCGAGAAAATCTTTTCGCTGTTGCCAATCAGTACCGGTTTGATGATACCATCGCGCCAGGCCTGCGTTGCCGCATCCAGCGTGTGTTCTTCGCCGGCTTCGATTACCGCGACGCGAACGCCGCGTTTTTTCGCTTTTGCCTGCTCTATGACAGCATCAAAATCTTTGTAAATCAATTTCTCTCACCTCTTGTTCAGTCCAACGTCAGCGGCTGTTCCTGCCCTGACACTACGCGATATGCGCCAAGTGCAAGCGCTTCGTTTTCGCATTCGCCGGGATAAACCAGAATCGGAGCAAATGCTGAAACGCGTTTCTTGATATGGTTCATAATGAATTCCGAATATGCAATGCCGCCGGTGATGCCGATTGCATCTACGCGGCCTTCCAGCGCGGCAACGCATGCGCCGATGGATTTTGCGACCTGATACGCCATCGCTTCGAGCACAACGCCTGCATATTCGTCGCCTGCGGCGATGCGCTGCTCCACCTCGATGATGTTATCCGTGCCGAGAAGGCCGATCAGACCTGCGGCACCGCGAATGCGTTTGTGCGCTTCTTTCTTGGTTAAGCCTTTGTCATAGCACAAATCGAGCATGATATAGGTCGGCACCGTGCCCGCGCGCTGCGGCGTAAACGGGCCTTCACCCTCGCCAACGTCGTTCACGTCCACGACTTTACCATCGCGATGTGCGCCAACGCTGATGCCCGCGCCCATGTGCGCAACGACAAACCGGCAGTCCGTATAGTCTTTTCCGATGTCTTTTGCCATCTTGCGTCCAGTCGCCTTCTGGCTCAGCGCATGGAATGCGGATCTGCGTTCATATCCGCCGCCTACGCCGACGATGCGCGAAACCGCGTCAAATTCGTCAACTGACGGAGGATCGGCCACATATACGGGAATGTTCAAATCGCCGATCAGTTCAAGCGTGATGGGCGTGATGATCCGGTTTCCATGAATCGGCGGTTCGTCCGGCATATACGTTGCCAGCAGACCTTCTTTGTATTTTCCTTCCAGAAGATAGACGCCGCTCCGCTTCGCTTCTTTGATTGTTCCGCCCATCATGGCGACGCAGGCAAAGTCTTTCATCGGATACCCGTTTTCCGTCAGCCAATCAAGAATCAACCCTTTGCGGAATACAACCTGCTCGCGGGAAGTGCTGTGCGCTTTCATATCTTCCAGAGAATGCCGGAACACATGATCCACGACAAACTGGTCGTCCTCATACACCGCGATCTTCGTTGATGTTCCACCAAAGTTAATTACGAGAATCTTATACAACTATCTCAATCCCCCTTCTTTGTTTGGCGCGGTCGGTCGTTTGCCTCCGGCTGTGCCTTCGTAAAATGGTATTTCTTCGGCGTTTATCTCGCCGTTGTTTCTCTGCCCCGTTTCCTGAACCAATCGTTTTCCCGGTCATATATTCCCGCATTTATAAGAATTGAAACTGCAAGAAGCTAAGGGGTGAGGTTTTTTCACCCCAAACCGTTCCATCGACCGATATTCAATTGTTCGACTATCATGACGCACAAACGCGCACGATTTTAGTCGTTACAGGCCCAGATACGCTTTCTTAACCGATTCGTTCTGCGCAAGATCGGTGCTCTTGCCGCTGATGATGTTTTGCCCGGTCTCGATAACATAGGCACGGTCGGCAATCTCCAGCGAAGAATGCACATTTTGCTCAACAAGCAAAATCGTTACGCCCTGTTCGTTGATCTTTTGAATCGTTTCGAACACGCTTTCAACGATAACCGGCGCGAGACCAAGAGAAGGTTCGTCCAGCATCAGCAGTTCCGGCGCCTGCATCATGCCGCGGGCAATCGCGCACATCTGCTGTTCGCCGCCGGACATACAACCGGCAAGCTGATTTTTCCGTTCAAAGAGCTTCGGAAACAGTTCGAAGCAGCGCTCCAGGTTTTCATGCCGCTTTACGCGGCTCTTGGGCAAATAGGAGCCAATGAGCAGATTGTCCAGAACCGTCATATCCGGGAAAAGTCTTCTGCCTTCCGGAACCTGCGTGATGCCAAGAGCGGGACGTTTGTAGGTTTCCATCTTGGAGATGTCCTGTCCTTTAAACTCGATGGTACCGCTCACCTGACGTACGCCGCCGGAGATGGTGTTGATCGTGGTCGTTTTGCCCGCGCCGTTGCCGCCGAGCAGAGCAACGATTTCTCCCTGTTCCACTTCAAGGCTGATGCCGTGCAGCACCTCGAACGCGCCGTATCTCACATATAGATTTTCAACCTTTAGCATTGCCATGTTTGCCTCCCAGGTAAGATTCGATGACCTCGGGGTTACTTGACACCTCGGCCGGCGTGCCTTCTGCCAGCATCTTGCCCTGGCTCAACACATAGATTCTCTCGCAAAGTCCCATTACCGCACGCATGACGTGTTCGATAATGATGATGGAGATGCCTGTCTGCTTGATCTGGCGGATCATGTCCATCACCTGAAGTCCGTCGGACGGATTCAAACCCGCCATGACTTCGTCCAGCAAAAGGATGGTCGGCTCGGTCGCAAGCGCGCGGGCAACCTCCATTCGCTTCAGGTCAATCAGCGCGAGATCTTTGCCGGGAACATCCGCTTTGTGCGCCAGCCCGAGAAGTTCAAGCACCTTCATGCTCTTTTCGCGTGCAACTTTGGCATCGTTCGTGTGCAAAAACGCGCCCACCATCGTGTTTTCAATAACAGTCAGGTTGGAAAACGGCTGCACCACCTGATAGGTTCTGCCGATACCGAGCGCCGTCATTTTGTGCGCAACCGGTTTGTTGATGAGTTTTCCGTTGATGTAGATCTTGCCGGATGTCAGCGGCAGCGTGCCGGAGATCATGTTAAACATGGTCGTCTTTCCCGCGCCGTTCGGGCCGATCAAACCGAGGATTTCATTATCTTTCAGATACAGGCTCGCGTCGTCAATTGCCCGCAAGCCGCCGAACTCTTTTGTAATATGTTCGGCTCTTAATACAACTTTTTTCTCTTCCATATCGCTCTCCTACTTCGCCTGCGCGGTGTCCGCCTGTCCCATCAAGCGCGTCTTGCGAAGATGGAGCTTTTCCTGCACAAACGGGACGAGCCCTTCCGGCATGAACTGCGTGACAAGCATGAGGATTAAACCAAAGATAGCGGTGGGCAGGCCCGGAAGCTTCGACGAGAACCAGAGCCGCAGCAGCGCGTAAAGCGGCATCAGGATGATCGCGCCGATTGTCGGGCCGTAAACCGTCGCGCGGCCGCCAACAAGCGCCATAAGCATGATGTTAAAGACGATTTCATAACTGAACATGCTGATCGGCTCGATCGACGAAATATACATGACATAGACGCCGCCGATGAGACCCATGATGAACGCCGTAAGCACCTGCGCATATTGTTTGTATTTCATGACGTTTACGCCAAGAGAACTGGCCGCCATGGGGTTCGTGTTGATCGCCTTGAAATAGAATCCCATTTTCGAACGAACGAGAACATTGGTCAGGATCAACGTTAATACAAGAATCGCAAGCGCGATATAGTAGTAACCGCGGTTATTCATGAACTGCATGTTTGCCAGCCCGCCAATCCAGGGCAAACGCAAACCGGCCGTTCCTTTGAAGTCGATGCCGAGGATCACCTTGTTTTGCACGAAGATGAGCTGCGAAATGTTGAGCAGCGCCAGCGTCGCAAGCGTGAAATAGGTTTTCTTCAGCGAGAAAGTCAGGTAGCCCATGCCCAGCGCGATCACGGAAACGACGGCGGCGGCAATGAACATGCCGATCCAAGGCGTAATCTTGCAGGTGTCGAACATACCGGCGGTGATATAAGCGCCAAGCGCGAAAAACACGCCGCTGAAGCCGAACTGTCCCGCAAAGCCGGAGATGAAGTTCCAAGCAGATGCCAGTACGCAATAGATCGTGGTGAGCACCAGCAGGTTGATGATGTAGGTGTTACTGATAAACAGCGGCACGACCGCGGCGATCAGCGCGAGTGGATACACGATCCATTGGCTTAGTTTTACGTTTTTGAGTTTCACGCGGCTTTCCTCCTCTTGATGCTGAAGATGCCGTCCGGCATGACCAGCAGGATCAGAATGAACAGGGCGTAAACAAGCAGCAGCGCATAGGATTCGTTCCAGATGATTGCGCCAAGCCGTTCAATGATACCGATCGTCAGTCCGCCGACCAGCGCGCCGGGCACGTTGCCCTTGCCGCCGAGCAGGACGATGACGAACGCTTTGAGACCGAACGAACCGCCGACCTTCGGATAAACCGTGTAGTTCGGCACGAGCAGCGCCGCAGCGATGCCGACGAGCGCAAGGCTTATGCCGAATGCGATGTTATAAGCGCGGTCGGTGTTGATGCCCATGAGTTTCGCAACTTCGCGGTTTTGCGCCGTTGCGCGCAGCGAGCGGCCAAGTTCCGTCTTTTGCAGCAGCAGATAGAGTGCAATTGTTGTCAGAATCGCGATGCCAAATGAAATCGAACGCGGGATCGAAAACATGATGTCGCCAAACCAGATTGTTTTTCCGGAATACTGCGTTTGCGCAGACATCGCGTTTGAACCGAAAATCATTGTCGCGACGCTCACAAGGATCATGCCAAGACCCGAAGTCGCAATCAGAACGCTCATCGGTTCCTTGTCCTTATCCTTCTTCAAAATGGTCGAAAACACATTTTTCTGGAGGATATAACCAACGCCGAACATCACGATGACGTTGACAAACAGCGTCAGATAGGGGTCAATCTTCAGATACGTGATCAAAAGATAGGAGATGAACATGCTAACCATGAGCAGTTCGCCATGTGCCCAGTTGAGAATGTTCATGACGCCAAACGCCAGGCTCAAACCAACCGCAACCGTTGCGTATACGCCGCCGAGCATAATGCCGTCCAGCAGCGCCTGTAAATAAATCATTCAAATACCTCCCGATGATAAATTAGTGTTGGACTGACCGTTCATTCTTCGTATGTTTGTATTCTTCTTATTGATGCTGTATTCGTGGAAATCCGCAGATTTCTTATTTCTTGATTAATCGTTGCACTTCAAAATAACCTTGATATACTGGCCGCTGCCCATATCCGCGAACGCCTTGTCAAAATCTTCTAGCGGATGTACGCGCTGAATGATGTTTGTAAAGTCCATGCGCGGAAGCATGCGTACCGCCCGCTCTACGCAGCGATCTGAGAACAATACGCCGCGCATGATCAGGCCCTTCTGATAAAACGTCTGGAACAGATTGACCGACATATCGAACGCCGGATTATACATGGCAAAGTAGATTATTTTTCCGCCAACAACCGCGATGTCCGGTGCCGCTTTTGCCGCGGACGCCGCGCCGGAACTCTCGAGAATGATGTCGAACCCCATGCCGCCCGTGATTTCCTTCGCTCTTGCAACCAAATCTTCGGAAATCGGATCGATGGTATAATCTGCGCCAATCGTCAATGCAATTTCGCGCTTGCCTGCGACTGGTTCGATTACCGTTACCGTAGCCGCCCCCGCCATCTTTGCCAGTTGCGCAATCATCAGGCCAATTCCGCCGCCGCCAAACACAGCAACGTGGGAACCGATTTCGATTTCCGCCTTTTCCACAGCCTGGAGCGCAACGCTCATCGGTTCGGTCAGGCAGGCATCCCGCAGATCCGCTTCTTCCGGCAGTTTATAAATCTGGGACATATGCCAGCAGACATATTGACTCATCGCGTCGTGATGGGACTTTCTGCTTGGGCAGAATATTTTTTTATCGTCGCTGGTATCGCGGCAATAATAGCAAGAGTGGCAAAATTCGTTGTAAAACGCGGTGATCTTGTCTCCGGGTTTCAAGCCAATCGCCATCGCCTTCGCGCCGGCTTTTTCGATGGTGCCCGAAATTTCGTGCCCAATCTGACGCGGCAGTTCGCTCTTGATCCGATCGTACAGATTACCGATTTCGCCTTTCAGAAAGTGAATGTCCGATCCGCATATGGACGCATACGCAACTTTGATCAGAACATCTTCCGGTCCGGGCTCCGGCATCGGGAATTCGCGGAGTTCAAGCTCTCCAATGGTCTTTTCTTTCGGGTCGCCAATTTTCGTCATTACGAGTGATTTCATTGTATTGCTCCTTCATTTCTGCTTTCCAAGAATGAAACGCGATTGCTTCGATGTTTATATTATAAATGAGCGAATATACTTTTTATGTTTATGGATGTTTGTATTTTCCCGTAAATAGACGGAGGTTGATCTTACGAGTTGCTTTTTGGAGTGAATTTGCCCGAATTGCCAGAAATTCAGGCTTTAAAATGCGTAAATGTGTTTACTTTTTTGTACATACACGTATGTAATAATAATACTGACCAAATAGAGTGTTGTCAAGCCGTAAAAAGAAGAAAATAGCCCGATTTTTGGACTATTTTTTTTGTGCACATATGTTGCTTTTCCTATTTGTATATGTTACCCTATAGAAAAATCCAATCTTTCTTGTACATTTGTGTACATAATTTCTTCCAAAGCCGTAAATACGGCCTATCTTTGCGGAATCAGCTGTTTACAAGCGTTTTCACAACAAAAAGATAATGAGAACGCCTGCATATCAAGGATCAACACAGGAGAAAGGAATCAAGGAAATGAAAATTACAAGCGTAGATGTTTTCGAAATCAAACCGATGAGCACCGGAGCGCCAATCGTAATGCGTGTCAACACGGATGAGGGTATATCCGGTTTCGGCGAAGTCGGTCTTGCTTACGGAAAAGCCCATCATGCAGGAGTCGGCATTGCGCGCGACTTTGCGCAGTTACTGGTCGGACGCGATCCGATGAAGATTGAAGAAATCTATGAAAACATCTTCCGGACAACGTTCTGGGGGATGGGCGGCGGCACCGTCATCAGCGCCGGCATGAGCGCCGTGGACATCGCTCTCTGGGACATCAAGGGCAAAGCGGTTGGAAAACCGGTTTACGAACTCCTCGGCGGAAAAACGAACGAGAAGCTCCGCGCATACGCCAGCCAGCTTCAATTCGACTGGGGCGACACGCACAAAAATCTTGCGAAGCCCATTGAATATGCGCACGCAACGGAAAAAGCGCTCAAAGAAGGCTATACCGCAATCAAGGTCGATCCTCTTGCGATGACGAACGACTATGTATGGGCGCGCGATCTTCCCGTCGCCGAATGGCCGATGCGCGGCGTTCTCCCCGTTTCCACCCTGCAGTTAACTTACGATCGTGTAAAAGCAATGCGCGACGTAGGTGGCAAGGATCTGGACATCATCTTGGAGCTGCATGCGTATTCGGACACGAACACCGCAATTCAGATCGGACAGAAGCTGGAAGATCTCAACATCTACTACATGGAAGAAGCGGTTCACCCGCTGAACGTGGAATCTTTCGTGGAAATTCGCAAAAAGGTAAATATTCCTCTGGCGGGCGGCGAACGCATCTATTCTCGCTGGGGTTTCCGTCCTTTCCTCGAAAAGCGCGCGTTGCAGGTTTTACAGCCGGATATCTGCCTTGCAGGCGGTATCACGGAAACAAAGAAAATTTGCGACATGGGTAATATCTACGATGCAGCCGTACAGATTCACGTTTGTGGCGGCCCGATTTCAACCGCGGCGTCGCTGCATGTTGAAGCAGTCATCCCGAACTTCATCATCCACGAGATGCACGAAGGCGGCATGAAGGCGGATATGCGCGCAACATGCAAATATGACTACGTGCCGAAAAACGGATACTTCGAAATTCCGGATCGTCCCGGCATCGGTCAGGAACTCTCTGAACAGGCAATGCGCGAAGCGACCGTGTACACGATTGACAAACCGCGCACGTCCGGCATGGTTTAAGCGTTCCGCGTATTTTATCAGTAACGAATTCCAGTCCGCATTGTAATGCGGCGATGTACAATGATCATGGCCGAACCGGATCCCCGTCGTGGTTCGGCCATGATTCCGTTTTTATTGGATATCTTGTCCGTTTTCTTTTCATTCAAAAACATATCTGTCGAAATAGATATCGCGAAATCGATAGAAAGATTGCGATTTTTGATTGCAAATTATACTCGCATGTATTATAATAATAAAAATTACTGTTATTTTCAAAACAGACCATCCCAGTGTACAAAAATGTGATTATTTTTCGTATTTGGGTCAATATTAGGAGTAACGATGAGAAAAGCATCCGCTAAGAGTGAGAATTTAAAAGACGAGATTTGTAATGTTGCATTGCGCTTATTCTCGGAAAAAGGTTATGACGCGACAAATATGTCCGAAATAGCCGATATCCTCAATATTACTCGTACACCGTTGTATTACTATTACAGCGATAAAAAGTGCCTTTATGTAGAGGCAATTAAAAAACATCTTGAAACCAAGCGTAATATATATACAAATATGGCTGCAGAAACCAGCAACATCTTCGCCTGGCTTCGCAGACACGTGGAATTTGCCTGTAGTAATAAGTCCGACATCGTGTTGTTCAACGTGTTTGATCGTCCGGAGTTCGAGTTTTTGTCCGATCTAAACGACGAAACCAACCGTTACGTATACGCACTCAAGCGCCGCCGTGTTCAGCGCGCTGTTGAAACCGGCGAACTGGTCGCGGATATGGATATCGATCTGTTTCTTTATAACATTTACGTGATGAGTTACGGTTTTATTTACGTGATTAACGAATCCATTCTCAGTCACGATCTCAAAACCAATCCGCATAAGGTTGACGCGATGATCGATCTGTTCATCGAAGAAGTCAAATGCATTTACGCCAAGTAACCACAATTTAGCATATGTTTTATCCGCCGATCACGGCGGTTTTTTTGTTACGTAAAAATCCTGTTGGACATGCGAATACAACTAGAACCCCCTGCGGTATTCCGCAGGGGGTTCTTTGATTTGAACTTGCTTTGGTTCGATTAGTCTACTACGTACGGCCAGATCAGCGGGTTCGTCGCGCTGCCGATATCGCCAGCGAGGGTGAACGGATAAACCAGTTTGTACACGCCATCCTGGAGCTGACCAAACTGCAGTTGAGCATTCCAGTTCTGGTTGTAGATCGGGGTGCCGTCACGTTTTGCGCCATCTTCGAACTTGATCAGCGGATGACGGAAGAACAGGTTGGCCCAATGATCCGGACCCATTTCGAGCTGGTCGATCGTGGCTGCGAGGGTCTCGCTGTCAAGTGCCATGCCCGTATCCATGCAATCCAGTACGATGCCGAGAGCGAGCCAGCCATTGCAAGCACACTCGTTAGCAGGCATACCGGAAATCTCTTCCATGCGGTTCGCCCAAACAGTTGCTTCTTCCGGGAGGAAGTTCAAGCTGTCCGGCAGCCACTGTGCGCTGGAGAGAACGCCATCGGCCGCATCGCCGACAGAGGGGATGAACGTTGCGTCGAGGTAACCGCCGCCCTTTGCGAAGACGGGAACGGAAACGCCGTATTCTTTGAGCTGTTTCTGGAACAGCAGCGCTTCGTTGACCTGCAACGTTGCAACGACGAGATCGACATCTGCGGCTTTAATCTTCTGAACCGCACCGGACATGTCGGCTACGCCGGACTGCACCTGTTCGCTGACAACCATTTCGGCGCCGATTTCGCTGGCAACCCAGGTGTACATTTCGAGGCAGCTATTGCCGTAGTCGTCGGCAGAACCGACAAACGCCATCTTCGTGATCGGGGAAACTGCGCTGAGCGCCTTCATCATTTCAAGATGCTGATACTGTTCTGCAGAGTCACCAAGGTGCGGTCTGAACACGTAGTTCGCATCCTGCGAAAGAACGGTGTCCGCAACTGCGTTGATGGTTACGTAGGGAACGTGATACTTGTTAGCAAGTGTCGCGCAGGGGCTGGTGACGGAGCTCTGGTAGCTGCCGAGCACTGCAATGACCTTATCGACGGTGACGAGCTTTTCAAACTCGGAAACGCCGACGTCAGGGGAGCTTTCGGAGTCTGCGAATACTACTTCAACCTCAACGTTTTCGAGGTTTTTGAATCCAACGTTCTCATTGAAGTATTCGAGAGCCGCTGTAACACCGGCCTTCATCTCCGCACCCTGTGAAGCAACTGAGCCAGAAAGCGGTGCAAGTACGCCGATTTTTACGATTGTCTTTTCAGCGGCGGGAGCCTCCGTTGCTGTCGCGGCAGCATCTGTTGTTGTCGTTTCTGTAGCGGTGGTTTCCTGCGTTGTGGCGGTTTGTGCACATCCAAATACCGACACGGCCAGGATCAGTGTCAAAATGATCGCCAAGAGCTTTTTCATTCCTAATAATCTCTCCCTTCTTTAATTCCGGCGGCTGTTCCGCCAGTAAAATTTATAAACATTTATGTTTTATTATTTCGTTTGTCTAGCTGTTTTTTAAAGCATTTAAACTTGCGTGCGGAAATCGTATTTGTTTTAAAGCGAAAATTTGGGTAGTATTTACTAGATTTTTTAAGTTTTTGCAAAGAGTATTGCCAATTGAAGCGATTTATGAGATTCTATACATGCGTGTTTTTAAACATCAGTGTCACAATAACATATAACAAACACCTTGTCAACTGTATGTTTAACAAATTTCTGAAATCTCAATCGCTGCCTTCCATACTCGCCAAACCGAACGCACATTGGTCCATTTATTGTTCGTATCACAGCCAGAATTTCCACGCTGATGCGCATATAACAGGAGGAATCCGAACATGAAACAAGATTTTTCTCACATCATTCAAATCGGCGTTGTTGTGCCGGACGTTGACGCAGCGGCGGAACAGTTAAACCGTCTTCTTGGTTGGGTCCCTGCGCAAGAATTGGAAACAATGCACATACCGGGACGATTCTATCGCGGCAAACCGGAAGATTTCGCATGCCGCATGTTGTTTTATCGTTTCTCAAACATCGAGCTGGAAATGATCCAGCCTTTGCAGGGTAACTCCTGTTGGAGTGATTTTTTAACCAGCGCCGGTCGCGGCATTCACCATCTGCTCTTCGACCTCGTCTCCTCCGACGAATCGATTGCCGAACTCTCGCAACGCGGAATCGAGATTGAGCAGCGGGGCCGCGCGCTTCCATATGGAGAAAATGTTTTCTGGGCATATGTGTGCTCCGCAGACCCGCTTGGCTTCACAATGGAGCTAACCAATCGCCGGGAATATCCGAAAGATCAACCGTCGCAATCCACAATTTACGGCCCATTTGCGCGGTTATCCGGCGTAGAAGTCATTACAAAAAATCTGGAACGTACAATTCAAGTGTGGAAAAAGGTGCTTGACTGGTCGCCGGATAACGCGCCCTATCGGATCTTTGGAGACATCTATCAGGGAAACGAGTCCGGCTCGCTGAGCGGTGCTGTCACCTATCGCCTGCCTAATCTAGAAATAGAGCTCGTTCGCCCCGTGTTCGGCGCATCCTGCGCGCAAAAGCAATTGTCATCTTTCGACGGTGGTATCTGTTGCATGAACATCGAAATCGAAAGCATCGACCTTTTACAGCAGTTAACGCTTCAAGGCGTATCCATTCTGGAACGCGGTCATACACTGCAAGATAAGCGGTTGACGCGTTGGGTCATTCTGGATTCCCTGGCCCTCTTCGGTTTCTATTTGAAATTGATCTTTCATTAATAGGTATAGCTTGCCGGTGTTTTGCAGATATTCGCGTTGTCTTTCGCTGTTTTTATTTCAAGAAAGACCGAACGAACTGTGCGCCGTTTCGCGCGTCCTCAACCATTTTGTCCAAGTCGGCGCCGCAGCTCAGATCGCGCCATACGCAAACATTCATCGCGGTACGGCACCCCATCAGCACAAAGGACTCCATTGTAATATATTCCTGGTAATCCACTTCTTTGAGTGTTTGAAACACTTCCGCCCACGGCATATGACCAATCCCGTTGCCCGGAATCCGCCTGTTCGATTCGCCAACATGAAAGTGTCCGAGTCTACCGCTCTTTGCGGTCAACCGTATCGCGTCAAAAATGCTGTCTTCTTCAATGTTCATATGATACACATCGATGAGCAGTTTTGCGTTCGGGCTGTCGACTGCCTCGCAGAACGCTATGCCTTCCGCAGCCGTATTGAAAAGGAACTGTTCATAACGATTGACCACCTCGAAGCAATAAGTAACGCCGAGGTTTTCCGCAACCGGCATAATCTGTTTTAGCGATCCGACGCTTAAATCACGCACACGCATTTTTTCCGCAGTATCACAAAGATTCGGCGGGCGTTTCAGCCATGCTGAAAAGTTCACGCCAGACCAACGGTCGGATCCCGCCTCCGCGGCGGCTTCCAGCACGCGTTTGCTATGCTCTACGCCAATCTCGCGGATGGCGGGATCGTCCGATGAGATGTCGTTCGTTTCGTTCAGCCCGCCGTTGATGCTGAGCGCCATGCCATAATCGGCGATCGTATCCTTTAATCTGAGTCGGTCTTCTTTGGAAAGATTCAGCACAAGACCGGGCAAAACCTCAAACACATCAACTCCGGCTTTATGCGTATGCTCCAGCATGCTGAAGATATCCGTATCTCCACCGGAACCCATCCAATATCCGACATGCAAACCAATTTGATTCATGTAAGCTCTCTCCTTTTGTCTTTTGAAGCGTTGTCAACACCGCATCAATGAACTGTAATCAGTAAGATTTCTCGATTTATCATTGAATGTTTAACAGTTTTATAAACACATTCGTTTATTTTATTTTACTACTGTCTGTCTGATTTCTTATAGTTGAATTTACTATTTAATGTTGATGTTTTTTCGCCCGATAAATTATTTGCGAAGTTTCTTTTGAAATAAATGAATTTGATACTGAAAGTTTGCCATACATATGTGTTTTTGTCAACTGTTGAAATAATTCCGAATTTTCCGCTTAATTTCGGCATATTTTTGTGAGTTAACCGTTTAATTTCCTAGTTAACCGCCAAATTTTGTGTTTTTTATAGACACATGTGTCTGGTTTTGTTCGCAAAAAGTAAAGACCGCAATTTTTTCAAATAATTTTTTCCGGCCGGCGTTTCCCGAAGAATTCCCAACATACGCGGAATATGAAAAAGAACTTTCAGGAAAATTGAGCGTTTTTTATTGTACATCCTTGTTTTACAAAAAACGCCATGCTATACTGTGCGTAATCGGAGGTGAGTGTTGCGTGCAACCTGAATTAAAAAAATCACTCAAGGATCTTGCGTTGCAGATCCGTATTGGAATCGTAACCCAGATTGGTGCTCTTGGTGTCGGCCATCTTGGCGGCTCGCTGAGCGTTGCGGACCTTCTTGCCGTACTCTACGGTGAAGTGATGCGCATTGACCCGAAAAACCCCAGCTGGCCGGAACGCGACAAGCTTGTCTGCTCCAAGGGTCATGCTGGACCGGCAGTTTATGCCGCACTCGCAGTCAAGGGATATTTCCCTTATGAACTGCTCAACACGCTGAACCAACCCCATACGACGTTACCCAGCCACTGCGACAGGCTGAAAACCCCCGGCGTTGACATGACCACGGGTTCTCTCGGTCAAGGCACGTCTCAGGCTGTAGGCCTCGCGATCGGCGACCAGCTAAAAGGACGCGGCAACCGCGTTTTCCTCATCACCGGAGACGGAGAGATGAACGAAGGTCAGGTTTGGGAAGCCGCTATGCTCGCGGCGGGTCGCGGTGTTGACAACCTTTTCTGGTTTGTGGACAACAACAAAAAGCAGCTTGACGGAACCATAGACGCAATTTTGCCGCAAGGCGATTTCCTCGCTAAAGCACTTGCGTTCGGATTTGACGCACACCGTGTTAACGGCAATTGCGTTGTCGAAATATCCGACGCGATTCACCGCGCGGAAGCCGTGCCCGGCAAGGCGCATATGATCATTCTGGACAGCGTTAAGGGCGCAGGCATAGCGGAAGTCGAGCAGACTGTGTTCAACCACAGCATGCAGGTTTCCCGCGAGCAAGCGGACCGCTGGATTGCCCAGCTGCAGAGCGAGCGCGACGCGCTTGCCGCGCAATGAGGAGGGAACCGACATGAAAATTGTGTATAACGGAAGCATGAACCCCGTCACCTATAAGGATGCGTTCAGCATGCTTGTGCCCGCCATGATCAAGGATGATCCGGATGTGTATTATCTGGATGCAGATTTGATGAGCTGCATGGGTACGACAAAATGGTCCGCGGAAAACCCGGTTCATTCAATGAACTGCGGTATCGCCGAATCCAACATGGTCGGCGTCGCCTGCGGCCTTGCAGCCGCCGGATTCAAGCCGATTCTGCATACCTTTGGTCCCTTTGCCTCGCGCCGCGTCTATGACCAGGCGTTCCTTTCCGGTGGTTATGCGCACAACGACATCACCATCGTCGGCAGCGACCCGGGTGTTACCGCCGCGCTCAACGGCGGTACGCATATGCCGTTTGAAGATATGGCGCTCTATCGCGCGCTTCCCGGCAGTACCGTCATCGATATTTCCGACGTGGAGCAGTTTAAGAGCGTACTGATGCAGGCAAAAGACCGTCCGGGCGTAAAATACATTCGCACAACGCGCAAATCCACCGCCAAGCTCTACGAAGAAGGCACCCAGACGCCCATCGGCAAGGGTATCGTTCTGCGCGACGGTACGGACGCGGTCATCGTCTCCAGCGGAATCATGGTACACGAAGCGCTGCAGGCCGCCGAAACCCTCGCGGGCGAAGGAATCCAGGCTGCGGTCATCGATATGTTCACCGTGAAACCGCTTGACGAGGAACTGCTGCTTTCCTATGCAAAGAAAACTGGCGCCGTCGTCACCGCAGAAAACCACAACCGCATCGGCGGACTGCGCAGCGCCGTCGCGGAAGCGCTCGTCGCTTCCTGCCTCGTACCGCTCGAATATGTTGCCGTTGAGGACGAGTTCGGCGAAGTCGGCCCGCAGAGCTATCTGCAGCAGCGCTTCGGCCTTACGGCGGAGCACGTTGCGCAGAAGGTGCGCGCGGCAATCGCCCGCAAATAAAGAAACGCTTTATCGGCGTTCTGCGCCGGTAACCCTTTGATTCGAATTACCCAAAGTAAGCTACCAGGTCATTGAAATACCTCCTTTTTTCTAACGCAGGCAGAAGGTTTCCCTTTTCGGTGGGGAAACCTTTTGTCTTTCTTACGTGCGTTTTATCGTTTGTACAGCAAAAGACTCCCCGTCAGGGGAGTCTTTTGCCTCTCTCGCGATATCAGGAAGCGTTATGCCGTCAATTAAATGACCGGGCCTAACGTGTGAATGTCGATGCTGTTAAAGTACCCTATGGTTTCGTTCTTTGTGTAGGCGCCGTTTAGAACGTTGAGCAGTAAATCGAACGCCTCGTCCGCAACCTGCTCAATGCTCCGCTCGCCGGTGATGATGCGACCCGCGTTGAGGTCCATGTCGTGTTCCATGTTTTTGTATGTGTTGACATTGCCGCAAATTTTGATGACGGGCATGCTGGGAAATCCCTGCGGTGCGCCGCGTCCGGTAGAAAACATCATCGCCTGCGCCCCTGTCGCCGCCATGCCGGTTAAAATCTCCGGTTCGCGGCCCGGTGTGTCTTTAATCCAGAGCCCTTTCTGGTCGATAATCCGCTCTGGATATTCCAGAACGCCCTGAATCGGGCGCGTACCGCTCTTTACGATTGCGCCAAGAGACTTTTCTTCAATCGTGGTCAACCCGCCCAGAATGTTGCCAGGCGTTGGCTGCCCTTTGCGCATATCGCAGCCGAGGGACATGGCGCGTTTCTCCATTGCCGCAACAATGCCGTAGATGCGCTCCGCCACTTCCGGCGTTGCAGCGCGCCGCGCAAGAATGTGTTCCGCGCCCAAAAATTCCGTTGTTTCGCCGAAGATAACCGTTGCACCGAGATCCACCAGACGATCCGCAACCTGCCCGATAACGCAGTTGGACGCCATGCCGCTGGTCGCGTCCGATCCGCCGCACTTAATCGCCATCACCACTTCTGAAATATCCGCCGGTGTGCGCTGTTGAGACGACGTTTGAATAACGAGCTTCTGCGCCAAATCGGTGCCCGCCTGAATGGCGCGTGAAGCACCGCCCAGCGCCTGAATACCGATCATTTCAACCGGCTTTCCGGTCTTGGCGATCGTGTCGTAAACACGCTGAAAATCTGTGCCTTCGCAGCCGAGGCTCACGATGAGTACCGCGGCGACATTCGGGCTGGTTCCGAGGCTGATGAGCGTTTCCGTCACGCGGTCGAGGTCCGGCGGCAGCTGGCAGCAGCCTTGATGATGGAAAAAACCGACTGTACCGCGCACTTGGTGGACAATCGCCTGCGCAACGTCGTTGGAGCAAATGACGCTCGGAATAACTGCAACATGATTGCGCGCGCCGATCTTTCCGTCCGGTCTTCTATATCCGTAAAATTCCATGATTTTTACTCTCCTTTATAAGTCCCCGCGGCCGCGCGCGCTGTCAAGATTCTGCACATGCACATGCTCACCGCGCGTAATATCCACGCTCGCAATACCGAGCTTTTCGCCGTACTTCATAATCGGCTCGCCTTTTTTGATGTCCCGCAGCGCAATTTTATGTCCATACGGAATTGCGTTAAGCGCTACGAAGCTTTCTTCAACCCCTTTTTTATCGCGAACAACAACCGTGTCCCCCGCTTCCGTTCCATTCGCGAACACCGTCGCGACGTTATCGTCAGCGTTTACCTTTAACCCATAACCTGGCTCCATGTGTCTCTTCCTTTCCATATCGTCCGCCTGATCGCGGGGCTTGTTCAGCGGTTGCAAAAAACCGCTATTCCGTTTGGAATTACAACTACGCTTGCTTGCGCGCCCCTCATCTGATAGGCAAGCGCGAGCGCCTCGTCCGGTGAATCCGCCGGAATCATGTTTGCTTCTCGCACGGTTTCATGATCCAGCCCGCTGACAAGAATCAGCGGATGTTTTTTCATGATGCGCGCATAGATCTGCGGAACCCATTGTTCCGGAATCGTCTCTTTCGGGGGGATCTTCGCAAGGGTTTGTTCAATTTCCTCAGGTGTTCCCGAAGTGATCAATCGTGTAAAGTGTTCTCCGCCCATGCCGTCGCAGCATCCGGCGCAAACAATGATTACGCCGTCTTCCCCCGCGCACGCCTCGGCGGTATCTGCGGATTTGGAAGCCTGATACAGGTTCTGGTCCATCGGATAGCCCGAATTACCCGTTATAACGATGTCGCCGGTCACCGGCTCAATGCTGGATAGTCTGCGAATTACCGCTACACCCGCTTCGTGCGCCTGTTCCATATCTCCCGCAAACGCGGCGATCACGTGCTTTGTTTCATCCATTGCAACGTTGAGGATGAATGCAAGGTTGACCGCGCGTGCGGCAAAAATCATATCCTCATGAATCGGGTTGTGCGAGAGTACACCGGTTCGCGCATATGCGCTGCCGATTGCCTGAAACGAATGGTTCTCGTTTACCGTTTCTTCCGAGCAAACACCGGGCAGAATGCTTTTCCTACCGCCGGAGAACCCCGCAAAAAAGTGCGGCTCGATAAACCCTTCCGCAATTAAAAGATCGCACTCCGTCACCAACCGGTTTACGCAAAAACTAGCGCCGGACGGCAACCCGCAGACGCGGACAAAATTATCCGGCTGAAAGGCATCATTCACGAAAATTGTTTCATGATCTACGATTTCGTCGCCAAACATGGCGCGTTGTTCGTCTTCGGTCGTTGCGCGGTGCAGTCCGGTCGCAATTAAAATCGTAATCTCCGCATCCGGATTTCCGCGCCGTATTTCCGAAAGCAGCAGCGGCAGCGTCAGCTTGCTCGGCATAGCGCGCGTATGGTCGCTTGTTACGACGACAACGCGCCGTTTATTACGCGATAAATCGCTCAGAGACAGCGTTCCAACGGGATTGCGCAGCGCATTGAGCACAAGCTCCGTCTCAGACAGACTCGTCGTTTCTTTCCACTCGCGTTGCAGCAAAACCGCCTTCAGGTTCTCCTCGGCAACATGCAAGTCTAAATGATCTCGATTGTAGGGAATTTGAATTGTTTGCATATGCCCTTCCTGTAATTATTCCTTCGACCCGGATGCGGCAAGCTCTTTTGCCTTTTTCCGGTTTTTATAGACACCGACCGTCAAGAACGGAATGATGATAAATACAATGCCGATATATCCGCAGTATCCGTAACCGTATTTGATGATGTTGGTCAGTCCCGCAAGAGACACACCCATCGAAATGATCATCACAATTGCGGAAAGAATCGCGCTGCGCGACTTCTCGTTTTTCATTCCGGAAAATGCTTTTGTGTTTACAAAACGTCCGACCACACCGAAAATCGCCGCGACAGCCGTTGAGACAAAGCAGAGGAACAAGCAGATATAATATGCCCAGGTTAAAAACGGCGATCCCAGTTGTTTTGTAATCGTCAAAGTGGGAATCGTGCTTCCGCCCTCAATCGCAACGTAAACATCGCTCCAGCCAAGCAGCATGAGCACCGACAGGCAGAGCACAGCGCTGCTGAGCACAAACGCGATCCACATGGATTTTTTGCTGTCTTTCGGCGTTACAAGCACCGTACCGACCGCGATCATGGTCGGAATCGCCGCGCTCTGGAATCCCGCATATTGGAACGACTTGAGAAGCGCCAGCGGCAGCTGCGACCAGGTTGGTCCGTTTACAAAAACCTGCGCAATCACATCGCTTTTCTGCACAATTGCGATGGCGAAAATACAAAGCGCCGCAACCAGAATCAGCACTGTCATAACCGTGCTGGCTTTGCGCACCAGATCCGCGCCAAACATGGTCAACGCCAACAGAACGATGCCGACGATGCCGACGGAAACCGGGTAAGAGATGTTTGCAATATCCTGAAACATTTTTCCCGTGCCGGCGATGCTCGCGCTGATCGCCATGAGAATCATAATGTAAAAATAAACTTCAAACACCAGCTCAACTTTATCGAGCGGATGATACAGCGTTTCAAACAGTTGTTTATAGCTGGTCAGATGGTTTTGGTTGTACATGATCATCGCTTCGCGCACCACAAGCGAAAGCAGCAACAACGCCAGCACCGCCGAAAACGGGCCGAACCATCCGGTGATTACGTAAAACTGATTCGCCTGATTGCCCGTTGCAAAGCCGCCGCCGGCATGCCAACCAAAAAGCACGCTCGCAACGGTTAATGTCGCAGGCCAAACAAATCTCGCTTTATTCCTTTGTTCCATCTGGATATTCCCCCAATGTTTTCTATTTAGAGCTGAACTGTGAAAAGACTATTAATTAAACACAATTGTACAATTAATATCATGAGATTTCAACTGGTAATTCGTAATTTTGACGATTGATTCATAGCTTTTAGACGATTTTTTATTGATTTTTGTTAAATATTCCGGTTTGATGGCAAAAATATGGTCGAATTTCATCTGCGCTCTTTCCCATTCATTCCGCATATTTCGATCATTCGTGTTTATTTTGTTTTATCCTGCGCATCCTGAATTTCATTTTTTGTTTTATTTGAAGAATAAAAAAATCCTGCCATTCCAAAAACGGCAGGAGAGTTTTTATAGCTACAGTTAATACTTTGTTTTATCTTACTTTACAGGTGCAGCAGCATTTGCCAGGCGCGGATATAAGAAAGCGCCTGCTCCTCGCTGTGTCCTTCCGCAAAGATGCGAAGCAACGGCTCCGTGCCGCTGAAACGGCATATCACGAATGAGTCATCCGCAAAATACACCTTTGCCCCATCCTCGTAACTGACCTTGACAGGCGGTTCCTCGAATTCCGGCAACATACAATCCGTAAAGACAATCTTTTCCAGTTCCGCTTTCTGCGGTGCTGAAAAGCGGACGTTACTTTCCTTCATGATATATTTGCCGAATTTTTGTTCCAGTTCATCAAGCATTTCGCTCGGGTTCTTTCCGGTTTTGCAGATCATTTCCACAAACAGTGCGGAGGAATAAACCGAATCCTTGCCGTGAATATGCCCGCGAACCGTTAGGCCGCCGGAAGATTCTCCGCCGAGCACCGCGTCCACTTCGTCTATCTTCGAAGAAATATATTTAAACCCGACCGGAACTTCATAGCATTGTTCTCCAAACGACTCCGCAAGGCGATCCAGCAGATGTGTGGTTGAAAGATTTCGAACCACCGGCCCTTTCCAACCTTTCACTTCATGCAAATACTGATACAGCAACACAAGAATTTCATTTGCGCTGATATAGCGACCCGTCGCATCGATGATGCCGAGGCGGTCACCGTCTCCGTCTACCGCGATACCGAGGTCGTATTTCCCGTAGACGACAAGATTTTTCAGCTCCGTCATGGTGTCTTCCGTCGGCGCCGGCATCATTCCGCCGAAATATGCGTCCTTGTCCGCGTGTATCTGATCCACGGTGCAGCGCGCGGTGTTGAAAATTACCGTCAGCGGATAGGTCGAAGACCCGTGCATGGAGTCGAACAAGATTCGCGGCCCGCGTTCGCGAATTGCCGCAACGTCGATTACGCCGAGAACCGAGTCGATAAAGTCATTAAACGGATTCTCGAGGTAACGAATCAGGCCCTTCCCCTCTGCGTCTGAAAACGGCATTGTTTTCGCGCCGGACAGCGCGTTGATCTCTTCTTCGAGCCGCTGGGTTACCTCCAGCGACGCGTCGCGCCCTTCTTCGATGATGATCTTGATTCCGTTATAGTTGCTCGGGTTGTGCGATGCGGTAATTTCGATGCCGCGGTGCAGTCCGTGCGATTTTACGATATACATAACCAGCGGGGTCGGTACGCTGCGCCGCATGAACCAAACTTGAATTCCGTTTGCCGCGAGCACTTCCGCCATCCAAACCGCCGCTTCTTCCGAAAGAAACCTTCTGTCATATCCGATGACGACGGGTAAATCCGTTTTTCCATCCGTAAGCAACGTTTTTGCGAGCCCCTGTGCAACCAGTTGAATATTCGCCATGTAAAAGTCCTTGCCAATTTCGGCGCGCCAACCGCCGGTTCCAAAGCAAATCATAACTGCTCCTTTTCATAAAACGAGAATGACCAGTCAATGATCATTCTCAAGTGAGTTTTCAAAATTCTAATGAGCAGCGTTCAACGTATCCCGTTTCGATACTCGCACGCGCTCATGCCCGTAATCTTCTTAAACGTTCGGGCAAAATGCCCCGGGTCGCAATAGCCGACGCGTTCGCCGATGTCCCCTACCTTCAACTTCGGATCGCTCAAAAGCTGCTGCGCTTTTTTGATGCGGATTTCATTGAGCACATCATAAAAGCTCTTTTCCATATGGCGGTTGAGCAGCTTGCTCAGGTGCCACTGGGACACATAGCAATGATCCGCAACATCCTGCAACGTGATTTTATCGGCATACCGGCTCTCCATAAACTGCACCGCTTCGCGCACCAGAAAACTGCCTGCCGGTTTGTCTTCCTCTTCTGTTTCCGAACATTGCACGCCGGACGCGCGGAGGTTCTCCGTCATCGCGTGCATCGCCTCGTTGATTTCGTCCATTTTCGAAGGCTTCAGCAACAGACGCGTAACCCCCAGGCGGATCGCTTCCTGCGCATAGTCAAAGTCCCGATATCCGGTTAAAACCGTAATTTCCATCGAGGGAAATTCGCTTTTGACACCCGCGAGCATAGTCAGACCATCCTGATCCGGCATTTTGATGTCCGTAAACACGATTTGCGGCTGATGTGCCCGAATCGCGGCGGTTCCGTCCGCAGCGTTTTGTGCAACCGCGACCACCTCGCAGCCAAAGCCTGCCCAATCGACGACCTTTTTCAAGCCCTCGAGTATAATCGCTTCATCATCAATCAGCAAAACTTTGATCATCGGGATTCTCCTTCCCGACTATTATAGCACAGGATTTTGTCGTATTTTTGTCATCCTTTCACCGCGCCAACGGTCAATCCTTTGATGATATTCTTCTGCAGAATGACATACACCAGAAGCACGGGAACCACAACCAACACGACGGAAGCCGCCATCAGTCCATAGTTCACGCCTGCCTGCGAACTGATTTCGTTGATCAACAGCGTGATGGTTTTCTCTTTCGGGTAGCGCAGGAAAAACGTCTGCGTAAACAGGTCGTTATACGACCAGAGGAACGAGAAAATAGCGACGGTTGCAAAGGACGGTTTTGCAACGGGAATGATGATCTTAAAATAGATCTGAAACACATTGCACCCGTCCAGATAGGCTGCCTCTTCCAAATCGATCGGAACGCTTCGAATAAAGCCCATCAGCACCACGATTGCAAACGCAAGGTTTCCCGCAATCTGCGGCAGCGCGGTAGAAAGAAGCGAGAGCCAACGGTTTTGCGTGCTGGCGATGCCCCAGAGCACCTCCATGCGAAACACCGGAATAATCGTGGAAAACACCGGAAACATCATCGCTGCGATGATCATGCCATGCAGAAATTTTTGGCCCCGAAAGCGATAGCGCACCATACCGTAGGCAAACAGACCGGCAAGCAGAACCACAACAACGGTAACGACCACGGAGATAAGAATGCTGTTGGTATATCCCGCGAAAAAATCGCTGCGGTCATTCGCCGTCACATAATTTTCCAGTGTAAAGCTGCTTGTCCAGGGCCAGGGAATCGAAAACGAGTCCGAGCGGATTTCTCCGCGCTGACGAAACGAGTTAATGATGACCCACAAAAACGGATATGCCGTTGTAATCGCCCAGAAGATCAGCACCGCGTAGGAGGCCGTCTGCGCCAACGAGAATTGCCGTCCCGTATTGGATTTCTTTCGCTGCATACGTCAATCCTCCCTTTCTCAGTACTCTTTTTCTTTGAACACACGGTTTGCAACCTGCGCCAGCAGCACGCCGAGCACAACGATTACCACAGCGATTGCGGAACCATAGTCCACATTGCCGCGTGTGAAGGTCTGGTTATACATGTATGTTCCCGTCAACCAGGACTGATCCAGCGGAATGCCCGCGCCCATCATGACCCACGGCAAATCGAACACCTTTAACGCGCCGGTCACCGCAAGCACAAGGCAGGTGCAGATGACGTTTCTCAGCAGCGGCAGCGTGATATACCGCACGCGCTTCCATCCGACCGCGCCGTCAAGCTCCGCCGCTTCATATACATCCGTAGAAATATTGTTCAGTCCGGTCACGAGAATGACGAAATAGAAGCCGACATATTGCCAAAGCACCGGAAGCAGCATGGTGAATAAGTAATACTTTTCACCCTTCCAGTCGATGTTCGCGCTTGTCCAACCGATGTTTTGCAACAGTTGATTAAGCATGCCACCGTTATAGAGAAAAATGAGATTAAACAGCAAACCAAGTGCCGTTGCGCTGATAACGATCGGGAAAAAATACAGCGTTCGAAAGAACTTCGCGCCAACTTTGATACGGTCTACAATGAGCGCAAGCACGAGCGCGGTACCCACCTGAAACACCAGCGTGCAGACCACGAGCAGCAGCGTGTTTTTCACCGCAGTGCGCATGCTCGGATCGTTCCAGAGTTCAACATAGTTTGTATACCAAGGTTGATTTACCCCGGATGCCTTTGTGCCGAGTCCGGAAATTGCGAGAAAGCTATTGATGATGTTTTGTACAAACGGATAGTATAGATAAACAACCAGAAACACGAGCGCCGGCAGCAGAAAGAAAAACAGCGGCGATTTCTTTTTGTAAATCATGGAATTCATTCGTTCTGCCTCCGGTAATGCGCCGTATTCAAATTGCAACGGCGCGTGTTGCGACAGGTTCGCCTGTCCGGTTTTTGAAAACTCTCGAAATAAATGTCAGGGGCCGGCCGATCACTCGGTCGACCCCTGTTTGGTTACTTAAGGTTTCTTTGGTTATTTCGCCAGAGCGGAATCGATTGCTTCCGCAGCGGTGATCTTGGAGGTAACGATGTTCTTCACGTTTGCGAAGAGATCGCCGCGCTGCTCGCTCGTGAGCTTATCCTGCACGGCGCCGACAACGCTCGTTGCACCTGCGCACATTGCAATTGCGGAATTCTGGAGGCTGTCCAGACTATCCGACGCGGTTACGCCGTTCTTCAGAGCTGTCACGGCGGTGACGGAGAAGATGGAAACCTGCTCGTCGCTCGTCATGTATTCAACAAACTTGACAGCTGCGTCGCGCTTGGCCGGATCTTCCCAGGCCTTTTCGGTGATGTAGTAACCCATCGAGATGCCGCCGATCAGATCGGTTGCCGCGCGGTCACCTTTCGCCGGAACATAACAGAGCGCGAAGTCTTCGAGATGGTCTGCACAGTTGGTCTGGAAGAAGCCGATCTTCCAGCTGCCGTCGATCAGGAACGCTGCCTCGCCGTCTGCAACAAGCTGCACGGTTTCAGCGTCGGTCGCGGTCAGCGTGTTCTCGGGCAGGAAGCCTGCATCGTAGAGCGCTTTGATGTCTTCGAGACCCGCGGCCCATTTCAGGCCGGTTTCATCGCTGGAGGAAGCGGGCACGTTGAGGTGATCCGCGGTGGAACCGTTGTTATAAACGGTGAACTCAAACCAGTAATGCGGAACTTCCTGCAGGGAGACCGCAACGGGTGTAAATCCGGCGTCCTTGATCAACTGGCAGTCCGCAAGGAACTGATCCCAGGTATAGTCCGCGCCCGGAACGGAAACGCCAGCCGCTTCCAGAACCTTGGTGTTAACAAACATGCTCTCCCAGTAACCGTTGACCGGTACGCTGTAGATCTTGCCGTCCACGGACGAAGCAACGAGCATATCTTCTTTCATGTTGGAGGCATAGTCCGGATAGACCGCACGGATGTCGTCCAGAGAAACAACTTTGCCAGCGGAGATGATCGCATCCGAGTCGCTGCCGTTGAAATAGAACAGAACATCGGGTTCGGTTCCGGTTTCAAAGTCGGTCATGACTTTGGCTTTCCATTCTTCGTTGGACGTAGCGGATGCGTCGAGCACGGTGTTGCCCGTTGCCGCTTCGTAGCCGGCAAGCGCAGCTTCGTAGTTGGCGCGGTTGCCGTCGTCGCCGCCGTAAGAGGTTACGACCGTCAGGGAAACAGGTTCCGCTGCCGCTTCCGGCGCGTCAGTTGCTTCTGCAACAGCTTCGGTGGCAGTTGTTTCTTCCGTCGTCGCGGTTGTCGCCGGTTGGCACGCCGTGAAGGCAGTCAGGCACATAGCCAACACAAGAATCAACGCAAGGGTTTTCTTCATGGTCTCTTTCCTCCGTATCGATTTTTAAATAGAAATGCAAACAACGATTTGCTTTCAGTAGTTTTATTATAGGACGGCAGCCCCTTTGCCAATAAGGTTCGGAGTTGCCGTTTTTTGCCCGTGGTTGCGGAGTTAGGCAAGCGTTTCATAAAAACGCAGCAAGACTATGCCGCGATTTGCGGTTTAAGAGCTGTATATACGCGTTACTGTTGAATTTCGCCAAGCGGCAGGATGATTCTCGCGCAAATACTGCCCGGCGCGACTTCTTCTATCGTGAGTCCATATTCTTCTCCATAGAGAATTTTGATGCGCCTGTTCACATTTCGAATGCCGATTCTGCCAAGTTTGTTTTCGGGATCTTCGCTTGTGCCGTCCCAGTTTAAGAGCCGCTTGATATTCTCCCGATCCTGATCGGTCATGTTTCCGTCGTTTTCTACCTCAAGGCAGAGATATTCTTTCGCATAGATCCGGAGTGTGATTACACCGGAGGAGCGCTGTTCAACGCCGTGTTCCACCGCATTTTCAACGATCGGCTGCAAAATCAAACGCGGAACCGACTGGCATAGCAACGCTTCGTCAATCTGTTTGTCAACTTGCAACCGCTCGCCGTATCGCTCCGACAGGATATACAGATACGCTTCCACATACCTGAGTTCTTCCCGAATCGGCACAACCGGACTGCCGCCTCTGGCCATCGCCGCATCCAGCATAGTAGAAAGCGACTCAATCATGTGCTCCGCCTTGTCGTTGTTTGCCATGCGCACTTCCCAGTTGACAATCTCCAGCGTATTGTTCAGAAAATGCGGGCTGATCTGGCTCTGCAGCGCTTTTACGCGCGCGTCCTGCAAGGCGAGCTGTTCCTCATAGCTCCGGTCAAACTGCGATTTAAGTTCAGCGGACATGCTGTTAAAATGCTCCGCCAACGAGCGAAATTCACGGCTCTGCGGCAGCGGGTCAATCGCATATCCGCGTTCGCCGCGCTTGACATGCCGCGCCGCGTCGATCAGGCGTGTGAGCGGCTCCGTTACATAACGATAAAACGCCCAGACGACAAACGTTAAAAGCGGCACAGCGAGCAGCACGACGATGACCAGAAAGCGCATGGAACTCGGCAGTTCATTCGTAATCTCAGTACCGTCCGAACGGGCAAGCAGATTGATTGAATAGTCGGAAGTGCGAAGCGTACGGTCAATCGGATACTTCGAGTCGACCGCAGCAACGATGTTTTGTCCGCCCTCCCGTTCAACCCCGTCTCCCGCGATCACAAGCGATATGTCGTTTAAAACCACGCTCGCGTCCGTCAGCCATACGATGTTTTGCAGCGGTGCAAGCAACGATTCGGTATCGCACTCCATAATGATGACGGCATACGGGTTGAACGCGTTGTCCACGATGTTGCGAAGCATATACAGAGCGCCGTCCGCCTGGAAAAAGCAAACTTGCGTGCTTGACTCGCCTGAAAGGTCCAGCGCAATTTCATGCGCATATGCACGGTAATTTCGAATTGAATCCGTCTTTGCCGGGTTCGAGCGGTTGGTTGCATAGTAGATTGTTGTTGGATCGGTGACGAAGTATAGCATTACGCCGCGAAAGTTCTCATCATATGAGTATTGCTGCGAAAGATATTCAGTCACGCTTGCATAGAGCGCAATGCTATCCTGATCTTCCAAAAACTGGGTATAGGCACGCTGGATAACGTTGTCGTAACTCGCCGCGCGGGACGCGGCAAGCGCGGAATCCAGATTTGCCTTCGTCAGGTTCAGCGCGTTCGTTACGCTGGTGTCTATGGTGTCGTCAATTCGGCTTTGCAGGTTGTTGCGGATAAAATAACCGCTCATCGCCAGAATCAGCAGCACGGGCAGCACCCAGCACACGCCGATGAGAGCAATTAGGCCGTGTTTCAGAGATACGCCGTTCCCTTTTCGCTCTTTTCCCATTTTTTGCTCCTCCGTCGCCGTATGATAGCACAGGCTTCGGAATATACCGAAGCCTGCTTTGCTTTTCATCCAAGTTCCACTTCTACGCGGCAAGATGCGCCGTTTGGCAACGCCGGTATGCGATCAACGGTAATTCCGTCGACCTGAATCGACTTTACCCCGCCAGAAACGCCGCCGGGATTGATCACATGGATTTCATATGTTGCCCCGCGCCAGATACGCGTCAGGGAAAATTCCTTCCAGTCCGGCGGAATGCAGGGGTCAACGATCAACGCATCGTAATCGGGTCGAATGCCGAGAATATACTCCGTTGCCGCGAAATACGACCATCCGGCCGACCCCGTCATGAACGGATGCCGCGCGCGGCCAAACGCCGTATGCGCCTTTCCAACCACGAACTGACAATAGGAATACGGCTCGGCCTGCCTGACTTCTATTCTATCATTTTGGTGGTACGGGCACAATGCGTCGTAAAACCGCATCGCCGCTTCTCCGTCTCCAAGCGCGCAAGCCGCGCCCCAAGCCCAAGGGTTGGGATGCGAGAAAATTGCGCCGTTTTCCTTTAGTCCGGGGTATACGCGCGTCACAAAACCAATTCCGTCGTCCGGTTTGGTATAAGGCGGTGCGTTAAGCAAAATACCATATTGCGTAAACAAATAGGTCTGAATTGACGCAAGCGCTTTTTCACCGTGTTCCTTGGAAGCAACGCCGGAAAGCACCGCCCAAGCGTTGCTCTCGAGGTGCACTTTCCCTTCCGTATCCGTATGGGTACCGATTTTGCGGTTGTCCGCCGTAATGCCGCGGATATACCACTCCCCGTCCCAAAGCACGTGTTCGCAGGTTTCGCGCACACGCTCTGCCATTAAGGTATACTGCGCTGCATCCTTTGCAAAACCAAGCTTTTGCGCCATCGGGATAAATTGCTGCAACGCCCAATAGTGCAAGAAACTCACCATTGCGCTTTCGCCGCCGCCGAGATTGAGACAATCGTTCCAGTCCGCACGCAGACCTTTGCATATTCCGTTCTGCCCGACTTGCTCCGCTGAAAAATCGAGGATTCGTTTCAGATGCTCGTAAACGCTCTCTTCTGCTCCGTCGGCATAGGAAATCTGCTCTCCGGCAAAGGAAAGATCGCCTGTTTCCTTGATGTATTGTGTCACCGATGCAACCAGCCAGAGTGCGTCGTCCGAACAGGCGTCTTTTAAGCCGTGTACGATGCTGGCGCGATCCGGCGTCGGAATCACCGTTGGCGAACGGAAACTCTGCGTCTTTTGCTCGGGCTCAAACCAGCGCGGTTCAAACAGATGCAACCCATACCCCGCCTTTGTTTCGGCTCGCAGCAACTCCACGATGCGCTGTCTGCATTTTTCGGGGTTGCTGTGCGGAATGCACATAGCGTCCTGCGCGGTATCGCGATAACCAAGACCCGTTCTTCCGCCGACTTCGATAAACGATGAAAATCGCGAAAAGATGACATTGATTTCACTTTGATACAGCGTCCAAGTATTGATGAGCGCGTTCATGCCCGCGTTAGGCGTTTGAATCTGCAACCGTTTTAGCTTATCGTCCCAGAAACGGCGCAGGTTCTCAAACTGCTCATCCACAGCCGTCGCGTTTGCATACCGCGCGCGCATTTCGCGGCCTTCGTTGATGCCGCCTTCTCCCAAAAGAAAGATAACGCGGACGCTTTCGCCCGGCGCAAGCGTCATTCGTTTTTGGAGCGTACCGCAGTGATTTCCGCCAAGTTCCGCACTGCCGGAGCACGCGCCGCATTCTACCGCCAGCGGGTTGCGTTCCGTGCGATACGGTCCGATGAAAGAATCTCGCAGGCAATCATAGCCGTCCGGTTCAAAGCTGGATGTGAAGAACTGATATCCGTCTTCCTCGTAATACAGATCGTGTTCGATGACGCCATCTTGATAGCGTGATCCCGCCGCATACAAACTCATTTGAAAATTGCGGTTGTCCATGTCAATTTGGTGAAACGAAAATTCGCAATAGGAAAATAGCGACAGTTTGCGCGTTCTTTTGCTGTCGTTTCGCACGGTAACATCCCAAATTTCTACCGGATCGTCCTCGGCAACAAACAACGTTTCCTCCGCATGGATGCCGCGGTAATCGCAGAGATATTTACTGTAGGACAAGCCGTGACGACAGGTGTACTTTGCCTGGTCAAACGGTTTCCCGACCGGCTGCCAGCTGATGCTCCAATAGTCGCCGTCCGCCTCTTCGCGCAGATATACATAATGCCCGGGAAAATCCATCGGCACGCCATTCGGCCGAAACCGCGTAATTCTATGATATTCGCTCGATCCGTTAAACAGATAGCCGCCCGCCGTCTGGTTAAACACCCCGCACATATTTTTGGTGCCGATATAATTCGTCCATGAAACAGGCGTATCTACCCGTTCAACGACGTATTCGCGCTGATCCTGATCAAAATAGCCATACTGCATCGATCTTATCCTCCTGATAACATTATACGAAACGCGTTTCGTTCCCAAAATGGTAGCAGATGCGTTCTTTTGCCTTTGGTTGTCGATCCGCGCAACTTGTTTCCGCGCTGAGGCATGATGCTCGAACTTCATTTTGATCATCGCCGGTCTAAAATCCCGCTAAAGCAAACGGCAAACAAAAACAACGCGGCGCGGAAGCTTATTCTCCGCGCCGTTTCTTGTGATTGTTCGGTTCAGATTTTAACGAACGTTAATTACCCTGTGCCGCATCTGCAGGAGCATCGCCGGTGGATTGAATCAAGATCGTTTCCGCAACATTGTCGCTCGAAAGCGTAATCGCGAGAATATCGCCCACCGCAATGTCGGTCAACGCCGCATCCGCCGTTTCATTCATGCTTTGCTTGGTGATAACTGTGCTGTCACCAACCGTAAACACAAGCGTCTCCGTGCCCGCTGTAAAGCCCATCATGCCGCCGCCCTGACCGTCCGGCTTCTGACCGTCCGGCTGCGTTCCGGCATCTGTAGACGGCTGTTCCGGTGTTCCCTGCGGCGCGGCGCTGCTGTCTCCCTGTCCCTGCGGCGCGTTGCCGACCGTTTGGCCGGATGGCTGCGACATGGTGCCGATGATTGCCGTTATGGTGTTTCCGTCAATGCTCTGCACCTGAACATAGGTTGCATCTGCGGCAATGCCCGGCATTGCAGCGTTTGACGACGAAGTCATTGTCGCTTCTTCTGTCGTTTCGGAAGAACATCCATACAGTGCGAACGAAGCAACAAGTAGTACGCAAAAGATATAAATGGCTGAGTGCTTAGCTAACTTTTTCAAGGTTGATATCTCTCCTTACATACGATTTGTTCATCCGGTCTATCGTAACTTCACAGTAAGGCGGGATTGTAGCAACCGTTTGATTTATTTTGACTACAGTCGAAATAAATAACTCCAGTATAATTAACTGGAGTCATTATTTTAAAAAATAATACTCAAATCGTATTTCTTGTTTGCAGAAAACATAAATTGAATTAGTTATTCTCTTATCTTTCTTTTAGTGACCCACATTCCCGCAGTTCCGTATGCGTATTGCCAAACGGTCATCAACGCCTGTTTTTGTTTTGTCTTTGGCTCAATCGAGCCAGACAGCATCTTTTCGCAGAGCGTGTACATATCTTTCACCGTCTTCAAACTTAGCGGAACAAAATCCGGCATGTCTTCCGGAACAAAATCAATCATACTATGCCCGCCGAGAAAGCGGTAGGAAGCAAACGGTTCCAGCTTTTCCTGCAACTGTTTTAAATGATCGCGGTAAGCGCCGATGTGTAAGCTGCCCGGCAGCCAGAGCCAGGCCGTCGGACCGCCGCTGCCGACCGCATCCCCCATAAACACCGTTTGAAGCGCATCACACACATATACGCACGATCCCGGCGTATGCCCAGGCGCATCGACGACGCGAACCTGCACACCGCCCAAATCGATCTTCGTCTCTTCCGAAACAGGAATATATCCCGATACTTGAAAACGCTTTGCAGGCACATGAAACATGGCAAATCCTGCCAGCATCAAAATCTGTAAAACGCCTTTCTTCCAGGCGGCGATGTCGTTTTTGTGCAGATATACGGTGTTGAATTCTCCGGCGTGGTACATATGGTCGATATGCGCGTGCGTCAGCGCAAGTTCAATGGGCTTATCCGTCAGCGTCCGCAGCATCGGCATAATATCCGGTTTCATCGTGCCTGTATCGATAAGAAGCGCTTTTTGTTCACCCACAATCAGATACATCGCGTCCGTTTTCTCGTCGCAAATAGCGAATAATCCTGCTTGCAGTTCTTCAATTTTATAGCCTTTGAATTCCATCGTTATATGCCTCTCATTCTTGCGGATAGGATGATTCTGTCGTGTTTGCCGCGCTGTGTCTTGCTTCCAGTTCTTTCATGATGACCGGATATTCTTTATCAAGTCGATACAATAACGTAACGACGATCAGCAGCACATAGATCACCGCAGGCAACACGGTAAATAAAAAGCGAATACAGGAAATTGCACTTTCCGGCTGAGTGTTTGCGAGGCCATCGTAACCGGCGGCGGACAAAGCCAAGCCAAACAACGCCGTTCCAAGCCCGCTGCCGAGTTTCTGCCCAAATGTACCCGCGCAGGTCGTAACCGCCGGATTTCGAACGCCGTTTTTCCACTCGCCGTAATCCACCGTGTCCGCCAGCATGCCAAGATATGTGCTGCTCGCTATGCCAAATCCGCATCCGCGCAGCGCAAGCGAGATGATCAGAAACGCCCCTTCGCAGCGAATCATGGAAACAATCGATCCGGCAAGCAACAGAAATCCGCCCGCGAGCGTCGCGTTCCGCTTCGAAACCCCTTTTTGCAGCAGAAACGGCATAATCAGCATACCAACAGCTCCGCCCATATGATGATACAAAACGAGACTTCCCGCAAGTGTTTCATCATGCAAAATGTACTTTGCGTAATACACGCCGACTGTTAGCGTGGAAATCTGATGAAGAACGAGAAGGAGAATGATGCCGAGTACCATGAACCAATACTTATTATGCACGGTCGATTTGATCGATTCCAGCAGTTTAATATCTCCACTCGATGATTCTTGCGCCACAATGCTTTCTTTGGTTCCAAAGAAGACAATTACGCACGCAACAAAAGAAATTGTCCCGAGGATTGCGGCAAACTTGATCCATGCAGATTGATCTGCGCCCATGGCGTCGATCACATTCATAAACACATACGATAAAATCGCCTGAATAAGACCGGCAACGATCAGCCGGATGGCATAGGACGAAGAACGGCTTTTCGTGTCGTCCGTCATGTAGATCGGCAGCGCATTGATGCTGGAGTTAAATAGCGTGAAAACCAGCGTCATGGCAAAGTTATATGAAACAAAGATATAAATAACCTTACCGACTTCACTCCAATTTGGCACGGTAAACAACGCCACATAGGAAAGCGCAAGCGGAAATGCTGTCCAGAGCAGCCACGGACGCGCAGAACCGGATTTTGTATGCGTATGGTCAATGATATTTCCCGCCCAGATGTCGCTAAACCCGTCAAAAATCCGGCTGATCAGGATCACGATTCCGACGATTCCTGCGTTAATTCCCATTACGTCAGTATAGAAAAACGTAAGGAACGATAACGTGATCGTATAGATCGGATTGGAGCCGATTTCACTCAACGAGTAGATCAGTTGTTTTCGGACAGGGATCGGTTTGCTGTTTACCGCACCAGATTCCATAATCGATGGTTCCTCCTTCAATATGTTCTCTGCTGGACGTTTATTATTGTATCTAACACCTAGGAGATCTTTGTAAGTTTTCCGGCTAACACATACCGCGCGCCTGTGAATTCATATGAACAAGTGCAAAGCATGATCATTTGATCTTTCGCTGTCATCTCAACGTCGCTTTCAAACGTAGAGTTCTGTCTCAATTGCGCAACGTAATCCAGAAAGTCCTCATCCGTATCGAAATTGAATTGCAGAAATTGCGAATTCACCGACACAACATCTCCGGCGAACAGTTCGATGAGATACGTTCCGTCCGGCGTATATAGCGTCATCGTCGGCCTTGTCAAATAAACATCCGGGTCTTTATAGTCTGTAATGCTGTGAAACATAGACCCGTTTTTCATGTTATGTCCGTATAAAACGGTGTTTTTGTCGCTAAAATCAGCACTGTTTCTGAAATCCATAAAGATACAACCGAGCTTGTTTTTTTCGCCTGTATACAGATGATGCAGATAGTACTCGTTATCGGATCCATGCGCAACCGGATAATCAATTGAAGACCCTTCCTGCAAAATCCATGCGCAAACGTCCTCGTTGACCGTTTTTAACAGATCGAACTTTGCCGACATGTTACTATCCGCTGTCGCTTCGGCACTTGCCGTATCGTCTGTATCGTCTGTTTTCGTGCCGTTTTCCGTTGCCTCGGTGTCCGCTTGCGCTTGTTCCATGCTGATTTCATAGTCCAGCGTTTGCAGTGTTCCGCGAAGCGTATCGTAGGAATTGTCCGCTTGCTGATAAACAATTTGGTTCATTACAAGGATGACAATTCCGATAACCACGACCATGCCCGAAAAGCACATTCCGATCATGCCAATCAGTTTTTGCTTGGTGATGCGCTTGTTCTTACCGTTCTTTTTTTTCGCTATTTTTCTGCTCATAAACTTCTCTTTCATTTTGAGCGCGTACGGGTATGTTTCTTATGAAACCCGAACAGGAAAAACAAACCAAAGCTAATCGATCCAAGCAAGATCAGCACCCAGCCTTTGAGCGCGGTGTTGTCGTCTCCGGTTTGGGGAACAGAGCTGAGCGTATTGATGAACGAAGCCGTGCTAGTGGAGTTAGCGGCAATTGTGCCGCTTGACCCGGTCGATGTCCTTGCATAACTTCCATAATTGCTCTCCGTTACGCTGTATGTCGTTCCGGCAGGCAATCCCGTAATGAGGATATATTGGCCATGCGTCAGCTGTATCGTATCTCCGCTGGAAATCGTTCCGCTGTAAGATCCGCTATAGGAATAGGTTCCGTTTGTGCTGAGCGTCACGGTAAATGTAAATGCTCTGGTTTCGCTGGCCAGATCCCCGGCTACCGTTTTTTGAATCAATAAATTGCCGGTATAGAGTATGTCTGTTATAACGTTCGGAGAGGCCACAACCGTTACGTCGTCGGTCGTTAGCGTCGCCGTTGCAACGACAGAACTTAGCGTGTATCCTGTCGGTGCGCTCGTTTCTATGATGTCATAGCTGCCCATCGCGAGGTTTTCGAATAGCACGATACCCGATGCATCCGATGTTGCCGTAGCAAGCACGGTCGAATGCGATGTATCGCTAGTCGCATAGAGCGAGAACACTGCGCCGGAAAGCGCCGCGCCTGTGTCTGTCACTTTCGTGAGCGTGATGCTGCCCGTATAAGGTGAATTGCTGATCGTCGCGGGAGACGCGGTTACCGTCTCGCCATCGGTCGTCAACGTCGCCGTTGCAACGACAGAACTTAGCGTGTATCCTGTCGGGGCGCTCGTTTCTACGATGTCATAACTGCCCATCGCGAGGTTTTCGAACAATACGATACCCGATGCATCCGATGTTGCCGTCGCAAGCACGGTCGAATGCGATGTGTCGCTAGTTGCATACAGCGAGAACACCGCTCCGGAGAGCGCCGCGCCTGTGTCTGTCACTTTCGTGAGCGTGATGCTGCCACTAGCCGCTGGAATCAGCGAATTGCTGATCGTTGCGGGAGACGCGGTTACCGTCTCGCCATCGGTCGTCAACGTCGCTGTTGCAACAACGGTGCTCAGCGTATAGCCAGCCGGAGCAGTTGTTTCCACGATGTCATAGCTGCCCATTGCGAGATTTTCAAACAATACAATACCCGATGCATCCGAAGTTGCCGTCGCAAGCACGGTCGAATGCGATGTGTCGCTAGTTGCATACAGCGAGAACACCGCGCCGGAGAGCGCTGCACCTGTGTCTGTCACCTTTGTGAGCGTGATGCTGCCTGTGTAAGGTGAATTGCTGATCGTTGCGGGAGACGCGGTTACCGTCTCGCCGTCGGTTGTTAGCGTCGCCGTTGCAACAACGGTGCTCAGCGTATAGCCAGCCGGAGCAGTTGTTTCCACGATGTCATAGCTGCCCATTGCGAGATTTTCGAACAATACGATACCCGATGCGTTCGATGTTGCCGTCGCAAGCACGGTCGAATGCGATGTGTCGCTGGTTGCATACAGCGAGAACACCGCGCCGGAGAGCGCCGCGCCTGTGTCTGTCACTTTCGTGAGCGTGATGCTGCCACTAGCCGCTGGAATCAGCGAATTGCTGATCGTTGCGGGAGACGCGGTTACTGTCTCGCCATCAGTCGTCAACGTCGCTGTTGCAACGGTGGTGCTCAGCGTGTAGCCAGCCGGCGCAGTTGTTTCCATGATGTCATAACTGCCCATCGCGAGGTTTTCGAACAATACGATACCCGATGCATCCGATGTTGCCGTCGCAAGCACGTTCGAATGCGATGTGTCGCTGGTCGCATACAGCGAGAACACTGCGCCGGAGAGCGCCGCGCCTGTGTCTGTCACTTTCGTGAGCGTGATGCTGCCTGTGTAGGGTGAATTGCTGATCGTTGCGGGAGACGCGGTTACCGTCTCGCCGTCGGTTGTTAGCGTCGCCGTTGCAACAACGGTGCTCAGCGTATAGCCAGCCGGAGCAGTCGTTTCCACAATGTCGTAACTACCTATTGCGAGGTTTTCGAACAATACGATACCCGAAGCATCCGATGTCGCCGTTGCAAGCACAGTCGAATGCGATGTGTCGCTGGTCGCATACAGCGAGAACACCGCACCGGAGAGCGCCGCGCCTGTGTCTGTCACTTTCGTGAGTGTGATGCTGCCCGTATAAGGTGAATTGCTGATCGATGCGGGAGACGCGGTTACTGTCTCGCCGTCAGTTGTCAGCGTCGCAGTCGCAACGACAGAACTTAGCGTGTACCCTGTCGGGGCAGTTGTTTCCACGATGTCATAACTACCCATCGCGAGGTTTTCAAACAATACAATACCCAATGCATCCGACGTTGCCGTTGCAAGCACGGTCGAATGCGATGTATCGCTGGTCGCATACAGCGAGAACACCGCGCCGGAGAGCGCCGCGCCTGTGTCTGTCACTTTCGTGAGCGTGATGCTGCCGCTGGCCGCCGGAATCGGCGCGTTGCTGATCGATGCGGGAGACGCGGTTACCGTCTCGCCGTCGGTTGTCAACGTCGCCGTTGCAACGACAGAACTCAGCGTGTACCCTGTCGGAGCAGTCGTTTCCACGATGTCATAACTACCCATCACGAGGTTTTCGAACAATACAATACCCGATGCATCCGATGTCGCCGTCGCAAGAACGTTCAAGTGCGATGTGTCGCTAGTTGCATACAGCGAGAACACCGCACCGGAGAGCGCCGCACCTGTGTCCGTCACTTTCGTGAGCGTGATACTGCCCGTTGCAGAAGCAGATTCACTCGCGTTCTCGAACGTTATGGTTTTCGTATAGCCGGTTGCATCAGACGATGAAATTGTAAACGTGTACCCAGACGTTCCGAGCGAGCCAATCACATATCCGGTTGGCGCTGTAATTTCATAAATCGTATATTGCGTATCCAACTGAATCAGATCAAAAAACGCTTCCCCGTTTGCATCTGTTGTTTGCTGATCGATGACAATTCCATATTGATCTACAAGGTTAAACACGGCGCCTTGTAGCAAAACGGTATTATCGTTCTGATCCACCTTGTAAACAGTCATACTGCCGACAGACCCGGTAGCTGAGCCGCCGGAACCGGTATATGAAACATTAACCTGTTCCGATATTACATATCCCACTGCAGTAATGGAATCAGCGTCAAATATAACTTCGTTTCCAAACGGAGACTGATATTTATCCGTTACATATGTTCTGAATTTTAACTGGTACGCCTCGCTCATCGGAGACGGAAGGTATACCGTCAGCACTCTTGTCAAATAATTATAGGTTACATTGCTGCCGGAAATCGTAACATCCGCGTTTTTTGTTACGCTACCGTCCGCATTCACGATCACGCTGTAAAGCTGAATGGACGATGTATCGAGCGCAAGCCCTTCTTCAAGGTTGTCCGTGATGACAGCATCCGTATAAGATTGCTGTTCGCGATTAACCGTAATCGTCCAGTCGATATAGTCATTGCCGGAGGTGTAATCCGCACTCTTCGTAACAACCTGCGACGTAATGGTTTTTGAATCGCTTACCTGAATCGGCGTCGTGATTTCATCATGAATCAGCGTGGCGTTATTGCTCAGCGTATAGGTGCCGTTTGTTTCGAACAACGTTGCGTCTGAAACTAATGTTCTATAGGTGATTGTATAGGTATCGTTAATCGTACCCGGGAACGAATACGAAAACGAATCGTCATCACTCGTCAGCGTTCCAGCCGTATATTCTGTTCCCGAGCTGTCAGTTACCGTAAACGAGGCCGGTAAAAACGTTTGGCCTGACGATACGGTGTCTGTTACAACAACGCCGGTCAATGCAACCTTATCCGCATTAACGGTAATCGTATATGACATTTCATGCGTGTCATAGTCGAAATCATTTGCCGTTTTACTCAGCACCTCGGAAGTCACGCTTTGCGCGTAAGACGAAGACCCACCCGTCCCGTTGCTCAAAGACACGTCGATCGAGTTGTAAAATATCCCGGAATAGTTCGACTTATACTGTTCGGGATCAACTAGTCTGGTATAAAACGTTAAAATGTATGTTCCGGAAACAGGCGACGGAAAAGAATAAACAAATCCGTCAACGCTCTGACTCGTCAGCGTTCCGCTGGTATAAACGGTTCCTGCCGTATCTTTCACGACAAGCGAATCCAGAACATAATCCTGGTTGGCATCCGTTATTGTTTCTGTAATCACGAGATCATAGAGCAACACATCCAAAGCCATGCCGCCATGACCGTTTACGTACACCTGCCATGTGATATAGCCGGTTGATTCATCGTATCCCAACGCACTTTTTGCGATGATTGGCGTTGACGGTGTAAAGGTTGTGGATGCAGTATTGTTGTTTGTAACACTATCTCCGTTTAGTCCCGCTGTGTTGACAAACGCTTCATTTGTTTGCGTAAAAAACGCGTTCTCGTTGATGGTGCATGTATACGTGATCGTATGCGAACTCGTGATATCCCCCAAATAGAATGTAATATCCTGGCCCGAGATGGAATACATACCTGCTCCGGTACCAACGCTCATCGCAACTCCATCCAGATAAATCGTAGTTGTATCAATATCCAAACCATCCGGCAGTGTATCGGTAACGGTTGCATTATCGATGGACAGATTGTTTGCGTTCACGACAATCGTATATGTAACGGATCCGTTGTATGCCAGATACTCGTCCGATTTTGTAATGAGCGAAATCGGAATGGTCACACTTGCGGTATTGGATGTCGTTGTCACACCGTCGGCTGTTAAATTCGCGTCGTTTGAAACGGTAAGGCTCGACTCGGTTGCGCTCAACAAAGCTGCATCCGAAACAGCCGTTTTGAATGTAATCACTTGCTGTGATGTAATCTGTCCGGGAAACGTATAGGTAAACGTACCGGAAGAAGAATCATATGCGTAATCGGAAGAACTGGCTGCACTTCCATTGATCGTTACCGATCCGTCAATAAGCGTCTGATCACTTGTCAGCGTATCCGAAATCGACATGGATGCTACTGTTGCATTTTCCGAATTTGCTGTAATCGTCCAGGTGATTTCATTTGTGGTTGCGTTGTATACGCCGGATTTTGTTATACTCGCGCTAGCCGGATCCGACTGGTCAAAGTTGACAGGAATCGTAATATCGGAGCTCACCGCGCCAGTGTCAAACGAAATGTTGACAGGGTTTGAACTGCCGATCTCATCGGAATTAAAGCCGAGTTCAAACCAAAAATTACCGGAAACATCGGAGTAACTAAATGCTTCATCCGTAAAAACCAGCGTAATTGTCCTGCTGGATGCGCTCAAGTAGGCGGTCGCTATCAGCACCGAGCCGTTGATCTGGATCGTTGCTGTTAAATCGGTAAATATTGCAATTTCATCCGGAACACTGATCGTAAACGTATCTCCTGCGCTGCCGGTCGCTTCGTTCGGAATGGCAAAGGTATACTCCAAAATGATGCTGGCATCCTTTGCCGTATTATCACCCAGAGCATTTCCCGCGCTATCGGTTATATGAATTGACGTAATGATATCTAAATCCCCGTTTCGCTCCGCTGCAAGTGCAGATGTAAGCGGAAGCAACAGCAAGAGAGCAACAAAAAATGCGATTCCCAGATTTCGCAGGCAATGAACGCGTTTCACAAAAAAACTCCTTTTCTAACCACATGGAATGCTCTAAAAAACCAGTTTATAATCCTATAATTTCGGCCATGCAAAAAAAAGGCCATGTGGCCTTTTTTGAAGCTAAGTAACGCAGATTTTACATGAAAGTGCGATAATTTTACAAAAAACACAAGAATTTATATTTTTTATGTGCTCGTTTATGCGAAATGCACCGGTCAGGAACGCAGCTGAGCGGTTAGGATGCAATCTGCGAGCAGCCCCTAATATCCTTAAACTTGCACAAAAATTCTATTATATTCATGCATGAAACGCCGCAGGGAATTAAGTGAGGGGTTATCCGATTCTCTGCTGTATTTCCGGCGATTGCTTTTTCCCGTTTTTGTAAATACTCTTGTATTTTTCCAAATAAGCGGCAGAATTTAACATTTGTTGTTTCGACAGCATAATCTTTCGATGTTGTATTGTGATCGCACCGTCGTCGAGAAGACCTTTGATCGTCCGGTTCAATGTTTTAATCGGCAAACCGATCTCCTGACCGATAATTTCCCTCGTTTTGTTGATGTAATTTTCTGTCTTTCCTGCACTTTGCTGATTTTTTACAGTGTCAATAAAATATGATAAAACAAGATAACTTGGAGAACTATATATACGTTCTGCGCCTTTTTTCTGAAAATAATTATAAAATCTGCTGCAATAATACACCGCAAGATTCCGCATAAACACTGCATCGGATTCCATCCATTTTTCAAAAATGTCCCGTTTGATATATGCGATTTTGCAATAAGATGTCGCCTCAAACTTTGCGGATGCAACTGCCCCGCGTCCAAGGCACGCGAATGCTCCGATAAAAGAAACGGGCTCCTGATTTTGGAGTACAAAAATATTGCCGTTTTCATGGTCACAGATTGATCTACAACTTCCCAACAACAAAATTCCAATTTTCGTAATTGGTTCATCTTTATTCAATATGATCTGCTGCGCAGAATACTCTACAATTTGAAATCTGTTGTCCAACAGCGAAGGAATTGTAGTTGCGAATTCCAAGAGTTTCGGTTGCATTTCAACTAATTCAGAATACTTCATGTGATTACAATCCTTTTCTTATCCCCCATCGATAACAAACGACTGAAAAACACGCCCGATTGTTGGCATATGCACTATTTTTTTGTACAGGAAACAAAGATCGACTTCCGCAGATCATTTTCGTTGTTTATACGCTTTTAGAAAAATGTTTTAGTTCGTTCGCTTCTTTGGATTGTTCATATGAGTTCTTTATTCCGCACGTCGGGATTTCGTCCAAACACGCGAAGCGGCAAATGTTATTGTCAAACTCAGCAAGAGTAGCGCGCTTATTGTGCCGAGTGAGTTTTTGTCTCCAGTTTTAGGAACAGTATCTACCGGTACAGCCGTTGGTGCCGGAGCAGTAAGACTTGCTGCAATGATATCGATTATCCCGGTTTGGTTTGGCGTGTACTGTTGCGGATTTGTCGAGTTGGCAAAACGATCTCCTTGATTGTCCCAATACCATGCGTCAACATCTGTAATCGGTAAACCCATGCTGGTGGCTGCAATGATAGACGTATTCGCGTAAATGCTGGTCGCCATATCTGCTCCCGCTACTGAAGCTGTGTTTCCATAAAGCACACCAGAAGTCATGTTAAATGTTGATGCAGTGCTAAAACCACTGAAACTCATCCCGCCAACAAAAACGCCGCCGCCCCAATTGCCCGCACTGTTATTCGTAATCGACGCACCACTCAGGTTTACGATACCTAATTGCGGAATATAGACGCCGCCGCCGTCACCGCCCGTTGAATTGCTTGAAACCTGAACCCCTGTGCCAAGCGTTACAGTCGAGTAAGACAAAGAATCCGAGTAAACTGCGATACCGCCTCCGCCGCCTTGCGCAGAGTTTCCGCTGATAACAGTGCTGCCGGTAATGTCAATTATTCCGCCTAAATCAGCTAGAATTCCGCCCCCAAAAGCTACAGCACTATTATTGGTAATCTGACCTCCGGAGATAGAAGAAGCCGGGCTGTTGCAGTTAACATTAATACCGCCGCCGTAATACGCGGTGTTGTTGGTGACCGTGCCGCCCGACATCATAAGAACACTGTTCGCAGAATAAGAAGTCCAAATTCCACCGCCGTATCGGCTCAAGGCGTCGCCGCTCGCGCCAGTTACGGGCACACTATTACCGCTGATCAATCCATCTCTCAGATAAAAGGTTCCGCCATTTATGGCAACACCGCCGCCATCATAACCGGCAACGTTATTTGCAATTGTTCCGCCATTCATTGCGAATGTGCCATTCACATAAACGCCGCCGCCATGACCGCCGCTCGTCGAATATCTAACAGTTCTGTTGCCAGAGATTTCTCCATCAATAAGATTGAAAACGCCGCCAGAACCAATCGCTACTCCACCACCGCGGCATGCTGAGTTGTTTGAGATTGTTCCGCCATACATGTTGAATGTGCCATATATTGTTACAGCGCCGCCATTACTATTTGTATTCACATTATTGTTCACAATACTTCCCGAGTTCATCGTGAAAGATCCGCCAGCGTTAACCATAACAAAGCTACGTTGAGAGGAAGTAAGCGAATTTCCATCAAATGTAGCAGTATTCAACGTTAAACTTCCGCCTGAATATACTGTTATTACATATAAAGTATCCATTGCCGTCGTGTTACCACGAATCAGTTTCCCTGTTCCGGATATATTAAGGGTTCCATAAATCATGATCGGCTGTGAAAACGTTATAGTATGACCATTTAGATCAAGATTAGTTGTTACAGAGGCAGAAACATATATCGTCGATGAAGTAACAGTTATGTCAGATGTTAATGTATAATCTCCGCTTGTATTCATAGCGGTAATTAGTTCGTTTTCATTCGAAACATTCGTTGCCGCTAACGCCGTCCCCTGAAGCACAACAAATACAAAAACAAAAATAAAAAGTGCTGACGTTATCTTTTTCAAAAGATTTCCCTCCAGTTAAAGTCAGAATTTTGTTTTAAGCGGGTTTACGTCCAAGCTTCAGAGCGGTTATTCAACACAAATTAACTGTGCTAATATTAGTTTATGGATTGCTTGGTTTTCAGAAAAGGCCATATGGGTACTTTTAGCGTTATTCACTAAAAAAAATTGTTAATTGAAATATAATTGGCGTGTATTCATCCTGTCATATATGTCATTTTTCCTATATTTCATGAAAGAAAACAGATTCTCCTATTTCGATTGTCTCCCGTGTTGTTACTACTAAGAAATACAAACCAACAAAAGCATGCAGAATATATGCATGCTTTTTTATAGTCGCGATATGCTCCAGTCGGTCAGCTTTTTATCCATTTATCGGAACAGCCCATCCGTGAACAAGCAGCCGCGGTTCTTCATAATAGTCGTATTTTGAGCAAGTGGATAATGTAACCAATATTGCCCCTTCCACTTTGCTCTTCGGCGCTTTTTGCCAATAGGACTGTGTTTCTGCCTTTTCACAATATTGATCTTCTGCATCTTCGCATGTGAAACTTGTCGGAAAATACTTTACTTCCGGGTGTACGGTTCTACACGCGAATACCTCTATCTCATAATTTTGTGTGGGCGTAAGAAGATAAAACTTATGTTTATCTACATAGCTGGATTCGGAAAACTTGACCAGTTTGCCAAACATAGACCCGTCTTTCATTCTATGTCCGTATATAATCAGATTTTCAAGGCTTGTCCCGAGTGCATTTCGATAGTCCAGAAACAGCGCTCCCGCCTGATCTTCCTTCTTTTTTGCGTTGTGTGTCAGATAATATTCATTATCCTTGCCCTTAACGATTGGGTAGTTTATGTTCGTGCCTTCGCAGTAAAGCCAGGCAACGATTTGCTTGTTCATCGCTTGAACATTGACCCAATCGATTGTAACGGGCGCGTCTGCCTCCGGTAGCGGGCTAGGCGTCATCATCACTGTTTCAGCGGAAACAGATGGCGTGACAGCATTTTCTTCTGTTACCTGCGGGGATTCTTGAACAATGGCGGCCTGCGCAATTTGTTTATATTCGTTCCTGCTGTCAAGGTAAGTCATTGTTAGGCGTATGATAAAAAACAGTATCCCTAATGTTGCTGCCATGCTAACAATTGCAACAATACCGATGAATCTTTGTGTAACCTTATATTTTCCCTTTCGCATATGCTCAATGCTCCTGTTCTAAAGAAGTGTAATTGCTCATATTCGATGGGCGGAGCCAGCGCTCCGCCCATCGATAACAACACATCTTATCTCGCGAAAAAGCATAGATTGACTTAAACTGATGCTCGACTTATTCAACCTGATTGCGTTTGTTCCAGAAGTATGCCGCACCGCTCAATGCCGCAAGGCTCAACACGAGAGCAAGTACCATC